>NZ_JAPUED010000168.1 GCF_027492755.1 Micropruina sp. | reverse complement strand
GGTGACTGGTTTCGACTCGGGACGGTAGTCCCAGGAGAAGCGGGCCGAGGATCCAAGGACATCTCGTTAACGATCCTTGGAAAACCAATAACTGCCGACAATTCTCGCGCAGACTTCGCTCTCGCTGCCTGAGCAGTGACCGAAGGGTCAGCCCGGACGTAGCCTTCCGTCCGGTTACTGGCCTCGTATAGAAGGCTTGCTGAGCCGCCTGGGTTCCAGGGGCGGCTCGGGACTTTACTGGAACTGGGCTTGGCTACCACGTGTTGACGCGAGGGTAGGAGCCGAGAAAACCGCCTAGTCAACTGCGCCCGGAGAAGTCCTGGTTCACCTTCTGAGGACGGGGGTTCGACTCCCCCCACCTCCACCCTGTTCACGGGGCCCCGTCGACATGCTCGGCGGGGCCTCTTGGCTTGGACGCAAGTAGGTGAGGCGGCGCGGCATCCAGGTCAAAGGCGTCATCGCGAGGCGAAACCGCATGCTCGCCGGGCCTACCATCGGTGGCATGCTTGGGGCCATGAGGGGGCGAGCATGACGACCGGCGAGGTGACGCCCGGCGTGCTGCTGGTGGCCAGCACCGAGCTCGGCGACGGCGTATTCGACCAGAGCGTGGTGCTGGTGCTCGACTCCGACGAATCGGGTTCGCTCGGCGTCGTGATCAACCGCGAATCGACCATCGACCTGCGCAGCGCGCTGCCTGCCTGGGCGCCGCTGGTCAGCGAGCCGCAGGTGCTGTTCGAAGGTGGCCCGGTCTCCCAGGAGGGCGCGATCTGCCTCGCCTCACCGCAGCGCGCGGACGAGGAACCGCCCGGGTGGCGGTCACTGTTCGACACCGTCGGCCTGCTGCACCTGGACACCCCGGTGGAGATCGCCGAGGGCGCCTACCGCGACCTGCGGATCTTCGCCGGTTACGCCGGCTGGGCGCCGGGACAGCTGGACCGTGAACTCGAGCAGGGCTGGTGGCATGTGGTGCCGGCGAGCTACGCCGACGTGTACGACCGCGACCCCGACACGCTGTGGCGAAGGGTGCTGCGACGTCAGGGCGGCGACCTCGCGCTGCTCGCCACCTGGACCGCTCATCCCGAGCGGAACTGACAAGCGCCGTCCAACGCCGCGCCTCACCGTTGGTTGAGCTTGTCGAAACCCTGTGCCGTGCCCGGAGTCCGGGATCTCGACAAGCTCGACCAGCGAGTCAAGCACTCGTCGCCGCTTTCGGGTCGCGGGTTACACTGCGGGAACGGTCGGCGTCCGGAACGAGGGAGTGCAGTGTCGGACGGAATACAGCGCGCACAACGCATCCTGGTGATCGACGATGATGTCGCACTGTCCGAGATGCTGCAGCTGGTGCTCCGCGCCGACGGATTCGATGCCTCCTGGTGTAGTTCTGGCCTGCGCGCGGTGGAGGCGTTCCATCGCTACCGCCCCGATCTGGTGCTGCTCGACCTGATGCTGCCCGGCCGTGACGGCGTCGACGTCTGCCGCGATATTCGCGCCGTGTCCGGGGTTCCGATCGTGATGCTGACCGCGAAGTCCGACACCCGCGACGTGGTCGAGGGTTTGGAAGCCGGTGCCGACGACTACGTGGCGAAGCCCTTCAAGGTGAAGGAGTTGCTGGCCCGGATCCGCACCCGGCTGCGCCGTCACGTGCCCGCCGAGGATGCCGGCACCCTGCCCATCGGCGACCTCACCATCAGCGTGTCCGAGCACACCGTGCGGCGCGGCTCCGAGCTGCTCACGCTCACGCCGTTGGAGTTCGACCTGTTGCTGGCGTTGGCGAAGCGTCCCCGGCACGCTTTCAGCCGCGAGCTGCTGCTGGAGGAGGTCTGGGGCTACCGGCACGCCTCCGACACCCGGCTGGTGAACGTGCATGTGCAACGGCTGCGCAGCAAGATCGAGCGCGATCCCGAACATCCTGAGATCATCGTCACCGTCCGCGGCATCGGCTACCGGGCCGGGGAGCCACGCGAAGCCCCATGACCGTCGAGGCCGGTGACCGGATCCGCCGGACGCCCTGGTCGCGTTCGCTGCCGTTCCGGGTGGTGGTGACCGCGCTGGTGGCGGCGCTGACGGTGCTGGCCGCCACCGGCTGGTTCCTGATGGACCAGTCCTCGCGCGGCATCCTGGACGGCAAACGGCAAGCCAGCCTGGCCGAGGCGTCCGTGGTGCTGGACGGCATGCAGCGCTCGCTGCGCACCCTCAACCCGCGCACGTCGTCGATCAACGAGCAGCTCACCGAATTGGCCCGGGATGCCGCCTACCGCGGTTCGGTCGGCAATCAGTACTACGTGGTGGTGGCCGGTCCGGTCTCGGACATCGGCTCGGCCGGAGTGGAGTACGGCAGCGTGCCCGAGTCGTTGCGGCGGGCGGTGCTGCGTGCCGACGGCATCTACTCCACGCCGACCGAGATCCGATTCACCGATGCCCGGCCGGCGGTTCCCGGTCTGGCGATCGGGTCGGCACTCACCGCGCCCGGCGGCACCCCTTACCCGGTCTATTTCCTGTTCACCCAGCAGTCCGAAGCCGAGACTCTCGCGGTGGTGCAGCGCGCGACCGTGGTGGCCGGTCTGATCGTGCTGGTCGGCGTGGTCGCCACCGTGTACCTGATCGCTGTGCAGGTGTTGCGTCCGATCCGGGCCGCCCGGCTGGCGGCCGAACGGTTGGCCTCTGGGCACCTGGACGATCGGATGGCGGTACGCGGCACCGAGGACCTGGCCGGGCTGGCCCGGTCGATGAACCACCTGGCGACCGAGCTGGACCGCAAGCTGACCGAACTGGAGGACCTCTCCCAGGTGCAGCAGCAGTTCGTCTCCGACGTCACCCACGAACTGCGTACTCCGCTGACCACCGTCCGGATGGCCGCCGACGTTCTGTACGGCCAGCGGGAGAGCT
The DNA here is from genome assembly GCF_027492755.1 of Micropruina sp. Lineage (GTDB taxonomy): Bacteria > Actinomycetota > Actinomycetes > Propionibacteriales > Propionibacteriaceae > Micropruina. The sequence continues at coordinate 5,288 of NZ_JAPUED010000168.1, read as the reverse complement.
TCGACCCGCTCGCGGCACGGAGCACCGAGTTGCTGTCGGCCGAAGTGGGCCGGTTCGAGGAGCTGCTCACCGATCTGCTCGAGATCAGTCGTTTCGACGCCGGTGCCGCCGAGCTGAGCCTGGAAGAGGTCGATCTGGTGCAGATCGCGGCCGAGGAGCTCACCGCGCAGAACCGCTTCGCCCAGCAGTACGGCATCACGTTGGAGTTGGACGCCCCCGCACCGTGTCTGGCCGAGATGGATCCCCGGCGGATCCGACGCATCCTGCGGAACCTGATCACCAACGCCATCGAGCACGGCGAGGGACGCCCGGTCACCGTGCATGTGCGCGCCGACGACGGTGCGGTCGCCGTGGCGGTGCGCGATCACGGCGTCGGCTTCAGCGCTGCGGAGGCACACCTGGTCTTCAACCGATTCTGGCGGGCCGATCCGGCCCGTCGCCGCACCGTGGGGGGCAGCGGCCTGGGCCTGGCCATCGCGCTGGGCGACGCGCGACTGCACAACGGCTGGTTGAACGCCTGGGGACGGCCCGGCCAGGGCGCGCAGTTCCGGCTCACCCTGCCGCGCAAGGCGGGGGAGACTTTCATCTCCTCGCCGTGGCCGGTGGTGCCGGACGACGCGGGGGTGACGGCGTGAACAGGGTGCAACCGCCGCGGCGCGCACGTCTCGTCCGGACGTCCGGCGCCGGTCGGTGGCCGGCGGCGGTCGTGGGCACCCTGTGCGTCCTGGCCCTGCTGGCCGGCTGCGTGACGGTGCCCACCAGCGGACCGGTGGAGCACCACGCGCCGGCCGAGCAACAGGCCAACCCGGGGGTCGACATCGCACCGGTGCCGCCGGCGCAGGGCGCGTCGCCCGGGTTGATCGTCGAGGGCTTCCTGCATGCGATGGCCACCTACCAGCCGGGCTACGCGGTGGCCCGCGAGTTCCTCACCCCGGGGGCGGCGGAGGCCTGGCAGCCCGAATCGGGGGTCGAGATCTACGCCGCCGGCTTTCCTCCCCAGGTCAGCGACGCAGGAGTGGTGCTGACCGCACCGCTGGTGGGCACGCTCGATCGGCGGGGCTCGTTCACCCCGGTGGACACGCCCTATCTGCACGACTTCGGGCTGGTCCGCGACGCCGGGAACCAGTGGCGGATCTCCCGGCCACCACGCGGTCTGTTGGTTTCTCAATCGCTGTTCACCGGCTCGTGGGCGCGCGCCGACGTCTGCTTCTGGGATGTCACCGCCAACTGGCTGGTGCCCGACCCGCGGTTCTTCCCGTCCGGCACCTTCGGCATGCTGGCGACCGCTCGGGCGGTGCTCGCCGGCCCCGCACCGCAGGCCTCGGCCGCCTATGCGCCGGCGCTGTCGGACCACCTCGAAGTGTCCTCGGTGACCGTCGGTACGGCGGGGATGGCGACAGTGGAACTCACCGGCGATACCGAGGCGCTGGACGTGGCGGCGCGCCGCCGGCTGGCCGCCGAACTGGTCTGGTCGCTGTCCTCGCTGGAAGGCGTGCTCAGTGTGAGGGTGCGCGGGAACGGGGTCGTCTGGGGACTGAACGGCACAGGAGTTCTCACCACGGCGGACTTCGAGCAGGGTGCGCCGGTGCCACCCGATCCGGGCGACGGGGTCTACCTTCTGCGCGGCGACGCGGTCGAACGGGCCAGTTGGTCGGAGCCGCTCGCGGCCCCGCAACCGCTCCCCGGCACCGCCCGGCCGGCCAGCGGGCTCGCCGTCCGGGCGGACGGCCAGACTCTCGCGCTGATCACCGACGACGGCACCCGGGTGCGCACCGTGTCGGTGCGTGACGGTGCCAGTCGAGAGGACCTGAACGGCTCGGGCTTCGCTCGGGTGCGATGGACCAGGCAGGGCGAATTGTGGGTGGTTCTCGATCGGACGCGAGGCGCCCGGTTACGGGCGCTCAGGGACGGCCGTGAGGTGTCCGTCGACACCGACGCGCTGCCGGCCGGCCGGATCCGCAGCTACGCGCCGGCACCCGACGGCGTCCGGGTGGCGCTGGTGATCGAGAACCAGGGCCGCACCGTGCTGGGGGTGGCGGCGGTCGTCCGGGGCCCCACCGGCATGAGCGTGATCGGTTGGCGGCAGCTGACGCCGTCCAGCTGGGCGAAGAGCAGCCAACCCCCGGTCGACGTCGGGTGGACGGGGACGGCCAGCCTGCTGGTGCTGCTCGGCGGTAGCACCGGAGCGCGCGTGGTCGGTGTGGACAGTGAGGGCGCCGTCGCCACCGATGCCCGCCTCAATGACACGGCGGCACTGGCGCAGTTGGCGTCCTCGCCGTCGGGACGGGCCGTGCTGCGGGGACCGGACGGCCAGACCTGGCGGTTTGTCGACGGCTTCACCTGGGAGCCGTGGCTGGACCGGGTGGCGGCGGTGTCGCTGCCCTGAGGTTGGCCTCGGCGCGTCGAGGCTGTGGATAACTCCATCCGGACGGGCCGCTCCCGGCACACTCGGACGATGAGATGGCGCGGGCTGCTGGAGGCCGCAGCCGACCTGGCCTGGGGCGGTAGCTGTGCCGGGTGCGGACGCCCCGGACCGGTCTGCTGCCCGGCATGCGCCCGGCTGGTCCGCGGGCAGCCGCCGCGTCCGGTGCCCTTGGACGATCTGGCCGGCGTGGTGTGGGCACGCGGCGAGTACGCCGACGAACTCCGCGCCCTGATCCTGGCCTGCAAGGAGCGACAGGGCCTTGGACTGGTGCCGCTGCTGGCCGAACTCGCGGTGGGCAGCGTGGCGGCGGTGCTGCGGGAGAGTTGGCGTTCAGGACCGGTGGTGGTGATGCCGATCCCGTCGAGCCGCGCCACCGTGGCCGCCCGAGGGTTCGACCTGACCTGGCTGTTGGCCAGGGGTGTGGCGCGGCGGCTGAGCCGGCTGGGCATGCAGATCCGGGCACAGCGCGGGCTCGTGCTCGCCGCGGGAACCCGCGATCAGGTGGGCCTGGGTGTCGTCGACCGGACGGTCAACCGGCAGCACAGCCTGCGTGCCCTACCGGGGCCGGCGGCACAGGTGGTGCTGGTCGACGACATCGTCACCACCGGTGCCACGCTCACCGCGGCGGCCCACGAACTGGAGGCTGCCGGCCACCGGTTGCTCGGGGCGGGAGTGGTTGCGGCCACCCCGCGTCGGGACGGCCGCCGCTGGAGGTCGCCGTAACCACTGGTCGAGCTTGTCGTTGGTCGAGCCTGTCGAGACCCACCTCCGACAAGGGATTTCGACAAGCTCAATCAGCGGTGGTTCAAGTACCGCGGTCGGCCTTGCCGAGACTACCGCGGGGCGAGCCCGTGGTGGGCACCGCTGGTCGAGCTTGTCGAGACCCATCTACTGCCGGGGTTCTCGACAAGCTCAACCAACGACAAGCTCAATCAAACGGCGACGTGCGTGGCTCAGGCGCTCTGCTCGGCGGCGGTCTCCACGTCGAGATGGATGACGCCGTAGTCGTAGGCCTTCCGGCGGTAGACCACGCTGGGAGCGCCGCTTTCGGCGTCCACGTAAAGGAAGAAGTCGTGACCGACCAACTCCATCTCGTCCAGCGCCTGCGCCAGGGTCAGGGGAGTGGCCTTGAACAGCTTCTCGCGGACGACCAGTGGCCCGTCGCCATGCACTTCCAGGCCGGCGATCTTGCGGATCTCCGGACGATCTTCCTCGTGCTGCGGGGTGGGTAGTGGCGGAGCACCGAACTGCTGACCCGCCCGGAGTCCGCGGTGCACCTTGCGGCGGTCGGCTGCCCGGCGCAGTTGCGACTTGAGCCGGTCGAGGGCGTGCTCGAAGGCGATCAGCTTCTCGTCCGCACTGGCCTCGGCCCGCACGACGGGACCGCGGCTGCGCAGAGTTATCTCCACAGCGGTCGCCTGGTCGGGTTGTCGGGCGTGCGGATTCGCCGACACCTGGACCTCGACCCGAATGACCCGATCCCGCAACTTCTCCACACCGCGCAGTCGTTCGGTGACGCGCGCACGGAAGTCGTCGCTGATCTGGCAATGCCGGCCGGTGACGAGAACGTCCACTGCAACCTCCTGATCGATCGGGCCCGACTCGACGAGCCGGGCGGAACCCGAAAGGCGCCTGGCACTACCCCTGATGCGAGGTCTGTGGCCCTGGCGCCATGTGCCCAACCTACTGGCGCACCCTGGGCTTTACCAGGCTCTCACCTGTGCGTCGCCGATTGGTCGGCAATACAGCTGTAACACCACGAAATCGTGGCGTAACCGGACTCGAACTCCGGCGAAACACCGGCGGGTGATCGTTGCGGCATGACCCTGTTAGAACTCAACTCCGGCGACACCGCCTGGATCCTGACCAGTGCCGCGCTGGTGCTGCTCATGACCCCCGGTCTCGCCTTCTTCTACGGTGGCATGGTCCGTGCCAAGGGCGTCCTGAACATGATGATGATGAGCTTCATCTCGATGGGTGTGATCGGCGTCCTGTGGGTGCTGTTCGGCTACAGCATGGCGTTCGGCAACTCCGTCGGGGGTGCCGGCATCATCGGCAACCCGTTCGAGTTCGCCGGACTCGAGAGCCTGCTCACCAACGATCCCGAAGCCAGCTACCCGGCCCTGGCGTTCGTCGCCTTCCAGGCCTGCTTCGCCATCATCACCGTCGCCCTCGTCTCCGGCGCCATCGCCGACCGTGCCTCGTTCGGCGGCTGGACGCTGTTCGCCGCCCTGTGGGGCACCCTGGTCTACTTCCCGGCCGCGCACTGGGTGTTCGCACTGGGTGATCCGGAATCCGGGCTGGTGGGAGGCTGGATCCTCAACCAGATCAAGGCCATCGACTTCGCCGGCGGCACCGCCATCCATATCAACGCCGGTACCGCAGCCCTGGCCCTGGCGCTGGTCGTCGGTCCTCGGATCGGCTTCGGCAGCAAGCCGATGCGTCCGCACAACATGACCCTGGTGATGCTCGGCGCCGCGCTGCTGTGGTTCGGCTGGTTCGGCTTCAACGCCGGTTCGGCCGCTGCCGCCAACGGCCTGGCCAGCCTGGCCTGGGTGAACACCCTGGCCGCCACCGCGGCCGCGATGCTCGGCTGGCTGTTGGTGGAGAAGCTCCGGGACGGCCATCCCACCTCGCTGGGTGCGGCGTCCGGAATCGTCGCGGGCCTGGTCGGGATCACCCCGGCGGCCGGCGCGGTCAGCCCGATCGGCGCGATCATCCTCGGCCTGGTGGCCGGCGTGGCCTGTGCCTACGCGGTCGGCCTCAAGTTCAAGTTCGGCTTCGACGACTCGCTCGACGTGGTCGGCGTCCACCTGGTCGGTGGTCTGGTCGGCACCCTGCTGATCGGTCTGCTGGCCGATCC
>NZ_JAPUED010000167.1 GCF_027492755.1 Micropruina sp. | reverse complement strand
CTCCACGACGCCGTCGTCCAGCAGCTCGCCGAGTAGCCCGCGCTTCCTCGGACCGGCCACTGATCACGGGGGACGGTCCTTTCGGTCCCCGGTGACCCTAAGAACCGTCCCCGCGGTCACCGGGTTGTGTGAGGGCGATCTGCGGCATATAGTCCATCCGGACTAGTTGGTCTGGGATATCCAGACCGGGCTAACCGGAGGATGCTCATGAAGGACGGTTGCCGGATCACCCCGCTCGCGGTGATGGTGTTGGCGCTGCTTCGCGAGGGCGATATGCACCCCTACGAGATGATCCGGCTGATGCGACAGCGGCATGAGGACCGGCTGGTCACGCTGACCAACGGCACGCTCTACCACACGGTCGCTCGACTGACCGCGGCGGGACTGCTGGCCGAGGTCGGCACCGACCGCGAGGGCAACCGTCCGGAACGAACCACCTACACCCTCACCGCCGACGGTCGGGACGCCGTGGCGCACTGGGTGCGTCACGAACTCGCCCGGATCGACCACCCGGCGGAGTTCCGGGTTGCACTGGCCGAGTCGCACAACCTGCCGCGACCCGAAGTGGCCGAGTTGCTGGCCGCTCGCCGCGAGGCCCTGGCCGCCGAACACGCGATGCACCGCGACGGCCTGGTCAAAGCCCGGCACCGTGAGGTCCCCGAGCAGTACCTCGTCGAGATCGACCGCCAGACGGCCCTGTTGGACGCCGAACTGCGCTGGACCGACACCTTCCTCGCCCGTCTGGGCGACACCGTCTGGGGCCCGCCGCGCGACAATGCGCCGGCCGAGGCCCCCACCCATCGAGAGGCAACACACGCATGAGCGAAACGACACGGGCCGATTCCGTGCCCGAACGGACCACGGACGGCGCACCCGGCCGAGCCCAACCCAACGGCCACAGCCATGGCATGCAGGGTCCCAGCAACCCGTGGCCGGCGCTGTGGGCGCTGGTCGTCGGATTCTTCATGATCCTGGTCGACACCACGATCGTGTCGGTCGCGAACCCCGCCATCAAGGCGGCGCTCGACCCGACCACCAACAATCTCGACAACGTGGTGTGGGTGACCAGCGCCTATCTGCTCGCCTACGCCGTCCCGCTGCTGATCACCGGACGCCTCGGCGACCGCTTCGGACCCCGCACCATGTACCTCGCCGGGCTGGCCATCTTCACCCTCGCCTCACTCGGCTGCGGGCTGTCCACCTCACTGGGCATGCTGATCGCGATGCGTGCCGTGCAGGGCCTCGGCGCGTCCTTGATGACGCCGCAGACCATGGCGGTGATCACCCGGACCTTCCCGGCCAACCGGCGCGGCGCCGCGATGGGCCTGTGGGGCGCCACCGCCGGCGTCGCGACCCTGGTCGGCCCGCTGGCCGGCGGCCTGCTGGTGGACGGCTTCGGCTGGGAATGGATCTTCTTCATCAACCTCCCGGTCGGTGTGATCGGGTTCGTGCTGGCCTGGGTGCTGGTGCCGAAGCTGCCCACCCATCCGCACCGCTTCGACATCGTCGGCGTGCTGCTCAGCGCGGTCGCCCTGTTCCTGATCGTCTTCGGCCTGCAAGAGGGCGAGGCCTACGCCTGGGGCACCATCTGGGGTCCGTTCTCGGTCTGGGGCATGATCATCACCGGTCTGGTGGTGCTCGGGCTGTTCGTCTGGACACAGGCCCGCACCCGCAGTGAGCCGCTGGTTCCGCTGGAACTCTTCCGCGACCGGAACTTCTCGGTGTCGAACCTGGCCATCGTCGCGGTCGGCTTCACCGTGACCAGCATGTCGCTGCCGCTGATGTTCTTCATCCAGCTCGCCCTCGGCCTCAGCCCGACGCAGGCGGCCCTGCTGATGGTGCCGATGGCAGTCCTGTCCGGCGGGCTCGCCCCGTTCGCAGGCCAACTCCTGGACCGGGTCGACCCGCGCCTGCTGCTGGTTCCCGGACTGCTGCTCACCTCCCTGGCGCTGTTCTGGTACGCGGCGTTGATGAAGCCCGACACCCCGGTGTGGATGTTCCTGCTGCCCTCGGCAGTGATGGGCATCGGGAATGCCGGCATGTGGGGTCCTCTGGCCACCACCGCCACCCGGAACCTGCCGCCGCGCCAAGCGGGTGCCGGCGCCGGCATCTACAACACCACCCGGACCATCGGTTCGGTGGTCGGCTCGGCCGCGATCGCCGCCTTCATGCAGTCCCGGCTGGTGGCGAACCTGCCGGGTGCCGCCGATCACAGCGGCGGCTTCGGCGAGGGCAAGCTGCCCGCGTTCGTCCTGGACGGCTTCTCCGCCGCGATGTCGCAATCGGTGATCCTGCCGGCCTGCGTGCTGCTGCTGGGTGTCGCCGCCGTGTTCTTCATGCACCGTCCGGACGTGCTCAACACCGGCTACCGGCCGGCGCGCGCCATCGTCGAGCCGCAGCCCGACCCGGTGCCCTGAGGTAGTCGTTGGATCGAGCTTGCTGAGACCCCGGAAGGATCTCGACAAGCTCGATCAGCGGTGGCGCGCCGGCTACAGCCGGAGGCGAGGGATCGCGGCGACCAGCGAGCGCGTGTAGTCGGCGGACGGCTCGGCGAACACCCGCTCGGCGGGGCCCTGCTCCTCGATCCGTCCCGACCGCATCACCACCACCGAGTCGCACAGGTGCCGCACCACCGACAGGTCGTGGCTGACGAAGATCAGCGTCAGCCCGCGGGCGGCCACCAGGTCGGCGAGCAGGTTCAGCACCTGTGCCCTCACGCTCACGTCGAGCGCGGAGACCGGCTCGTCGGCGATCAGCACCCGCGGATCGGGCGCCAGCGCACGGGCGATCGCGATCCGCTGCCGCTGTCCGCCGGAGAACTCGTGCGGGTAGCGGGACGCCGCGTCCGGCGGCAGGTCGACGGCCTGGAGCACCTCGCGCAGCCGGGCGCCGGCGTCCACCGGGTCGAGCGCACCGCGCAGGTGCCGCGAGCGCAACGGTTCGGTGACGATCGAACCGACGGTCATCCGCGGGTTCAGCGAACTGCGCGGATCCTGGAACACCAGCTGGACGGCGGCCCGCAGGAACCCGAGCCTGCCCTCGCGGACGCCGCTCACCTGCTGCCCCTCGAACGACACCACCCCCGAGGTCGGCCGGTCCAGCGCGGCCATCAGCCGGATCAGGGTGGATTTCCCGGAGCCGGACTCCCCCACGATGCCGAGCCGCTGGCCGGCGTGCACCTCGAGGCTGACGCCGTCCAGCGCCCGGACGGCGCCGTTCCGGCCGAAGACCCGGGTCAGATCGTTGACCTGGTACAGCGGTACGCCGGTCATCGCGCCTCCCGCCGATAGAAGTCCTCCACCGTCGGCAGCCGCTGCCCGGGCGGCACCTGATCGATCCGGGCGGTCGCCACCAGGCCGCGGGTGTAGGGGTGTTCGGGTGCGGTGAACAGTTTCGCCACCGGCCCGGCCTCGACGATCCGGCCGTCCAGCATCACCAGCACGTCGCTGCACACCTGCGACACCACCGCCAGGTCGTGGCTGATGAACAGGCAGGCTGCCCCTTCGGCGGTCAGCACCTCGTCGAGCAGGGTCAGCACCCGGGCCTGCACGGTGACGTCGAGGGCAGTCGTGGGCTCGTCGCAGATCACCAGGTCGGGTGAGTTGATCAGCGCCATCGCCAGCAGGCAGCGCTGCCGCTGCCCACCGGAGAGTTGGTGCGGGAAGCTGTCGGCGACCCGCTCGGCGTCGGCCAGGCCGACCCGGGTGAGCATCTCCAGCACATGCGTCCGGGCCGCCCCGGAGCGGTCGGGGGCGTGCAGCCGCAGCACTTCCGCGACCTGCCGTCCGACCCGCATCGTCGGATCCAGGGCGGTCATCGGCTCCTGGAAGACCATCGACACCAGGTCGCCGCGCAGCCGGGCGTGCGTCGCCTCGTCCAGGCCGATCAGTTCGCGGTCAGCCAGCCGGATCGAGCCGCTGACCAGGGCATTCTCCGGAAGCAGGCCGAGCACGGCCAGAGCCGTCACCGTCTTGCCCGAGCCGGATTCGCCGATGATGCCGAGCCGCTGGCCGGCGTCCAGGCGGAACGAGACGCCGTCGACGGCGACCTGGCGGCGGCGTCCGAAAGCGACCGAGAGGTCACTCACCTCGAGCAGGCTCATCGCACCTCCCGCAGCCGCGGATCGAGCAGGTCGCGCAGGCCGTCACCGAGCAGGTTGAAACCCAGCACCGCGATCGCGATCGCCAGCCCGGGCCAGACGGCCTGCAGGGGCGCGTTGAACATCACCGTCTGGGCGTCGCGCAGCATCTTCCCCCAGGTCGGCACGATCGCGGCCGTCGACAGCCCCAGATAGCTCAGCGCCGCCTCGGCCAGGATCGCCATCGCGAAGGTGACGGACGCCTGCACACCGATCAGCGGGGCGATGTTGGGCAGCACGTGCCGCGCCGAGATGCCCGGCCAGCGGGTGCCGGACGACCGGGCGGCCAGCACGAAATCGCTACTCATCACCTGCAAGGTGCCGGCCCGGGTGACCCGGGCGAAGCTGGGGATGGTGGCCAGGCCGATCGCCGTCATCGCCGTCACCGGGGACGCGCCGAACCGGGCGGCCAACAGGATCGCCAGCAGCAGCGCCGGGAACGCATAGGCGATGTCGGTCAGCCGCATCACGATCTCGTCCAACCAGCGCGGTCCCTGGCCGGCCAGGATGCCCAACGGCACGCCGAGCAGACCGGCGATGCCGACCGACACCACACCGACCACGATGGTGGTCTGCGCACCGACCAGGATCCGGCTGAACACGTCGATGCCCATTGCGTCGGTGCCCAGCCAGTGCTCCGGGCTCGGCCCCTGCAGCCGGGGCGCCGTCCCGACCAGGGTCGGGTCGTAGGGCGTCCAGAACAGCGAGACGACGGCCATCAGCACCACCCCGGCGACCAGGACGGCGCCGCACCACAACCCGGCACGCCTCATCGGGCACCCTCCGCCCGGAGCCGCGGGTCGATCCAGGCGTACGACAGGTCGACCAGGAAGTTGATCAGCAGCACCGAGGCCGCCAGGAACATCACGATGCCCTGCACGATCATCAGATCGCGCTGCGACACCGCGGACAACAACTGGCTGCCAAGCCCCGGCAGGGCGAAGACCTGCTCGATCACGATCGCTCCGACCAGGACGGCCGACAACTGCAGGCCGACGACGGTGACCAGCGACAGGGCGGCGTTGCGCAACCCGTGCCGCAGCAACGCCGGGAACGGACGCCAGCCGACCGCCCGTGCGGTGCGGTAGTAGTCCTCGCTGAGCACCTCGATGAAGGCCGAGCGGACGTAGCGCACCAGCACCGCGGACTGGACGATGGCCAGCGACACCACCGGCAGCACCAGGTGCGACGCCCAGCTCACCGGGTCGACCCGCAGCGGGATGTAGCCGTTGGCGGGCAGCCAGTGCAGGCCGACGGCGAAGATCAGCACCAGCACGATCGCAGCCCAGAACGCCGGGATCGCCATGCCCAGCTGGGCGAGCGCCGAGGCGGTGAAACCCACCCAGGAGCGCCGCTTCATGGCAGCCACCATGCCGACCGGGACGGCGATCACGATCGACAGTGCCAGGGCGAAGAGCACCAGCCACCAGGTGACCGCGATCCGCGGCGCCATCAGGTCCATCACGCTCTGGCCGGTGAAGTAGGACTGCCCGAAGTCGCCGTGCAGCATGCCGCCGACCCATTCGGAATAGCGCACCGTCCACGGCCGGTTCAGCCCGAGTTCGGCGGTCAGTGCGTCGATCTGGGCCGGGGTCGCACCCTCGCCCAGGATCACCTCGGCGACCTGCCCCGGCAGCGCCGAGCAGACCGCGAAGACCAGCAGGGACGCGCCCAGCAGGCTCACCGCGAAGATCGCGAGCCGTCGCCCGAGGAAAGCCAGAATCGGCACCGGGGAGTCGTCCTCAGCGGTTGGAGACCATGGTCAGGTCGAAGCTGAGCGTGGCCGCGTTCGTCGGAATACCGGTCACCGTGGGCTTGGCGATCACCAGGTTGGGCAGCGCGAACAGCCAGACCGCGGCGGCGTCCTGGGCAAGGGTACGGACGGCCTTGCGCATCAACGGCACCAACTCGTTCGCGGGCGCCTCATCGGCAGCCTCGAACTGCTTGTCGTAGGTGGAGTTGTCGTAGTGGAAGTAGTAGTTGGGGTCGGTGAACCGGCGCAGGTCACGGGCCTCGACGTGGGCGACGATGGACATGTCGTAGTTGCCGCCGTTGTGGACCTCGCTGAGCCAGGTGGCGAAGTCGAGCTCCTCGACGGTCACCTTGATGCCGACCTGCCGCAGCGCGCTCTCCACGAACTGGGCGCTCTTGGTGGCGTAGGCGGTGGTCGGCACCCGCAGCTTCAGCGACAGGTTGCTGACCTTGGCCTCGCCGAGCAGCTTCTTGGCGCCGGCCACGTTGTAGGCGTTGATCGAGGTCAGGTCCTCGTACCAGGGGTCGGTCGGCACCGCCATCGAGCCGATCAGCGTCCCCTTGCCGTTCCAGACGGTGTCCAGCAGCGCCTTCTTGTCGATCGCCATCGAGATCGCGCGACGTACCCGGACGTCCTTGAGCGCCGGACGGGCATTGTTCAGCGCCAGCACCACCTCGCCGGTGGTGGTGCCCTCGATCACCGAGAACCGGCTGGGGTCGCTGAACTGGTCGAGCGCGTCCGGTGCCTGCAGGTTGGACACCACATCGATGTCGCCGGACAGCATCGCGGCGTTCATGGCGTTGGCGTCGAGGTAGCGGAAGGTCACCGTGTCGAGCCTCGGCGGAGTCCCCCAGTAGGAGGGGTTGGCGCTCAGCACGACGCTTTGGCCCTTGTTCCAGCTGCGCAGCACGAAGGGTCCGGAACCGGCCGGCGTGGTGTCGAGGGTGGCCAGGCCGTCCGGATCGTAGATGATGCCGGCGGTCGAGCTGATGTCGTAGAGCCACAGGTTGGACGGGTGGTTCAGGGTGACTTTCACGGTGTGGTCGTCGACCGCTTCGGTGGACTTCACCACCGCCATCTGCTCCACCAGCGGGGGCTGGATGGTCGGTTCGGTCTTGATCCGGTTGAAGCTGGTCACCACGGCCTGCGCGGTGACCGGCTTGCCGCTGGCGAAGTGCGCCGCCGGGTTGAGCTGGAAGGTGTAGACCAAGCGGTTCGTGCTGATGTTCCAGGACTGCGCCAGCCACGGCTTGAGGTCGCCGGCAGCGTCCATCTTCACCAGCGTCTCGTAGACGTTGTAGAGCAGCACCTGCGGAATCGAGGCGGCCGGCGAGGCGCTGGGGTTCATTGTCGGAGGTTCGAGGGTGGCGCCCACCACCAGGGTGTGTGCGGGCGGTTGGGTGTTCGTCGACGGCTGGCCCGTACAGGCCGACAGCAATGCCACAGTGACGAACAGTGCCGCCCAACGCCATCCTCGGCGCGGGGCGGTCGCAGCGGTCGTGCTGGAGACCATCGGTCCTCCTCCTAGGCTGCCCCGGCCGGGGCGGCGGATCGCCCGGAAGTCTAGCCGAGGGCCTCGGCCCGATCTCACCGGCACGTCGGTGCCGACTGTGCCGACGGTGCCCGATTTGGGTGTGCCGCCGGACTCCCCTATAGTTGCTCTTGCGACGCGGGGTGGAGCAGCTCGGTAGCTCGCTGGGCTCATAACCCAGAGGTCACAGGTTCAAATCCTGTCCCCGCTACCACCGAAGACCCTCTGACTAGGTGAAACTGGTCAGAGGGCCTTTCTATGTCTGCCTGCTGCCGCTGATCGGATCGAGGCTCGCGGGCCGGGCTGGCATTCCCTGTCGGATGCCCTCGGCCCTCAGCGGTTCTCCGGCCCGAATCCGCCTTTCCGTCCTCAGACCGTCCTTCCGCCATCCCACAGCAACTGGAGATCAGTCGATTGAGGGACGTGGTCAGCGTCCGAGCGCGGCCCGTCCGGCGGTGGTCATCCGACCTTCGGCCTCCAAGCGCTCGGCGATGGCGGTATTCCGCGCCGAGCGGGTGCCCTTGGAGCGGCGAGGGGTGAACTTCTGTAAGTAGGAAGTCTTGTCGTTCGCGCGGCGGGTGCTCTCACTCCAGCCGAACGCGATGCCAGCCTCGAGCAGATCGTGGAAGGTGATCGACGGTGTTGGGCTGCCCGACTTTTGCAGGACGACCCACAGACCGGAGTGGGTCTGGTGGTTCTGTTCCAGCCAGGCCCACAGGTCGTTGACGGAGGCGAAAGACCTGTGTTCGAGCTCCTCGGACATAGCTGGATGGTACGAGCGAACTTCCGGCGGAGATCCCGGCGTTCGCCGGGATGACGAGATTGCGCGGGATGCCGGAGCGGCGA
>NZ_JAPUED010000166.1 GCF_027492755.1 Micropruina sp. | reverse complement strand
CGAAGGGCGAGATCATCGCCCGGCCGATCAAGTCCAACTTCCGTGAGGGCCTGTCCGTGCTGGAGTACTTCATCTCCACCCACGGTGGCCGGAAGGGCCAGGCGGACACCGCGCTGCGGACGGCCGACTCGGGTTACCTGACCCGGCGTCTGGTCGACGTCTCGCAGGACGTCATCATCCGCGAGGAGGACTGTGGCACCGAGCGTGGCCTGACCAAGGTGATCGCCGAGGAGGGCCGGACCGGCAAGCTGGTCGCCGCCCGCAACGTGGAGACCGCCGTCTACGCCCGGACGCTGGCCACCGATGTGGTCACCGCCGAGGGCAAGGTGCTGGTGCAGGCCGGGGTCGACCTGGGCGACGTCAACATCAAGAAGCTGCTCAAGAACGGCATCACCGAGGTCAAGGTGCGTTCCGTGCTGACCTGTGAGGCGGCGTCCGGTACCTGCGCGATGTGCTACGGCCGCTCGCTGGCCACCGGCAAGCTGGTCGACGTCGGCGAGGCGGTCGGTATCGTCGCCGCGCAGTCGATCGGTGAGCCCGGCACCCAGCTGACCATGCGTACCTTCCACACCGGTGGTGTGGCTGGTGACGACATCACCCAGGGTCTGCCGCGCGTGGTCGAGCTGTTCGAGGCCCGGCAGCCCAAGGGCAAGGCGCCGATCGCCGAGGCCGCGGGTCGCGTCCGGATCGAGGAGGGTGACCGCAACCGCAAGCTGATCATCGTCCGCGACGACGGCGAAGAGGATCTGGAGTACGTGCTGCCGCGCCGGGTTCGCCTGGAGTGGGAGGACAACAACGGCCTCCGGCATTCGACCGCCGACGGCGATCACCTGCCGGCCGGTGCCCAGCTCTACGCCGGCACCCCGGATCCGCAGGACGTCCTGCGGGTGAGCGGTCTGCGCAAGGTGCAGGAGCACCTGGTCGAAGAGGTGCAGGCGGTGTACCGCACGCAGGGTGCGCCGATCCACGACAAGCACATCGAGATCATCATCCGGCAGATGCTGCGCCGGATCACGGTGATCGAGTCGGGTGACACCTCGATGCTGCCCGGTGAGCTGGTCGACCGGAACACCTTCGAGACCCAGAACCGCCAGATGGTCACCGAGGGTCGTATGCCGGCCCAGGGCCGTCCGGTGCTGATGGGCATCACCAAGGCGTCGCTGGCCACCGAGTCGTGGCTGTCGGCGGCGTCCTTCCAGGAGACCACCAAGGTGCTCACCGATGCGGCGATCCACGCCAAGTCGGACAGCCTGGTGGGTCTGAAGGAGAACGTCATCCTGGGCAAGCTGATCCCGGCCGGCACCGGCCTGGAGCGGTACCGCAACATCCGGGTCGAACCGACCGCGGAGGCCCGGGCGGCTGCCTACGAGCTCAGCTACGACCCGTACGACTACGACATCGCCAGCAGTGGCATGAACGTGTCGCTGGACGAGTTCGACATCGGCGACCTGCGCTGAGTGATCGCTGACGAACGGCCCCGGGGATTCCCCCGGGGCCGTTTGCCGTGTTCACCCTGTAGGGCCCGATGGCTGAGCGGATAGGGTGCTCGTCGTGTTTCCGGTGATCATGCTGCGACGAAGTTGGCTGATTGCGGCACCCCTGTGGCTGGCGGCCGCAGGTGGGCTGCTCTGGGCGGCATTCGAATGGAGCTGGTGGGACTGGATGCGCTCGCTGGTGATCGTCTTCGCCACAGCAGTCGTGCTGGTGTCCATCGGTACGTTCTTTGCTGGCCTGGTGGTGCTGACCCGCGATGGATTCTGGATTCCGGGGCAAGGCCGGGGACGATGGAGCGACGTCATCGATCGTGACGGCTACACCCTGACCATGCGGGTCAGCGAGCTTGACGGCAGCCCGAAGGAAGTCCTCTTCGACCGCGTGGAGCAGTGGCCGGCGACTGGGCGGCACCTTGACCTGCTCGTGCCCAAGGACCTCCCGGGCCTCGACTCGGCGCAGCCGCACCCCGAGTTCGTACGCCGCCTGGACGAGTGGGTCGATCAACTACTCGCTGGTCTGCGCCAGCGCTGCCAGCCACCCGACTACGCCCGGGTTTGGATGCTGCCGAGCCGGGACGACGGGCATCGGATCGTGGTGCGTTTCGCGCCGACCGCGGCGGGCAGTCGTGTCGAGCTGTGCGTCACCGAATCCGAGGAGTTTCCTGAGATCAAGGTGGACGAGTGCTTCGCTCTTGAGGAGATGCAGGAGTATGAGTGGGAGGAGGACGCCTACGACTCCGTCGACTTCGCCGACGGCCGTGGGTTGCGGAGGGTGATCGCGGTGCTCGCTGCATTGTTCCAGGACGTCCCGCGGACGCCGATCCCGTCCTGGCAGATCGTGGACGCGGACGGCGAGACGGTCCAGTTCTATCCAGACAAGTTGATGAAGTGAGGTCAACCCAGATAGGCACACTCACTGACCGGCTAGCCGCTCGGGTATCACCCGCACGTAGGCTGTGACAGTATTCTCCACCTCCGGCCCGAACATGATTCGCACATCGTGCTTGCCCTGGGTGGGCTGGATCGCCGAGTTCGTATAGGTAATGCCGGTCGAGCAGGCAATGGTGCCCGAACTGACCTCATGGCCATCCACTGAAACTCGATGGGTAGTCGCCAGGTCCCCACCGCCCAGGCATTGGCCACTTGCCACCCACTAGCAGAATCAGACTGAGGACGAGGCGTCGACCCATGTCCGCCATCCTTCATTGGCCTGCCGATACTTGATTGTCCCGGTTTGGAGGGGCGTCGTCGAGCAATTCGCATTGACGCGGCACTTACGAGGATCACGCCTGCTTCCGCTTCGACTCCAGCTACAACCTTGATGGATGCGGTTGAATTGATCGAGCGACTGAATCTGCTTGTGACTGGCCCTTTGCCATTCGTTGCTGTGGCAACACCCAAGAACGGCATGTATGTATTGGTGGCTGTGAGCGAATAGTCCGCCTTTCCACGCAGCACGCCATTGGCAAAGCTTCCCCGGATGTCCGATCTGCGCCCATGCCGGAGTGGTGATCAACTGGGCCGCCCGGCGGAAGATCTTCTTCACCCACTCGGGGCCCGCCGCGACAAGCTCGACCCCGCCGAGCTTGTCCGCGACACCCAGCCCCTCCAGAGCCGGCTCGCCGGGCTCGCCCGCAACACCACCCTCAACCGCCAAGCCGCGCCGGCCGTGGCGGTGTTGTCGGCTTAAGCTGGCGACATGAAGATCGTTGCGCATAGCGACCACGCCGGGGTGGAGCTTCGGTTGGAGATGGTCGAGCAGGCTCGGGAGATGGGGCACGAGGTGGACGACCTCGGCCCGGCGGTGGGCGAGAAGGTCGACTACCCGTACGCCGGGGCGGTGGTCGGGCACAAGGTGGCCGCCGGCGAGTACGACTTGGGCATCCTGGTCTGCGGTACCGGGGTTGGCATCTCGATGGCGGCGAACAAGGTCGCTGGCGCGCGTGCGGTGGTCTGCTCGGAGCCGTACACGGCCCGGCTGTCGCGCCAGCACAACGCGTCCAACATCGTCGCGGTGGGTGAGCGCGTGGTGGGGCCGGGGGAGGCCCGGATGATCGTCGAGGCCTTCCTGACCACCGAGCCGGCCGGCGGGCGGCACGCGCAGCGGGTCGAGATGCTGAAGGCGCTCGACGGCGACAT
Organism: Micropruina sp.; assembly: GCF_027492755.1. GTDB lineage: Bacteria > Actinomycetota > Actinomycetes > Propionibacteriales > Propionibacteriaceae > Micropruina. The sequence continues at coordinate 4,653 of NZ_JAPUED010000166.1, read as the reverse complement.
CAGCCTCGAGGACCTGCGCAAGATGGGGCCCGCCTGTACCGGCTGAGTAGGTCGCGCGAACGCCCGTCCGAACGGGGTGCGCTCGGCGATGAGCCGTGTCACCGATTCTCCAAAGAAGCCGTTCTTACGGTGCTATCGTCCTGCTCGTGACGCAACTACGGATCTCTGAGGCTGCGTCTCTTCTCGGGGTCAGCGACGACACGGTGCGTCGCTGGGCCGAGCAGGGGCGTCTCAGCCTGTCTCAGGACGCATCGGGACGCCAGGTCGTCGCCGGTGCGCAGTTGGCTTCGCTCGCCCAGGAGCTGGCGAGCAATACCGATGCGCTGGACCCGGCGGCGGGGCATCGCTCGGCGCGCAACCACTTCACCGGCCTGGTCACCAAGGTCACCTCGGACGTCGTGATGTCCCAGGTCGAGTTGCAGTGCGGACCGTTCCGGGTCGTGTCGCTGATCTCCACCGAGGCCGTCCGGGAACTCGGGCTCGAGGTGGGCTCGCTGGCGACCGCCGTGGTCAAGGCGACCAACGTGACTGTGGAGGCGTTTCGATGAAGAAGCTGGTGGGCGTGATCATCGCCCTGGCGCTCGGCTTGGCGGCGAGCGGTTGTGGTAGCAGTGGTAGCCCGGCATCGAGCGAGAAGACCGTGCAGGTGTTCGCCGCCGCGTCGCTGAACAAGGTGTTCACCGAGCTGGGCGGGAAGTTCGAGGCGTCCCATCCGGGGGTGAAGGTGAAGTTCAACTTCGACGGCTCCTCGGGCCTTGTTGATCAGCTCAAGGGTGGCGCCAAGGCCGACGTCTTCGCCTCGGCCGACGAGAAGAACATGGCCAACGCCGTCGACGCCAAGCTGACCACCGGCTCCCAGACCGTCTTCGCCCGCAACGTGCTCACCCTGGTGACTGCGCCCGGCAACCCGAAGAAGATCACCGGGCTCGACTCCTCGCTGGACGGCAAGAAGCTGGTCGTCTGCGCGCCCGAGGTGCCCTGTGGCAACGCCACCAACCAGTTGGCCGAGAAGCTGGGCGTCACGCTGAAGCCGGTCTCGCAGGAGAGCAAGGTCACCGATGTGCTCGGCAAGGTCACCTCGGGTGAGGCCGACGCCGGCATCGTCTACGTCACCGATGCCAAGGGTGCCGGTGGCAAGGTGGAAACCGTTGCCATCAAGGGCTCCGATCAGGTCGTGAACAACTACCCGATCTCGGTGCTGGCCAGCGCACCGCAGCCCGACCTGGCCGGCGAGTTCGTGACCCTGGTCACCTCGCAGGCCGGCAAGGACGCCCTGAGCGCGGCGGGCTTCGTCACTCCGTGACCCGTCCCGTGCCCCGCTGGATCGGGGTACTCGCCGTGATCGGGGGCCTGCTGCTCGGCGTGCCCCTGCTGGGTTTGCTGGTGCGCGTCCCGTGGTCGCAGGTACCGGTGCTACTGGCCGGTTCCGCGGCCCGGGACGCGCTCGTGCTCAGCTTGCAGACGTGCCTGGCCAGCACCCTTCTTTCCCTTGTCCTGGGCCTGCCGGTGGCACTCGTGCTGTCCCGGCTGCGCGGCCACTGGGTGGCTGTCGGACGAGTGGTGGCGACGGTGCCGATGGTGCTGCCGCCGGTGGTCGCCGGCCTCGCGCTGCTGGTCACCCTCGGACGCCGCGGGCTGGTCGGCCAGGTGCTCAGCCTGGGCGGCATCGAGATCGGCTTCACCACCGCCGCGGTGGTGATCGCGCAGACCTTCGTCGCGATGCCGTTCCTGGTCGTCGCCGTCGAGGGTGCGCTGCGCAGCATCGACGGCGACGCCGAACTGATGGCCGCCACGCTGGGCGCCGGGCCCTCCCGGGTGCTGTGGCAGGTGACGCTGCCGGCGCTGCGTCCGGCGATCGTCTCCGGCGCCAGCCTGGCCGCCGCTCGGGCACTGGGGGAGTTCGGGGCCACCATCACCTTCGCCGGCTCGCTGCAGGGCACCACCCGCACGCTGCCGTTGGAGATCTATCTGCAACGCGAGGTCGACACCGACACCGCACTGGCGCTGGCGGCGGTGCTGATCGCGCTGGCCGCTCTGCTGGTGCTGGGCGCCACCCTGCTGAACCGGGGGCGGACGGCATGACCGGTCTGGAGGTCGAGGTCGACCTGCCCGGGCGCGGCGTCCGGCTGGAGCTGAGCGTGGCGCCGGGGGAGACCTGTGCGCTGATCGGGCCCAACGGCGCCGGCAAGTCGTCGGTGCTGGAGTCGGTGATCGGCGTGCTCGCGCCGGCGTCGGGTCAGATCCGGTTGGGCGGACGCATCCTCACCGGCCCGGGCGTGAAGGTGCCGGTGCATCGCCGACGGGTCGGCTGGCTGGCGCAGCGCCCGCTGCTGTTCGAGCACCTCACGGTGCGCGACAACGTCGCGTTCGGCCTGGTCGCGAACGGGCAGCGGCGCACCGACGCCCGGCGGCGAGCGCTCGACGAACTCGAACTGGTCGGTGCCCGGGAGTTGGCCGATCGGCGTCCGAGCCAGCTCTCCGGCGGCCAGGCGCAGCGGGTGGGCATCGCCCGAGCACTGGCCGCCGAACCGGACGCCCTGCTGCTCGACGAGCCGCTGGCGGCGATCGACGTCCAGGGTGCGGCCGAGATCAGGCAGGTGCTGGCGCAGCGGTTGCAGGCGCTGGCGTTGCCGGTGCTGCTGGTCACCCATGACCTGATCGACCTGTGGCGCCTGGCCGACCGCGTGGTGGTGCTCGCCGACGGGCGGATCGTCGAACAGGGCAGCGTCGCCCAAGTGATGCGGCGTCCGCGCAACGACTTCCCGGCCAGCCTGGGTGGTCGGAACCTGATCTCGGGCATCGCTGCAGGATCGGAGTCGATGCACGCCGACGGCCTGGTGGTACACGGGATTCCCGATGCCTCGCTAGGCACGGGTGCGCGGACGCTGGCGCTGATCGAACCCGCCGCTATCGCCGTCCACCGGAACCATCCGGAGGGCAGCCCGCGCAACGTGTGGCCGGCAGAAGTCACCGCTGTGGAGCCTCGCGGGGACGCAGCCCGGCTGGTCTGTGCAGCGTCCGGACAGATCCTGACCGTCGATCTGACCGCCGCCGCGGTGGCTGAGCTCGCCCTGGTACCGGGCGCCCCGGTCTGGCTTTCGGTCAAGGCCAGCCAGGTGCTGCTCTACCCCCGCTGATCACACCGCCAGCATCGACCGCTCGCCGAACTACTTAGCGCTCGCTGAACTCGGCGAGCCCCAAATAGTTCGGCGAGCGCCTGGGGAGGGTGGCTGCTTTTGCACTGACGAACGGCAGCGGGTAACCTTGGTGGTTGTGTTCGGGCGACCGAACCATCCGTGTGTGCCCGTCGCGACGACTTTCCGTCTGTGACGCGACACCCCAACAGCGAATCACGTTCGCCAGGACGTGCCTTCAACCACGACGGAAAGTGATACCAGCCGGTGCCCACCATCCAGCAGTTGGTCCGCAAGGGCCGCACTGACAAGGTCAGCAAGAACAAGACGCCCGCGCTCAAGGGCTCCCCGCAGCGCCGTGGCGTGTGCACGCGTGTGTACACCACCACCCCGAAGAAGCCGAACTCCGCGCTGCGCAAGGTGGCTCGCGTCCGGCTGTCCTCCGGTGTCGAGGTGACCGCGTACATCCCCGGCGTGGGCCACAACTTGCAGGAGCACTCGATGGTGCTGGTGCGCGGCGGCCGTGTGAAGGACCTGCCCGGCGTGCGCTACAAGATCATTCGCGGCTCGCTCGACACCCAGGGTGTCAAGAACCGCAAGCAGGCTCGCAGCCGTTACGGCGCGAAGAAGGAGAAGTAATGCCGCGCAAGGGCCCCGCACCGAAGCGCCCGGTCGTCGTCGACCCCGTCTACGGCTCGCCGCTGGTTTCGCAGCTGGTCAGCAAGATCCTGCTCGACGGCAAGAAGACCGTCGCGCAGAACATCGTCTACTCCGCTCTTGAGGGCACCCGGGCCAAGACCGGCGTTGACCCCGTGCAGACCCTCAAGAAGGCCCTGGACAACATCCGCCCCGCCGTCGAGGTGAAGAGCCGCCGTGTCGGTGGCGCCACCTACCAGGTGCCCGTCGAGGTGAAGCCCGCTCGCGCGACCACCCTGGCGATGCGCTGGCTGGTGAGCTTCTCCCGCGCCCGTCGCGAGAAGACCATGACCGAGCGGCTGATGAACGAGCTGCTGGACGCGTCCAACGGTCTCGGCGCCTCGGTGAAGCGCCGCGAGGACACGCACAAGATGGCCGAGGCCAACCGCGCCTTCGCCCACTACCGCTGGTGATCTGAGGCTCTCCGCCCCGCGAACGGGACCCGTTCCGGGGGGAGGGCTTCTCGCCTGCCCGCCCACAGACAACACATCAAGACCTGAGGAACCCTAAGTGGCGATCAACGTGAACACCGACCTGGCCAAGGTGCGCAACATCGGCATCATGGCCCACATCGACGCGGGCAAGACCACCACCACCGAGCGCATCCTGTTCTACACCGGCATCACCTACAAGATCGGTGAGGTGCACGACGGCGCCGCCACGATGGACTGGATGGAGCAGGAGCAGGAGCGCGGCATCACCATCACGTCGGCCGCGACGACCTGTTTCTGGAAAGACCACCAGATCAACATCATCGACACCCCGGGCCACGTCGACTTCACCGTCGAGGTGGAGCGCTCGCTGCGCGTCCTGGACGGCGCTG
>NZ_JAPUED010000165.1 GCF_027492755.1 Micropruina sp. | reverse complement strand
CTCGACCAACGGTTCCCGGGTCTCGACCGAGGGGGCGGACTCACCGAGGAGCTCAGCGGAGCTCCGGCTCCGAGGTGGCGGAGAGCCACAAATGGCTGATCGCCACCGTGTACAGCGTGGTGCCGATCATGTGGGCGAACACCACACCCATCGGCAGGTGGTTGAAGTACTGGGTGTACCCGATGATCGCCTGCAGCACGGCGGTGCCGATCACTCCGAGGGCAGCCCGCTGGAGCCGCCGGACGCCGCGCGCGGCGTAAGCCAGCCAGAGCGTGATCGCCAGGGTGATCCACATCGTCACCGAATGCAGGCGGGCCACCTCGCTCAGGTCGAAACCGTTGCGCTGCGCCGCGCCGTCGCCGGAATGCGGTCCGGCACCGGTGACCACGGTGCCCAGGTACATCATCGCCAAAGACAGCCAGAACACCGCCTGGGTGGCGAGCCGCAACCGCCGCGGGACGCCGACCGGACGCAGCTCGAAGGCGTCGTGGACGACGGTCACGCAGGCCACGATCAGGCCGACCGAGAGCACCATGTGCAGCCCGACCACCCACGGATTGAGCTCGGTGAGCACGGTGATTCCGCCGATCACCCCCTGGAAGCCGATGCCCAGGCCGATCACGATCGTCAACACCCTGATCCGTCGCTCCCTGACCGTGCGGAACGCGGTGATCGCGGTGCCGAGCGCGATGATGATCAGCACGAAGGTGAGCGTCCGGTTGCCGAACTCGATGAACGCATGCCATTCGGCCTCGGGCTGCGGCACATACGAGCCGGCGTCGCACTCGGGCCAGGTGGAGCAGCCCAGCCCCGACTTGGTCAGCCGGACCAGCGCGCCCGTCCAGACGATCACCATGTTGGCGATCAGGTTGGCCACTGCCCAACGGCGCAGACTCCGCCGGCCGGTCAGGAGGTCCATCGGAACACCTTTCGTGCGATCAGGGTGAGTGCGGCCGCCCAGGCGGCCAGGATCAGCAGTGCGAGCGGTGCGAGGGCGCCCTCGGACGCCGCGCGCAGGGCGGTGCCCAGCGCCGCGGTCGGCAGCCAGGGCGGCTGGTCGACGATCAGTCCGCCGAGCGCCAGGCCGGCCAGATAGACCAGGTTGGCCAGGGCCAGGGTGACCTCGGCCTTGAGCGTGCCGGCCAGCAGCAGCCCGAGCCCGGCGAAGGCGGCGATGGCGAGCACGGTGGCCAGCACCGCGCTCAGCGCGCCGGCCGCCGTCCAGACCGGACGCCATCCGCAGGCCACCGCGACGAGCGCCAGCAGCGTTGCCTGGATCGCGACCAGGGTGGTGGCCGCCAGCGACTTGCCGGCGATCAGGTCGGCGCGGGTGAGCGGGGTGGCGACCAGCCGTTCCAGGACGCCGTAGCGGCGCTCGAAGCCGGTGGCCACCGCCAGCGAGGTGAATGCCGTCGACCAGGTCGCGACCGCCACCACCGAGGCCGGGAACACGCGGGGATCGAGGCCGAGACCGGGACCCCAGGCCAGCCCGCCGAGCAGCAGGCCCAGCGGAATGGCGAAGGCCAGCAGCAGCTGTTCACCGTTGCGCAGCAGCATCCGCAGCTCCATCGCGGCATGCCGCAGCACCCGGGTCGGGTTCACACCGCACCCCCGGTATGGCGCAGGAAGACGTCCTCCAGGGACGCCTCGGCGGTCAGTTCGGCGACGGTGCCGGAGATGGTGACGCGCCCGGCGTCCATGATCCAGACCCGGTCGGCCAGCCGGGCCGCCTCGTTCATGTCGTGGGTGGTGAGCAGCACCGAGACGCCGCGCCCACGCAGGCCGGCGATGACCTCCCAGGTGCGTCGCCGAGCATGCGGATCCATGCCGGACGTCGGTTCGTCGAGCAACACCAGGTCGGGGCGTCCGACCAGTGCGCCGGCCAGGTTCACCGCCTGCTGTTCTCCGCCGGACAGTCGCCGGTACGGACGATTCAGCAGCGGCCCGAGGGCGAGCGCCTCGACGAGTTCGTCCACCGGCACCGGATCGGGGTAGAGGCCGGCCAGGTAGCGCAACAGTTCGCCGGGCCTCACCGCTGACCAGGCGCCCACCGACTGCGGCATCAGGCCCAGTCGCTCGTTGGCGCCGCCGGGCGGCCCGCCCAGCACCCGGACGCGGCCGGCGTCCGGGCGGAGCATGCCGGTGAGACAGCGCAATGTGGTGGTCTTGCCGGCCCCGTTGGGGCCCAGCAGGGCGGTCACCTCGTCGGTCGCCGCCGTCCAGCTCAGCGCGTCGAGCACCCGTCGTCCGCCCAAGCTGACGGTGACCCCGTCCAGCTCCAGGGCGTACGAGGGGATCACCGGGTCAGCATATGCCGCCACGCCGACCGCCACCGCCCGGTTCCCATAGTGCTGTTCGACGACGGACTTCCTAGTAGCTGTCGCGTTCGATGCCGACCATCACCGCATGGGAGCCGAGGCTCCGGCCGGAGCCCAGCGCGGCCTGGAGATCGTCGACGGGAACCCCGTCGACCTCGGGCTCCGCGGCGTCCGGCTCGGCGAGCTCGGCGGCGGTCGGCAACTCGCGGTCGATCAGCATGCCGTAGAACGACCGCCAGACCATCACGCACAGGGCGACGAAGAAGACCGCGGCCAGCGTCCAGGTGAGTGCCTGGTAGCCCTGGGCGTTGAGGCTGACCGCCAACTCCACGGCCAGCAGGCCGAACAGCGTGGTGAACTTGATCACCGGGTTGAGCGCCACCGAGGAGGTGTCCTTGTACGGGTCGCCGACGGTGTCGCCGATCACGGACGCGTCGTGCAGGTCGGTGCCCTTGGCAGCCAGGTCGGTCTCGACGATCTTCTTGGCGTTGTCCCAGGCGCCGCCGGCGTTGGCCATGAAGATCGCCTGGTACAGCCCGAACAGGGCGATCGAGATCAGGTAGCCGATGAAGAAGTACGGCTCGACGAAGGCGAAGGCCAGCGCGGCGAAGAAGATGCCCAGGAAGATGTTCAGCATGCCCTTCTGGGCGTACTGGGTGCAGATCTCGACCACCTTGCGCGAGTCGTCCACGGAGGCCCGCGAGCCGCCGTCCAGCTTGATCGTGTCCTTGATGAACTCGACGGCCCGGAACGCGCCGGTGGTGACGGCCTGGATGGATGCGCCGGTGAACCAGTAGATGACCGCGCCGCCGGTGATCAGGCCCAGCAGGAAGGGGGCATGCAGCAGCGACAGCTTGTCCAGGTTCGCGGTCATGCCGTGGGTCAGGCCCATGATGATCGAGAAGATCATCGTGGTCGCACCGACCACCGCGGTGCCGATCAGCACCGGCTTGGCGGTCGCCTTGAAGGTGTTGCCGGCACTGTCGTTGGCCTCCAGCAGTGCCTTGGCGCGGCCCCAGTGCGGGGTGAAGCCGTAGTCGGCGCGGATCTCCTCGGCGGCACCGGGGCGTTCCTCGATCACGCTGAGCTCGTAGACCGACTGGGCGTTGTCGGTGACCGGGCCGTAGGAGTCGACCGCGATGGTGACCGGGCCCATGCCGAGGAAGCCGAACGCGACCAGGCCGAACGCGAACACCGCTGGAGCCACCATCAGCGCGCCCACCCCCAGCCCTGAGATCAGGAAGGCCACCGCCATCAGCGCGATGATCGCGATCCCGAGCCAGTAGGCCGAGAAGTTGCCGGCGACCAGCCCGGACAGGATGGTCAGGGAGGCGCCGCCCTGGTGGGAACTCTTCACCACCTCTTCGGTGTGCACCGAGTTGGTGGAGGTGAACACCTTGACCAGTTCGGGGATCAGCGCGCCGGCCAGGGTGCCGCAGGAGACGATGCTGGCCAGCTTCCACCACAGGGTGCCGTCGCCGAGGTCGGCGATCAGCAGGTACGAGGTCAGGTAGGTGGCGGCGATGGAGGCCACCGAGGTGATCCAGACCAGGTTGGTCAGCGGACGCTCGAAGTCCATCGTGCGCAGGTGGCGGTACTTCGCGGTGGTGATCACCGCGTTCACCTCATACGACGCCGCGGACGCCAGCACCATGATCGCCCGGACGAAGAAGACCCAGCAGAGCAGCTGCACCTGGACCAGCGGTTCGTGCACCGCGAGCAGGATGAAGGTGACCAGGGCGACGCCGGTGACGCCGTAGGTCTCGAACCCGTCGGCGGACGGGCCGACCGAGTCGCCGGCGTTGTCACCCGCGCAGTCGGCGATCACACCGGGGTTGCGGGCGTCGTCCTCTTTGATCCGGAAGACGATCTTCATCAGGTCGGAGCCGACGTCGGCGATCTTGGTGAAGATGCCGCCGGCGATCCGCAGCGCGGAGGCGCCCAGCGACTCGCCGATGGCGAATCCGATGAAGCACGAGCCGGCGATCTCGCGGGGCAGGAACAACATGATCGCGAGCATCATGAACAGTTCCACGCTGATCAGCACCATGCCGATGCTCATCCCGGCCTTCATCGGGATCTGATGCAGCGGCAGCGGACGGCCGCGCAGCGCGGCGAAGGCCGTCCGGCTGTTGGCGTAGGTGTTCAGTCGGATGCCGAACCAGGCGATGCCGTAGGAACCGGCCATGCCGACGATGCTGAACGCCAACACGATCGCCACCCGGCCCCAGCTCAGGTCGGCCAGGAATTTGAAGTAGGCCAGGATCACCGCACCGATGAAGGCCCACAGCACCAGCAGGAATTTGCCCTGCTGGATCAGGTAGGCCTTGCAGGTCTCGTAGATCAGTTCCGAGACCTCGCGCATCGCGGTGTGCACCGGGAGCCGCCGCACCTGGACGAACCGGACGATGCCGAAGGCCAGACCGGCCAGTGCGATCAGCAGGCCCAGGCCGAGCAGCTGCTTGCCGGTGAGCACGCCCAGGAAGGTGGCCTGGTCGAGGTCGGGCAGGCTCAGGTTGGCCTCACCGCCGCCCGCCGGCGGGGGCGGTGCCGTGGCGCTGCCGGAGCAGCCGGCCAGAGCGAGGCCGAGCAGGGCGCTGAGCGAGAGCAGAGCGGCACGCGTCCGCTCGGAAACAGGGTGCGAAGCCGCGGTCACGAGATCCTCACGAGATGTCACGGGCGGCCGGCGTTGGCCGTCTACGCGATTCAAGCTACTACCGGGCGTCGTAGTCGTCCGCGGCTTCGCCGGAAGGTCACAGGGCGGTCAATGACGTCTCAGCGGCCGGGCACCGCTCGTCGGTTGAGCTTGTCGGAACCGCCGGTCACTCCGTCATCCCGGGCTCCGACCCCGGGATCTCGGGCGGGAGAGATCCCGGATCAGGTCCGGGATGGCGATTGATCAAGTCCGCGATGACGACGGAGGGGCTTTGATCGGCACTTCCCTAACACAGCCCCAGTTCCAGAGCCCGGATGGCCAGGGTCACCCGGTTGGTGGCGCCGAGCTTCTCCATCAGCGCGGTGACGTGGTATTTCACCGTCGAGGGCGACAGGTACACCTCGCGCGCGATCTGCTCGGTGGTGCGTCCCTCTCGGATCAGCAGCAGAATCTTCCGCTCGGTGGGGCTGAGCAGCTCGGCCAGGTCGGTACTGGGCCGCCGGTCCACCAGGCCGGCGCCGGCGCCGCCGAGCACGGCCAGCCCGTGCCGGGCCGACTGCACCGCGTGGACGATCGCCTCGGGCGCCAGGTCCTTGGGCAGGAAGCCGAGGGCTCCGGCGTTGAGCATGGCCGCAGCGGCTTGCGGATCGGCCAACGAGGTGAGCGCCAGTACCTGCGTCCGCGGCGATGCCGCGCGCAGCAGCCGGGTGGTCTCCGGGCCGTCCGGGTCGGGCATGACGATGTCGACCAGCGCGACGTGTGGCTGGTCGGCGGGCACGGCCGCGACCGCGTCGGTTCCCGACCCGTAGGAGCCGCGGACGACCAGGCCGGGTGCGGCGTTCAGGCAGTTGGTCAGCATCGTGCGCACCAGCGGGTCGTCGTCGACCAGGATGACGCGGGTCATGTCCGGGCCGCGATCGGGATCATCACCCGGGTGATCCAGTGGGTGCCTTCCCGGCGGGCCTCCAGCTGGCCACCGACCAGCGCCAACCGCTCCGCGGCGCCGAGCAGTCCCAGCGGACGCGCTGAGCCGGACGGGCTGCCCGACTCACGCACCTCATTGATGAATGCGAGATCGACGGAGTTGGCGTCGATGCAAACGGTCAGCACGCACGGACGGTCTGTCGCCCCGTGCCGTTCGACGTTGGCCGTGGCTTCTTGCACGATCTCGCTGAGCACTCGGCCCGGTTCCGGGGGCACGTCGTCCAGGCTGCCGTCGATCGACGTGCTCACCTGAAAGCCGTGCGACTGCAGCTGCGCCACGCTGTCGCGAACAGTCCCGGCCAGGGAACTCTGTGCGCCGGTCAGCAGTTCAGCTTCGGAATCGGAGTCGCGCAGGGCGCCCAACATCCATCGGAGTTGCCCGGCGGCCTCGCTGACCTGCTCGGCGACCGACCGGAGCTCGGTCGGGTCGCCCGAGGCTGCCGCGTCGTGGATCTGTCGGGAGACCCGGGCGAGGCTCCGCGCGATCGTGTCGTGGAGTTCGCGGGCCAAGGCGAGGCGCTGTTGAGCCAGTGCGGCGAGCCGCGCCTGCTCCTGGGCCTTGTCGAACGCCGCGATCGCACTTCCGATCAGCCACATGACCGCGAAGAGGGCAGCCCAGGCCAGGGTGCTCAGGATCGGCTGGATACCGGTCTGATAGAGCTGGAACTGCCGGATGGCAAGGATCGTCAGGTAGCCGGCGGTGAGCATCGCCCGGGTGCGCCGCTGGCTGCGGATTCCGGTGCCGAGGACGACGATGAGGGCGGCATAGTCGCCCATCTCGGTGAACTGGTAGGGGACCACCACGTAGATCAGCAGGATGATGCCGAGCGCAGCGCCGGCGGCCCGCGGCCAGCGGAGCGTCAACGCGGCCGCCAGGCAGGCCGCCAGATCGACCACCAGGCCCAGTGGACCGCCGAAGTTCAGCCCCATCGGTACTGTCACGGCGGCCAGGATGGCCAGCAACGCGAGGTCGAGAGTTCCACCGAGGAGCAGTCGATGTGTTCGCGTGGGCCGCATGTGGCATATCAAACCCTGTCTGTCGGCTCGAGCCAAGCTCGGTGCGAGCCGCACGGCTAGTCGGCCATTGGTTCGACATCGGCCCATTCGCTTCGGACAAAAGATCAGTCCTGGCCTATTTGGACGGCGTGTCGCAGACGGCAGATGTCATCGTCGGACATGCCAAGAACACAACCGCGTCACCCTCGCAGCCGCCTCGTGCTTGTCCCACACGTGGTCGCGGCCGTACTGGTGGCAACGGTGGTGGTGGGAGTCACGTCGAGCCAATCCAATGACATGGACTGGTGCGAAATGTTCCCGTATTGGCCGGGCTGTCCGCACGCTGGCTCGGCCAGGCAGTAACGAAAGTCGCGATGGCGCCGCCAGCGGCATCGGTCGTCCAGGAGGGAAGATGACTGACGCCTGGTTTCTGGCCGGCGCCATCGCGCTTGGCCTCGTCCTGCTGCTGGTCAAAGCCGCGCGCTGCGCGCGCTCCGGAGCCTTCACGGCGTCCGCACGTTCTTCCGGCGTCGCACACCACCCCACAACGCGGACGGGGCGGCGGCGAGACTAGGTCATCAGCACCCCGGGCGACGGTCTCGACAGGGTCGACCACGGAGGGCTGGCAGGCTCAGGCAAGGCCTCCCGTATCACCGTGCGGGACGCGAAACCAGCGCTGACGCCGTAGCCAGGGTTAGGCGATCCTAAGAAGTTTGACCCTGGCGCGGATTCGACAAGAATGTTCTTGTGAAAAAGGAAGCGGTCACCAAATCCGGCGTCCCGACGCCGGTGGCCGAGTCCGACGCGTCCACCCGGGCTCGCGTCGCCCGGTCCATCCTGCAGCACGGCCCGTCGACGGCGTCCGAACTGGCCCAACGGCTGCATCTCACTCCCGCGGCCGTCCGGCGGCACCTGTCGGTGCTGATCGGTGTCGGCCATCTGAGTTCGCGCCAGCAGCGGGTCTATGGTGCCCGCGGCCGGGGCCGTCCGGCCATGGTGTTCGAGCTCACCGATGCCGGGCGGGCCGAGTTCCCGCACGCCTACGACACCTTGGCCATCGACGCGCTCAGCTTCGTCCGCGAGTCTCTCGGCCCGGACGGCGTCCAGCGGTTCGCCGAAGAGTTCGTCACCGGCATCGAGACCAGATTCAACGAGCTGCGTGGGGAATACGACAATCCCACCGACGCGTTGGTGAAGGCGTTGAACGATGCCGGCTACGTGGCCTCGGCTCATCCCGTGGCCAGCGGCAAACAGCTGTGCCAGCATCACTGTCCGGTCGCCCTGGTGGCGGCCGAGTTCCCCGAGTTGTGTGAGGCCGAGACCCGTGTCTTCGCCCAACTCCTGGA
>NZ_JAPUED010000164.1:4643-8311 GCF_027492755.1 Micropruina sp. | reverse complement strand
TGTACGAGCTGTACAGGTCCTTCACCAGCAGGGTGAACATCTCCTCGTGGGTCGGCCCGAGCAGGTAGTCGCCACCCTTGCGGTCGGCCAGCCGGAACAGGTTGGGCCCGTATTCGGTCCACCGGTTCGTCGCCTCGTAGGGCTCCCGGGGCAGCAGCGCCGGGAAGCGCACCTCCTGGGCGCCGATGGCGTCCATCTCTTCGCGGACGATCGCCTCGACCTTCGCCAGCACCTTCAGGCCCAGCGGCAGCCAGCTGTAGATGCCCGGGGCGACGCGACGGATGTAGCCGGCGCGGACCAGCCAACGGTGGCTGGCGACCTCGGCATCGGCCGGGTCGTCGCGCAGCGTGCGGACGAACAACTGGGACAAGCGGGTGATCACGGCGCTCAGCCTAATGGTTCCCGCACCGCTGCCCTCGCCCGAGAAGCGTCGGCGGATGCCTCTGCCCGCGCAGTGCCCGGCGTGGTGAGATATCCGCGAGCATCGAACGGCCGGAGGAAGCCCATGGAGATTCTGCTGCTGGTGGTGGGCTGCGTCAGTACCGTGCTGGCGGCGTCGTGGGTGTGTCAGCGGGTGCCCGTGCCGGCACCGTTGCTGCTGCTGGTGATCGGCGCCGTCGGATCGTACGAGCCGTGGTTCCCGCTGCCCGAGCTGACCGCCGAGATGGCGCTGTTCGGCTTCCTGCCACCGCTGCTCTACGCCGCCGCGGTGAACACCTCGCTGGTCGACTTCCGCACCAACCTGGCCGCCATCGGGTACCTGTCGATCGGGTTCGTGCTGTTCTGTGCGCTGGGCGTCGCCCTGGTGATCACCGGGATGCTGCCGGTGCCGTTCGCCGCCGCGTTCGCCGTCGGCGCCATCGTCGCTCCCCCGGACGCCGTCGCGGCCGTCGCGGTCGCCCGGCAGGCCGGTCTGCCCCGCCGGGTGGCGACCATTCTGGAAGGCGAGTCGCTGCTCAACGACGCCACCGCCCTGGTCAGCCTGCGCACCGCCGTCGCCGCGCTCGGGGCGTCCGTCACCCTGACAGAAGTGGGCACCGATCTGGCGCTCGCCGTCTTCGTCGGCCCTTTGGCCGGGTTCGTGGTCGCCAAGATCTCCATCTGGCTGTTCGGGATCTTCACCGACGCGATCACCAGCACCACCCTCACCTTCCTGATCCCGTTCGCCGCCTACGCGCTGGCCGAGAGCTTCCATGCCTCCGGCGTGCTGGCCGTGGTGGTCGCCGGGTTGATGGTGGGGCATGTCACACCGGTGGTCCGCTCGGCACCCGCCCGGCTGTCCACCTGGATGAACTGGTCCACGATCCAGTACGTCCTGGAACACACGGTGTTCCTGCTGATCGGGCTGCACACCCACCAGATTCTGGACGCCGCCGCCCAGTACCCGGTGTCGAACCTGACCATCGCCGGGGCGTCACTGGCGGTGCTGGCGGCAGTCATCGGCTCGCGGATCGTCTACGTGATGGCGGTCCGCCCGTTCCTCGACCGCAAGCATCGCGCCTTGTCGTGGCAGGAGGCCCTGATCGTTTCGTGGGCCGGCATGCGCGGCGTCGTGACGCTGGCGGCCGCACTGACGCTGCCCGTCGAGACCCCGCTGCGGCCGGTGCTGCTGCTGATCGCCCTGGTCACCGTGGCCGGCACGCTGCTGATCCACGGCCTCACCCTGCCGCTGCTCGCCCGCAGTCTCGGCGTCCACGGCCCCGATCCGCGCGAGGACGCCTTGCAGGAGGCGATGGTGACCCAACGCTCAGTGATCGCCGGGGTGGCGGCGATGAAGGCGGCTGCCGCGGGCCCCGAGGACCTCGAACTGGTGGCGGGGCTCAAGCAATCGGCCAAACGCCGGGTCGACCTGCAGTGGGAACGATTGGGCATGGCCCGCGACGGGCAGAAGACGGAGAGCCGGGCGATGGCCTATCGACGGCTCAGGCTGGTCGGGCTGAACGCGGAGCGGGCCAAGCTCCTGGAGATCCGCGACCGCGGCTTCGCCGACCACGAGGTGCTGAGTTCGTTGCTGTCCGAGCTGGACGTCGAGGAGGCCACCCTGCTGTCGCGCGAGCACCGGGAGCGCGAGGTCCGGGCGGCGGGGCCGCGTCCGGCCGGGGAAGCTCCCTGCGTCCATCTGGACGCGGCGCCGGCCGAGGTCGACTTCGAGGCGCACGGCGACTGCCTCGACTGCGTCGCGGCCGACCAGGATCCGGTCGAGCTGCGAATGTGCCTCAGCTGCGGGCACATCGCCTGCTGCGACTCCTCACCCGGCAAGCACGCCACCCTGCACTTCCGGCAGACCGGCCACCCGGTGATGCGCTCCATCGAGCCCGGCGAGCACTGGCGCTGGTGCTACATCGACCAGTTGCACGACGAGGGCCCCGACGATCAGTAGACGGTGCCCAACCGCCGGTCGAGCGTCATGCCCCACCGCTGGTTGAGCTTGTCGAAACCCCTTGCCAGGTCTCGACAAGCCCGACCGGCACGCTGGGCGATCAGTAGTAGGTGACGGTGATCTTCGACCCGGAGAGCTTGGCCTGGAACCCGGTGAGCTTGATGTCCTTGTACCAGTACCGGCCCGAGACCCGGGCGTCACGGGCGTAGAAATGCACGGTCGCTTTCATCTTCGCCTCGGCCCAGCCCGCCGACGAGGTCAGCTTCGGCTTGGCCGAACTCACCTTGCCGCCGGACCGCGTCGTCCAACGAATGGTGCCGGTCTGCAGCTTCACGCCACCCGGCACCCGGACGCCGAAACCGCACCCGGACGGACGGACCGTCTTCTGCTTCAGGCACCAGGAGTACTTCGCCTTGGCCGCCTTCAGGATCGCCGATTTGCCGGCTGAACTGAGCGACAGCTTGGCGCTGCCCGCGGTCTGCGCCTCGAGGCTGCCGACGGTGATCTTGACCGAGCCGACGGACAGGTTCCGGTTGGTCGCGGTGACCGGATAGACGCCGGGGAACAGCGACACGAACGCGGCCTTGGCCTGGACCCCGGCCAGGCTGATCTCGGTGGAGCGTCGCAGCATCGAGATGTCGACCTTGGCGGCGATCTGCGCGAGCCGGAACTGGTCGCCCACCCGGGTCACCTCGAAGGTCGCCGATACCGGCTTGCCGTCGAGGCTGTAGCTGGCCGCGACGCTGGTGGCGTTCGGATCGGTGACCTCGGCGACCGACACGTCGGCCACCTTGCCGGCGGTGGCCTTGGCCAGGACGGCGTTGGTCAGGAAGGTGGTGTCGCCACTCGGCGCGGACGCCGCCAAGCTCATCGCGGTGGTGGCATCACCGGTGCCGAGCGCGCGCAGGTAGGCGGCGACGGCGTCCGATGCCTTCGGCGTGGGCACCTGGGGCTGGGTCGACTGCTGCCCCGGCCCCGGCGGCGTCGAGATGCCCGGGCTGGGATCGGCCGAGGTGCCGTTGTTGTTGCGGACCACCCAGACGACTCCCGCGATCAGCGCCAGCACGACCGCGGCGCCGATCAGTCCGAACAGCAGCCGCTTGGACCGGTCGGGCGGGCTCGACGGCGGTGGCGGCGCACCCCAGGACTGCTGGGGCGGCTGACCGCCGTACTGCCCCGGAGGCGGACCGTATTGCCCGTAGCCGCCAGGCTGTTGCGGCTGGCCCGGCTGTTGCGCCCAACCACCGGGCTGCCCGCCGGCCGGAGGCCAGTTCTGGGGACCCGGTTG
>NZ_JAPUED010000164.1:0-4543 GCF_027492755.1 Micropruina sp. | reverse complement strand
CCGGGAGCCTGTTGGCCGGAGGCAGGCTGGCCGGGAACTGGTTGACCGCCCCAGCCCGCACCCGGCCCGCCGGGTGTGCCGGGTCCGCCGGGTCCACCAGGAGGTGGGTATCCCTGCCCGCCTTGCCACGCGCCGGGGTCTGGGCCACTGCCTCCCGGGGGAAAAGGTCCGTTCTGACTCACCTGCGTGTCCTTTCGATGAGGCGACAGTGTACGGTTCAGCGGGCCCGGGACGACACGGCACCCCGGCGCTATTCTCAGCGGCATGCAGCACGAGGAAGCAGGGGGCCGCTGGCCGACATCGGTCTACGGGGTCGGCGACGAGCCCGATCCCCGATTCAGCCTGGCCAACGAGCGCACCTTCCTCGCCTGGATCCGCACCGGCCTGGCCTTCGTCACCGCGGGGCTCGGCGTCGCAGCACTGGCCCATTTCGCCCCGGCGACCGGTAGCCGCTTCATCGTCGCGGCCGTGGTGATGCTGAGTTGCGGCGTGCTGTGCGGCTTCACCGGCTTCACCCGCTGGGCACGCAACGAACGCGCGATGCGACTCGGGACGCCGCTGACCCGACCCTCGGTGCTGCCGATGCTGTCGGTCATCCTGTTGCTCATCGCCGGCCTGGCTGCCTTCAGCCTGCTCAGCTGATGGACGGCCCGGTCGAGCACCCCGGCGGCGTGTGGGATCCCGGTCTCCAGCCGGAACGGACGTCGCTGGCCTGGCAGCGGGTCAATCTGGCCGGGTTGGGGGCGAGCCTGGTCAGTGCCCGGCTGGTCACCGAGGTGGCACCCGGGATCGGCTACACCCTGGCGGCGCTGAGCGCCGCCGTGGCCGGCGCGGTCACCTTCATCCACAGCCGCCGGCTGGCCAGCACCCTGGGGGCACTGTTCGTGGGACGCCGGCTCCCGGACGCCCGCGCGTTCGCGCTGCTGGTGCTGTTGCTGGTGCTGATCGCGTTGGGCGGGCTGCTGTTCGTGATCGGAGGCACGGTTCTCTAGGGAGCTCCCAGCCGACTCGATCCGAGGAAAGTACTTTCCAGAATGGAAAGTACTTGCTAGGTTGGAGACATGGAACCGACGAACTACCAGCTCGCCCTCAGCCAGGCCGACGAACTGGCGCTCCGTGGCCACCGTTCGGCGCGCTGGCTGGCTCGCTACTACCTGATCTTCGGCGTCGCATCGTTGCTGATCGCGCCGGCCTTCGGCGTCCTGCACGGCCTGGCCTGGACGATCGTGCTGACCGGGCTGTGGGGTGCGCTGATCCTCGGGATCAGCCTCTATGCGGCGAAGCAGCGCACGATGGTACGTGGCGGCGCCCGGATCCACGGCTGGGTGATGGCGGTGTGGACGCTGGTCTGGGTGGTCACCGTCGTACTCGGCAGCAGCTACGACCTGGCCTGGCCGTGGTGGCTGGCCGGCGGCATCGCGATGCTGGCCACCTGTTTCCTGGGCGCCCGGGCGGTGCTGCGTCGGACGAGGCACCAATCATGATCGACGAGCAGTTCCACTCCCCCGTCCGGTTCTCGATCATGGCCTCCCTGGTCGGCCTCGACCGGGCCGAGTTCGCCTTCGTCCGCGACGCCATCGGGGCCTCCGACTCAACGCTGTCGAAGCAGGCCGCGGCGCTGGAGGCGTCCGGCTACCTGAAGATCACCAAGGGCCACGTCGGCAAGCGACCCCGCACCTGGTATTCGCTCACCGATCAGGGCCGGACGGCGTTCCGCGGCCATCTGGACTCGCTGCGCTCGCTCGCCGAAGCCGCCGCCGAGTACACCGGCCAGGGCTCCGGCTGACGCTCTGATCCACTGACCCCGTCGGTCGAGCTTGTCGAGACCCTGACTAAAGCGCCACAAGGGGTTTCGACAAGCTCAACCAACGGCGGAAGAAGCGCGACCCACAGCTGCCGAGAGCGCTGATCTGCTCCCCATCTTCCGGGCCTTCGGCCCGTCCCGCTCCTACCCCGGCACCGCCGTGCCCGAAACACGGCCCACCCACACCCGAGAGGAATCGTCATGCCCATTTCCGTCACCCAACTGCTCGCGATCATCGTCGAACTGGTCCTGATGCTGGTGCTGCCCGTCGTGGCGGCGGCCTGGTGGTGCCGACGCCGGCGGGTGCCCGGCTCGGTGCCGCTGATCGCCGCCTGCTGCTACCTGCTGAACCTGGTGGTCAACGTGCCGTTGGTGGCCGTGGTGTACCCGGGGCTCGGGCTGCCGCCGCTGGCCACCTTGGCGCTCACCGCACTGACCTACGGGGTCTGTGAAGAGCTGGCCCGCTGGCTGTCGTTCCGGATCGGCCCGCTGCGCCGGCACCGCGACGGCGACGGCGCCATCGCGGCCGGCATCGGGCACGGCGGCACCGAGGCGATCATGTTCGGGCTGCCCTACCTGCTGGGCACCCTCAGCCTGCTGCTGGCGCCGTCGTCCCTACCGCCGGAGACCGTCGCCCAGCTGAGCGCCGCCGACCCGTGGCTGTTCATCGGGACCGGGCTCGACCGGCTGCCGGCGATGGCAGGCCACCTGGTCTTCGCGCTGCTGATCGTGCTCGCCTACCGGAAGGGCGCGCGGTATCTGCTGCTGGCGATCGTCGCGCACGCTGCTCTCGATTTCACCATGTTCGCGCTGCGCGACTACGCACCGATGCCGCTCTTCATCGCGATCTGGGCTCTGGTCGGGGTGGCCGCGTTGCTGCTAGCCGTCCGGCTGTGGCGCCGGACGCCGGCAGCCGCGGTGTAGGCTCCGCGGGCCGGAGGGCACATGCCGGCCAGGCGGAGCAGAGTGACGCAGAGCAGATGACACAGTGACGCAGAGCAGATGACACAGAACACCCGGAAACACCCCGACGCCGGACGATCGAAGGCCGCTTCGGCGGGCGGGCTGTCGGTCGGCCAGGGAGCCGCACTGAGCATCGGCGCGGTGCTCGGCACCGGCGTCCTGACCCTGCCGGCGCTGGCCGCCGAGATCGCCGGACCGGCCAGCCTGCTCTCCTGGCTGGCGCTGATCCTGTTGTCGGTACCGCTGGCCGGTACCTTCGCCGCGCTGGGCGCCCGCTACCCGGACGCCGGCGGTGTCGCCACCTACGTCCGGCGCGCCTTCGGTGACCGGACGGCGGCGATGATCGGGTGGTGCTTCTACACCGCGGTGCCGGCGGCCGCACCCGCGGCGGCGATGATGGCGGGCCGGTATGTGGCCGATGCGATCGGCGGCGGCAGAGCCACCGAGATCACCACCGCCGCCGTGCTGACCGTGATCGTCTGGGCTTTGAACGCGGTCGGGCTGCGCCTGTCCGGCCCCGTGCAACTCGGGTTGGCCGCCGTCCTGGCCGCCCTGATGGTGCTGACCGTCGTGGTGGCGCTGCCCCACCTCCGTCCGGACGCCGTCGGCCCGCTGCTGCCGCACGGCTGGGGATCGGTAGCCGCGGCGGCCGGCCTGCTGGTCTGGGCGTTCGCCGGCTGGGAAGCCATGTCGTCGCTGGCCGCCGAATACCGTGATCCGGCACGCAGCGTGCCGCGGGCGACCACGATCGCGCTGATCACCGTCGGCGTGCTGTACCTGGCGCTGGCCGCCACCACCATCCTGGTGCTCGGTCAGCGGGCCGGGGCCAGCGCTGCCCCGCTGTCCGACCTGATGGCGTTGGGCATCGGACCGGTGGCCCGTCCGGCCACCGCCGTGGTGGCGGTGCTGCTCACCATCGGCACGATGAACACCTTCTTCGCCGGGGCCGCCAAGCTGGGTGCCGCGCTGGCCCGGGACGGCGCACTGCCGGACTGGTTCGCCCAAGGCAGCAGCGCCGGTGCGGTGCCGCGGCGCAGTCTGCTGATCGTCGGCGGTGGCGCATTGCTGTCATTGCTGGTGACCAGCGTGGCCGGGCTCGATCTGACGACCGTGATGCTGCTGGCCACCAGTTCCTTCACCGCGGTCTACCTGGTCGGCAGCGCCGCCGCCGTCCGGCTGCTGCCGCCCGGCTGGGCGCGGCGCGGGTCGGTCATCGCGACGGCCGCCTCGCTGGCGTTGGCGGTCAGCATCGGCGCTCCGATGCTGTGGCCGGTCGGGGTATCGGTGGCCGCTGCGCTCTACCTGGCGTTCCGGCGCCGGGGCTAGGGGTTGCGAGAGTGCGGCAGGAGACGTTTCCGCGCTGAGTTGGCGGACTATCCGGCCTTGTCGGCGCGGATGAAGGCGCTGGCGAAAGCGCCGGTCAAGCCGGTCACCGCGTCCGCCTCGGTGAGACCGCCCGGTAGCGCGTGCGTGACGGCGCCGGCGAGGTCGTGGAGATCCTCTTCGGTGTATTCGCGGGTGAGTTGCACGGTGGCGTTGTCGAAGCCCGCGTTGCGCAGCTTCGCCCGATAGTCCTCGGTGGTGAGCGCGCCGGAGATGCAACCGGTCCACAGCTCGACCACGGTCATCAGGCGCGGCTCAAGATCACGCAGCAGCACGATGTCGGCGACAGCGAACCGGCCACCCGGGCGCAGCACCCGGAACGCCTCGGCCAGCACCCGGTCCTTGTCGGTGGAAAGGTTGATCACGCAGTTCGAGATCACCACGTCGACGCTG
>NZ_JAPUED010000163.1 GCF_027492755.1 Micropruina sp. | reverse complement strand
AGGTGCAGGAGCACCGGCCGATGCCCCTTCAGCGAATCCCACACCTCCGGGTTCAGCGAGTACAGCAACCGTGGATCGAGCACGTCCGCCACTGTACCGTGAGCCTCCCCCAGTTCCGCCGGATTGCGCCCATAGCGCACAGCCGAGGCGACCCACGGCACACGACCCCCGGCCGAGCCGACCCACCCGACCCGCGACCTCCGGTCGAGGCGACCCGCGAGCCAAAGCTGAAGTGAGACCGCCGTTCTTGTCGTTCTCAGCCGGGTCTGGAGCGCGGAGCTCGCTCCAACCGCCGCTCTTGTCGTTGTCGGGCCAGAATCTGGCGTTTTGACAGCAACAACGGCGGTTCGACTGCGCTTGCCTCGGGTCATCGGCCTGACATCGACAAGACCGGCGGTTCAACCCTGATCGGTGGGCCTGCGCCACATGATTGGGTCAGTTCCGGCGCTGGTGAAGGAGCGACAGGGCTTCGGAGGCGATCAGTTCGGGTTCGGAGATCGGGATCAGGTGGCCCGAGCGCTCAGCCGTGACGAATCGCGCGCCGGGGTGCCGGGCAGCGGTGTCGCGGTGCGCCTGGACGATTCGCGCGCGGATGCCACGATCGAGGCGGGTGTGCTGCTGGCCCGAGATCACGGTCAGTAGGAGACCCCCCAGGTCCAGCGGGTGATCGCGCAGTCGCTGTAGTTCGTCGGCTACGTGGGCTAGTTCGGCGACGCTCGCCTTCGCAGCGTCGATGGTGCTGGAGGAGGCGACGACTGCGTCTAGCAGCTGGGCCGGCAGGCCGGCGGCCTGCGTCCGGATCAAGGGGGCGAGCAGGCGCAGGCGGGCCAACGGGGCCATCAGCGCCCGCTGCACAGCGTCGGCGGCGCGCGCCGTCCGTGAGGTGTAGAGGTCGGCGGCGTGCTCGTCGCTCTGATCCACCAGGACGAGCCCGGTGACCGGCTTTCCCTGGGCCAGCCGCGTGGCTGCCGCCGTCCGGACGATCGGGCCGCCCCAGCTGTGGCCCACCAGCACCAGGCGGCGATGCGGGAAGGCGTCGATGACGGTCTGCAAGTCGTCCGCGAGACGGGCGAGGTCTCGTTGGTCCGCGTCCGGGGTGCTGGCGCCGAAGCCGGCCCGCTCGTAGGCGACCACGCGAGTGTGGGGTGAGATCGCGTGGTGGACCAGGCCCCAGTAGAGGCCGCTCATCCCCAGTCCCGCCTCCAGGACGACCAGGTCGTCGCCCTCGCCGGCGACCATGGCTCGCAGCGACCGGCCGTCGGGCGTGGCGATGAGCCGGTCCGCGCCCAGCAGACCGCGTCCGATCATCGACTCCGGCGGCATGCTCACGAGTCTACGAAACCGGCTGCGGCGGGCGGCTACCAGCCGCGGTCGAGCCAGGTCTGCAGTTGCGGACGCTCGGCTCCGATCGTGGTCGACGGCCCATGGCCGGTGTTGATGACCACCTCATCACCCAGCGGGAAGAGGCGGCCGGTGATGGACGCGATGATCGTCTCGAAGCTGGAGTATTCCCACCGCGTGGCGCCCGGACCGCGTTCGAACAGGGTGTCGCCGGTGAAGACCGTTGTCGCTGACTCCAGCCAGAAGCAGGTCGAGCCCGGCGTGTGCCCCGGAGTGCGCAGCGCGACCAGTGACCGTCCCGCGACGGTGAACTCTGCACCGTCCTCGAGCGGCAGGTAGGGAGCGTCCCCGTTGAACTCGCGCCAGAGGAAGTCGTCCTCGGGAGCGAGATACGGCGCGACGCCGGTGAGTTCCACGAACCGAGGGGCAGCACGCACGTGATCCCAGTGCCCGTGGGTCAGCAGCACCGCCACCACGCGCCGGCCACCGACCGCTCGCAGCACGGCGTCGGCGTCATGCGCCGGATCGATCACGACGACCTCCGCGCCGTCCCCGACGACCCACACGTTGTTCTCGTGATCCGGCGGCCCTAGCGGATCACGGTTTCCCGCAGTCACCAGACGGGTGATCTCCATGGTTCGACTCCCTCCCGGGTCGTGGTCGGTTCCGCCGTCGCCGACAAAGTCTTCCATCACCACCGCAGACCGAGAACCATGGAACCATTGGCCCATGCACGGGCGCATCAGACGATGGTTCGAGAAGTGGTTCGAAGACAGCGGTCTTGCCGACTACCAACTCCCCGATCCCGATCTGACCGCCTACGACCACGGTGTCGGCACGCTGATTCGGGATGGCGAGCCGGTCGGCCATCTTGCGAGCGTCCGCCTCGAGATGACCTTCCCGGGCCGCCAATGGTGGCCGTGGTTCGTCATCGTGTGGAAGGACGGAACCAAAGAGCGCTCTTTCGAGGACTACGGTCCGCTCTGGCCCACCGTGCGCGAGCTTGATGCTGGGTACTTCGACCGCCGCGGTGACGGCGCAGAGGTGTACTCCTTTGCCTGGCTGCCGCCGGAGGAAGCAGCCCGGACCTGGCTGGAACTCGGCCTGACCGATGACGACTTCTGACGCTCAGGGAAGTCGAGGTGGCCGAGCCCGCTCCTGAGGCATCCTGAACAGATCGACCTCCAGATTGCCCCGAAGGACGCCATCCCCGTCCTGAATAGGCATCCAGAGGTCGATCTGTTCGAGCGAGAAGTCAGGAGCCATACCCGGGAGCGCCGGGGTAGCCTCGGATTGCCCGATCACCCGGCTGGAGGGAGGCGAACGTGAGCCATCCACGTCGCTACGCCCACGACGACCCCTACCTGGCGCGACTGCGCACGATCTGCCTGGCGCTGCCGGAGGCCTCCGAGAAGGAGTCCCACGGACACCCGAACTTCTACACCAAGAAGGTGTTCGCCGTCTTCGGCGCGGTGGTGAAGGGTGACCACTACAACGACCGCTGGGCGCAGTCGGTGCTCGTGCTGCCCAACCTGCTCACCCGGGAGGCCGCGCTGAGTGACGAGCGCTTCTTCGTGCCCGCCTACTACGGACCGTACGGCTGGATCGGGCTGGACTTCCGCGCCGCCGAAGTCGACTGGGACGAACTGGCCGACCTGGTCGAGGAGTCGTACCGCAACACCGCCCCGGCCCGGCTGATCAAACTGCTGCCGTGATCGATGGCCCCCCGGGCCTGCCTGAGGCATCCCCTTCTGCCGACGAGCGGCCCGAGTCTGGACCTGGGACAATGGCCCGGCACGGAAGGACGGTCATGGGCACCAAGGGACGACTTCGCACATCGCTTGATGAGCGGAGGATGGTCAGGATCGAGTTCGGGTCGAAGCACATCAGCCGGGCGGACGGCTACGTGGTGGCGCTGGGCGACGAGTGGGGTCTGCTGGCCGCGACCATGGATGGCGGGTACTTCAACGGCTATCGGGCGTTCCAGTTGCGCGACGTCCGTGAGGTGCGATGGGACACCAGCTTCGAGAGCCGCTTCGCGCCGACCCAGCCGGAATGGCCGCCGGTGTCACCTGGAGTCGACCTGAGTTCGACCGCACGGGTGATCGAGTCTCTGGCGGCGAGCTTTCCGCTCGTCTCGGTCGAGCATCGCGACGCCCACGGATGCATGTGGGTCGGCCGGCCAGTTCGGTTCAAGCGCAAGTGGCTCGTCCTGCAGGAAGTCGAACCGAACGGAAGCTGGGACGACAAGCTCCAAGAGCACCGATTCCGGTCCATCTTCAACGTGGAGGTCGGCAACCGCTACCTGGTTGCGCTCAACAAAGCCTGCGACCCGCGACCTGACCTGCAGCTCGACCAGAACTAGCGGCGGGGAGATACACCGTCGAGGAACACTCACTGGAATGACGGATCGGCACAGAAGGACGGTCATGGGAAACAAGGGACGCCTCCGCAAGTCGCTGGGTGACCTGCGGATGGTCAGAATCGCGTTCGAGCCAAAGCGCATCAGCCCGGCGGACGGCTACGTGGTCGCCCTGGGAGACGACTGGGGACTGCTGGCCGCGACCCTCGACGGCGGGTACTTCGACGGCTATCGGGCCTTCCGGCTCAGCGACGTCCGTCACGTTCGGTGGGACACCAGCTTCGAAAGCCGCTTCGCTCCGACCCAGCCGGAATGGCCGCCCGTCTCGCCTGACGTCGACCTGAGCTCGACCTCGCGGGTGATCGAGTCTCTCGCGGCGAGCTTCCCCCTCGTCTCGGTCGAGCATCGCGACGGGCACGGAATGCGGTGGATCGGCCGGGCACTGCAGCTCAAACGAAAGCGGGTGGTCCTGCATGAGGTGCGCCCGGACGGGACCTGGTACGACGAGCCCCATAGGCACAGCATCCGGCCGATCTTCAGCGTGGAGGTCGGCACCCACTACCTGGTCGCGCTCAACGAGGTCTGTGACCCGCGACCTGACATGCAGCCCGATCTGGTGCGGTGAGGAGTTGGGGGGTGGCTCTGACGCAACACGGCGGTCCGGGCCTTCGTCGCTGACCTTGGAGGTGAGCTCGGCCAGATCCACTCGATGCCGGGGCGGCCGAAGACCGCCCGCGGGAATCTCTCACCCGGGACCCACCAGACCACCCTCGTAGGCGGCTATCACCAGCTGGGCGCGATCGCGGGCATGGAGCTTGGCCAGCAGGTTGCCGATGTGGGTCTTGACCGTCTTGATCGAGATCACCAGCGCGGCGGCGATCTCGTCGTTCGACAGGCCCCGGCCGACCAGGGCGAGCACCTCCGCCTCGCGGGCGGTGAGGACCTCCGGGACCCGCACCCTGGCCACGGCAGGCCGGCTGACGTAGTGCTCGACCAGGCGGGTCAGGATGGCCGGCGCGAACAGGGACTCCCCCGCGTGGGTGCGCCGGACGGCCGCGACCAGCTGGTCGGGCCGAGCGTCCTTCAGCAGGAACCCGCTGGCGCCGGCCCGCAGCGCACCGTACACGTACTCGTCCAGCTCGAACATGCTGAGCACCAGCACCCGGCAGGCCAGCCCCGGGTCGGCGACGATCGTCCGGGTGGCCTCGATGCCGTCGCCGCCGGGCATCCGCAGGTCCATCAGGACGACGTCCGGCGCCAGTTCCCGGGCGAGCCGTACCGCTTCGCCGCCGGTGGCGGCCTCGCCCACCGTGACCAGGTCGCCGGCGCCGTCGACCAGGATGCGCAGGCTGTGCCGCAGCAGCGCCTGGTCGTCCGCGATCAGCACCCGGACCGGGGCGGACGAGGTCATGCCGCCGTCCGATCGGGTATCCGCGCGGCCAGCAGCCAGCCGTCGTCCACCGGGGCGGCGAGCAGTGCGCCGTCGAGCGCGGCCAGGCGTTCCCGCAGCCCGTCCAGGCCGTGGCCGGCGCCCGGATGCGGACGCCAGCCGGGGACGGCGCCGGCGTCGCGGACCCGGACGACGAGCGCCTCCCCGTCCCGGCGGACGACGACCCGCACCCGGGTCGGGCCGGCGTGCCGCAGCGCGTTGTTCAGGCCTTCGCGGACGACCCGGCAGACCGTGAGCTGGGCTCCGGCGGACACCCCGCCCAGCTCGCCGAGCTCGAGGTTCACCTCCAGGCCGACGTCGGTCGCGGCACGGACGATGGCCGGCAGGTCGGCGAGGGTCTCGGCCGGCCGCAGCGGCGCCGGGCCGGGGGTGCGCAGCAGGGTGAGCATCCGGCGCAGTTCGGTGGTGGCCTCGCGTCCGACCCGCTCGATGTCGACCAGGGCCGCCTCGCGCTCGAGTTCGACACCCGGACCAGCGGCGCGGCGGGCGGCGGCCGCCCGCAGGGTGATCACGCCCAGCCCGTGCGAGGCCAGGTCGTGCAGGTCGCGGGCGATCCGCAGCCGCTCGGCCTGCGTGGCGCGCTCGGCCGACCAGGCGGCCAGTTCGGTCTCGTAGCCGCGACGCTGGGCGCGGGTGCGCAGCACCGCCCAGCCGACCACCGTCCCGACGACGGCCATGGCGACGGCGAGGGTGATCCGCACCGACACCGGGTCCTCGACACCGAAGACGCCGAGGACTCCGAAGGTGCCGAGCAGCACCACGACAGCCGCGACCCACGCCCGGGAACGCCAGATCGGCCGGTCCGTCTCCACAGCGGCGAGTCTAGGTTCACTCCGCCGGACAGGGATCGGACCTGGGTCGGAGAGACCCAGGTCCGAGCGGACGCGGCCAGGTCCCGTCCCGGGCCCGATGCCCGGCGGGCGATCGGCTGGTGGCATGGAGGGCATGCTCACCATCACAGGCCTCAGCAAGCGGCACGGGCCCCGCACCGTGCTCTCCGACGTCAGCTTCGAAGCCCTGCCCGGCCGGGTCACCGGCTTCCTCGGCCCGAACGGAGCGGGCAAGTCCTCCACCCTGCGGATCCTGCTCGGGCTCGACCGCGCCGGCTCCGGCACGGCGCTGGTGGACGGCCGGCCGTACCGGGCGCTGCGCGACCCGCTCCGGACTGTCGGCTCGGTGCTGGACGGCTCCGGGGCGCACCGCTCCCGCACCGCGCGCAACCACCTGACCTGGGTGGCCCGGGCCTCCGGCATCCCGCGCCGCCGGGTGGACGAGGTGCTGGAACAGGTGGGGCTGGCCGGTGCCGGACGCGCCCGGGTCGGCACCTTCTCCCTGGGGATGGGGCAACGGCTGGGCCTGGCGGCCGCGTTGCTCGGCGAGCCGCGGGCGCTGGTGCTGGACGAGCCGGTGAACGGCCTCGACCCGGAGGGGATCCGATGGATCCGCCGGCTGCTGCGCGACTTCGCCGACGCCGGGGGCGCCGTCCTGCTCTCCAGCCACCTGATGAGCGAGGTGGCCGAGATCGCCGACGATCTGGTGGTGATCGCGGGCGGACGGATTCTGCAACAGGGCCCGCTCGACGCCGTGACCGCCGGTCACGCGAACCTGGAGGACGCCTTCTTCGCCCTGATCGACGCGGCGGCGACCCGGTGAGCCTCGGACGCGCGATCGCCGCCGAACTGCACAAGACCGCGACCCTGCCGGCGGCCCGGGTCGCCGTGGCGATCGCCGCGCTCGGCTCGCTCGGCATCACGGTGCTCAACGCCACCGGCATCCGGGCGGCGCTGGACAGCGGCCAACTCGACGACGTCGGCTACACCTCGCCGGTCGAGGCGGCCTTCTCCGCCGCGCCGCTCGGCACGGTCGGCGCGGTGATCCTGGGCGTCATCGCGATCGGCAGCGAGTACAGCGCGAACAGTTCCGACGCCGGTGGCGGACGGCAGATCAGCTCGACCCTCACCGTGCTGCCCCGCCGGCTCCGGCTGCTGGTGGCGAAGGCTGCGGCGGTCGTCCTGCTGCTAACCGGGACGGCGGCGGTGACCCTGCCGACCTGTCTGGCGGCAAGCCACCTGATCATCGGGATCAGCAGCGGCGAAGGGTGGGCCGAGCTGGCGATCCGCTGCGCCGGAGCCGCGCTCTACTGGACTCTGACCGCCCTGATCGCCTTCGCTATCGCGGTGCTGGCCCGGGACGGGACGATTCCGCTGATCGTGCTGATCGCCAACTCGTCGCTGGTGTCGGTGTCGATCCTGCTGTCCAACCTCACCCCGCTGGCCTACTACCTGCCCGACCTGGCCGGCATGCGGCTCTTCGCCCGCGACACCTGGGCGATGACCGCCGACGCCCTCGACCCGCTGACCGGCGGCCTGGTGATGGCGGCCTGGGCGTTCGGGCTGCTGGCGGTCGCGGCGGCGGCGTTCGAACGGAGGGACGCGTGACCTCCCGGCTCCCCCGGACGATCGTCGCCGAACTCGGCAAGCTCGCCGGTCTGCCGGCGGCCGTGGCCGCGGTGGCCGGGACGATCGCGGTGACCGTCCTTCTGGTGGCGGCGCTGGCCGCTTCCGCGCCGTCCGGAAGCGATGCCGGACGGGTCGTGGTCGCCGCGATGCCCTTCCTGCAGGTAGGCCCGATCCTGCTCGGCGTGGTGGCCGCGGGCAGCGAGTACGCCGGGCGGCAGGTCTTCACCAGCCTCACGGTCACGCCGGCCCGGCTGCTGTTCCTGACCGGCAAGACCCTCGCCTTCCTGGTCGTCACGATCACCCTGAGCGTCCTGACGGTCGGCGCCGGGACGGTGACCGCGCTGGTCGCGCTCGCCGTCCGGGGTGAGCATGCTCCGGTGGACGGCCGGCCGCTCGCCGGTGCCGCCGCCTACCTGGTGCTGATCGGGCTGCTGGCCCTCGCTCTGGCCGTCCTGCTCCGGTCGCAACTGCCGCCGCTGGTCGCGATGCTCGGGCTGGTCCTGGTCCTGTCTCCGTTGCTCTCCGGGCTCACCGAGCATGCGCGCTGGCTGCCGGACCGGGCCGGCTCGCTGCTCTACCAGCCGGGTGCCGATACCGTGCTCACGCCGGCCACCGGCGTCCTCGTCCTGCTCTGCTGGACGGCCGCGACCGGAGCCGCGGCAGCCGTCGCCTTCCTGTCCCGGGACGCCTAGCCTGGCGTCAGCCACCGCGTTGCTGAATCAGTGCCGCGCGGCCTGTCAGGATCACGCCGCCGCGGTCGCGCTTGCCCAGGTGAACGACACCGGCGGGGTCAGTGTCGATCACGCGCAGGCCGGTCGCGGTCTCGTCGCGACGCGGGCCGCGTCCAGGGGTATTGCCTTGTCAGGTGACCGCCGACGGCGCGCTGGTCGCTTTTCACGACGAATCGCTGGAACGC
>NZ_JAPUED010000162.1:5854-8591 GCF_027492755.1 Micropruina sp. | reverse complement strand
ACGGTGCGCCCTGGCGGCGCCTCGCCGTCGTCATCTACCTGCCGACCGCGGTGTCGTTCATCGGCTTCGGCGCGATCATTCCGCTGGTGCCGCTGACCGCTCGCGCACTGGGCGCCTCGGTGCCGGAGGCGGCGCTGGTGGTGGCCCTGATGGGCATCGGCAACCTGGTCGGCGCGCTGCCCGCCGGGGTGATCGCCGACCGCTTCGGTGAAAAGAAGTCCCTGGTCGGCGCACTCTGTCTCGACATCCTCTGCCTGCTGACCTGCGCTTTCGCCCCGAACACCTGGGTGCTGGCCGGTGCGGTGTTCGTCACCGGGCTGACCGGGGCGATGCTGAGCCTCGCCCGACAGTCGTACCTCACCGTCGCCGTCGGGTTGGAGTACCGGGCTCGCGCTCTGTCCACCTTGGGCGGGGTGTTCCGGATCGGGTCGCTGCTCGGTCCGTTGATGGGCGCGGCCGTGGTCAGCGTCTGGGGGCTGCAGGCGGCCTACCTGGTGGCGGCCGGCACCAGCCTGCTGGCCGCCACCGTGACGCTCGCCCTGCCCGACCTGCCGATGCCCGAGCACCAGCCAGACGAGCCGGTGCAGATGCTGCGGGTGCTGCGTCAGCACGCCCACACCTTCGCCACCGCCGGGACGGGCGCCGCCGCCCTGATGCTGGTCCGGACGGCGCGCGACGCCCTGTTGCCACTGTGGTGTGAGCAGATCGGCCTGGACGCCGCCGCCACCAGCCTGGTGTTCGCACTCTCGTCAGCGATCGACATGACGTTGTTCTATGTGGGCGGCTCGGTGATGGACCGGTTCGGACGGCGCTGGGTCTCGGTGCCGTCCATGGTGATCATGGGGCTCTGCTTCGCCCTGCTGCCGTTCGCGCATTCGGTTGCAGCGGTCGCCCTGTTCGCCGCCGTCCTCGGCCTGGGCAACGGGATCTCCGCCGGCGTGGTGATGACCATCGGCTCGGACGCCTCGCCCGCGGTCGGCCGTCCGCAGTTCCTGGCCGGCTGGCGGCTGACCACCGGCCTGGGACAAGCCGCCGGACCGTTGTTGATCACCGCGATCGCGGCCGTCGCGCCGCTCGGAGCGGCCGCGGTGACCATCGGCGCGGTCGGTCTGGTCGGTGCCGGCTGGCTGTGGCGTTGGGTGTCCGAACCGGCGATTCCGGGTCATTGAACCGGCCCTTGTGTCGCACGCGCGACTTCGATAACAACCCGGCAACGACAAGGGGGTTCTCCTTGACGCTGGATTGTGCTCGCACCTAGCTTGGCAAGCAACGGGGCCCGAGAAGCTGGGCTCCCACGAGCGATCCAACGGAGGATCTCCATGCGTGCTCAACCACTCGTGGCCGTGGCATTTGCGGCCGCACTCACGTTGGTCGGCTGCAGTTCAGGCGCGCCGACAGCAAGTCAATCCCCAAGCGCTGCCACATCGGCGCCAGCCGGTGGTGCGGGCGGTGACGTCGGCGTCTTCACCTGGTGGGCGGACGGCTCCGAGAAGGTGGGCCTCGAGGCCCTGGAGAAACTGTTCAAGGAGAAGTACCCCAACGACACCTTCGTCAACCTCGCCGTGGCCGGCGGCGCAGGCAGCAACGCGAAGGCGAAGCTGGCCGCCGACCTGCAGAACGGCAACCCGCCCGATTCCTTCCAGGGCCATGCCGGCGCCGAGTTGCAGGACTACATCCGGGCCGACCAGATCGAGCCCGTCAACGACGTCATCGACGCCCTGGGCGGCGCCAGCGT
This sequence comes from Micropruina sp., assembly GCF_027492755.1. Taxonomy (GTDB): domain Bacteria; phylum Actinomycetota; class Actinomycetes; order Propionibacteriales; family Propionibacteriaceae; genus Micropruina. The sequence continues at coordinate 6,856 of NZ_JAPUED010000162.1, read as the reverse complement.
CTTCCCGAAGAACCTGCTCGACCTGCTGACCGTGCAGGGCAACATCTATTCGGTGCCGTCCAACATCCACCGCGCGAACGTGGTCTGGGCGAACCCCGACGTGCTGAAGAAGGCCGGGGCTTCCGCTGAGCCGGCGGACATCGACGCCTGGCTGGCCGACATGCAGAAGCTCAAGGACGCCGGCGTCGCCACCCCGCTGAGCGTGGGCGGCACCTGGACCCAGCTGCAGTTGTTCGAGACGGTGTTGATCGCCGATCTGGGCGTCGACGGCTACACCCAGCTGTTCACCGCACAGGGCGACTGGGGCTCCGGCGGCGTGAAGAAGGCGGTGGCGCACTACGCCAAGCTGCTGAGCTACGCGAACACCGCCTCCGACGGCGACGACTGGCCGGGAGCCACCGACGCGGTGATCAACGGCAAGGCCGCCTACAACGTGATGGGCGACTGGGCGGTGGCCCAGTTCACGCTCAAGAACAAGAAGGACGGCGTCGACTACACCTACTTCCCGGTGCCCGGCACCAAGGGTGTCTTCGACTTCCTGGCCGACTCGTTCACCCTGCCCAAGGGCGCCAAGAACCCCGGCGGCGCGAAGGATTGGCTGTCGCTGATCGGGTCTCCTGAGGGCCAGAAGGCGTTCAACCTGGCCAAGGGCTCGATCCCGGCGCGGACCGATGTGCCGTCCGACGACTTCCCGGCCTACCAGAAGACGGCGATGGCGTCCTTCAAGTCGGACAAGATCGCACCCTCGATCGCGCACGGCGCGGCGGTCAGCCAGGCCTGGAACTCCGACATGAGCACGGCGATCTCGAAGTTCTACCGTTCGAAGGATCAGGCGACGCTGGTCACCGACCTGGTGGCGGCCGCCAAGAAGAACGCGGTCTGATCCCGATGTGACCACGGGGTGCGTCCGGGAAGCGCCACCACCCCCCCCAAAAAGAAGAAGTCGTAGAGCGGGCCGACGCCCTCACAGCGGACCCGGCAACGGCTGGGTATCACACCCCT
>NZ_JAPUED010000162.1:0-5844 GCF_027492755.1 Micropruina sp. | reverse complement strand
TACTGTATCCGGCGCCGGGCGCCCCCCCGCTGGGGGCCGCCCACAACCCCCCCGGGCTCTTCCCGGTTTGTCCCCGGGGGGGGCGCCGGTGGCCCGGCCCCCACCCCACCACAACGTGAGGAGGTCGGATGCGACGGCTGCGTACCTGGGGCCCCGGGCTGCTGCTGGTGAGCCCCTCGATCATCCTGGTCGGCATCTTCGTCTATGGGCTGATCGGGCTGAACGTGCAGACCTCGCTGGCCGAGACCCGTGACCGGATCACCAACCGGATCACCAATCCCGGCGGTGTGGCCAACTACCTCAACCTGCTCGGCGACGACCGCTACCAGCACGCGTTATGGAACCTGCTGGTGCTCACCGTCGTGTTCATGGTGGGCACCATGCTGTTCGGCCTGCTGTGGGCGGTGCTGCTGGAGCGCGGGGTGACCGGTGAGGGTGCGTTCCGGTCGATCTACCTGTTTCCGATGGCGATCTCGTTCGTCGCCGCAGGTGTGGCGTGGCGCTGGCTGCTGTCGCCGGCGCAGGGTCCCGATCAGGCGATCGGCCTCAACCAGTTGTTCCTGAAGCTGGGCATGCCCTGGCTGCAGAGCAGCTGGTGGTCCAGCGACAGCAGTTTCAACATGGCGGCGATGGCGATCCCGGCGATCTGGCAGCTGTCCGGTTACATCATGGCGCTGTTCCTGGCCGGGTTCCGGGGCATCTCGGACGACCAGCGCGAGGCCGCCCGGGTGGACGGCGCCAGCGAATGGCAGCTGTACCGGTACGTGTTGTTCCCCCAGGTTTCGCCGGTGGCATTGTCGGCCCTGATCATTCTCGGGCACATGTCGATGAAGATGTTCGACCTGATCTATTCGATCGCCGGCGCCAACTCGTACACCGCCGAGGTACCCGCCACGTTCATGTGGATCCAACTGTTCCCGCAATCGAACCCGACCGGTGCCGCCGCCAACGCCACGGTCATTCTGGCGATCGTCGCCATCGTGGTGATCCCCTACCTGATCTACACCAACCACACCGAGAAGGACGGACGGGCATGACGATCACTGCTGACACGCTCACCGCGTCCCCGGTGTCGGCACCGCGGCACGGACGGCGCCGGATCACCCCGATGAAGACGGTGCAGTTCCTGCTGCTGCTGGCGTTCGCCTGCGCCGTCCTGATTCCGCTCTATGTGGTGCTGGTGACCAGTTTCAAGGGTGGCGCGGACGTCTCGGCGGCCACCGCCTGGGACCTGCCGCACATCTTCTCCACCGAGGGCTGGTCCTCAGCCATCACCCGGCTCGCACCCGCCCTGGGCCGCTCGCTGGTGCTGGCCATCAGCGCCGCCGTGCTGTCGTCCATTCTCGGTTCGCTGAACGGCTACGTCTTCGCCAAATGGAAGTTCCCGGGCGCCGACATCGTCTTCACCGCATTCCTGTTCGGCATGTTCATCCCCTATCAGGCGGTGATGATTCCGCTGCAGAAGATGCTGCTCGAGATCCAGACCCACGGGTTCGCCTGGATCGACGGCATTCCGAAGCTGATCCTGGTGCACACCATCTACGGCATTCCGATCTGCACGCTGATCTTCCGCAACTACTACGCCACCGCGGTGCCGACCGAGATTCTGGAAGCGGCCCGGGTGGACGGCGCGGGCATGCTGCGGGTCTATTGGTCGATCGTGTTGCCGGTCTCGATTCCCGGCTTCGTGGTGACGCTGATCTGGCAGTTCACCTCGGCCTGGAACGACTTCCTGTTCGCGCTGTTCCTCACCTCGCCGCGCAACGGTCCGGTGACCTACGCGTTGCAGGAGCTGGCCGGCGGCCAGAACCCCGACTACCCGTCGATCATGGCTGGTGTGCTGGTGGCGTCGCTGCCGACCCTGCTGGTCTACATCGCGCTCGGGCGCTACTTCATCAGCGGCCTGATGAGCGGTTCGGTGAAGTAGGACGCTCGCTGCAACTCGGTCAGCGCAAGGCGTAGCGGCGGCCACGATTGGCGTCCCTTCTTCACCCAGGCGAAGGTGCGCATGGTGACCGACGGGTGCCGCAGCGGAATCAGCGTGATCCCTTCCCGCAGCCTGCGGGCCATCGGGAGCAGCCCGACGCCCGCGCCCGAGCGCACCAGGTCGTCGACCAGATCGAGGCTGTCGGCATAGTGGGTGATCCGCGGCTCGAAGCCGGCCATCGCCGCCACCACGCGAAGCACGGTTTCCTCCCGGCTGTTCCGCGGGTTCCCGATCCAGTCACGGTCGCGGTGGTGGGCGAACACCTCGACCGCGGTGAGACCTGGATCGAGTGACTGTGTGGCGGGGACGGCCAGCCCCCAGTCGGTCTCCCACAGCGGCTCAACGGCGAAGGCCGGATCGACCCGCTCGGGCGCGAGGTTGTAGTCGTAGACCAGCGCCAGGTCGATCCGGTTCGCCACCAGCCACTCCGACGCCTCCCCCGGCTCCAACTCGTGCACCGCCATCGTCAGCGCCGGGTTCGTCGCCGCCAGCCGGGTGAGCAGCGGCACCACGACCCGCCGCAACGCCGAGGCGTAGCCGGCGATCCGCAGCAGGCCGGCAGGCTCGGCGTCCGGGTTCAGCTCGGCTCGGGCAGCCTCGACCGCGGCCAGGATGGTGACCGCGTGATCAGCCAGCCGCCGTCCCTCCGCGGTCAGCCGGACGCCCCGGCCGTCCGGCTCGATCAGCGGAACGCCCACTTCCCGGGACAGGGTCGCGATCTGCTGAGAGACGGTGGACACCCGGGTCTGCATGACGTCGGCGACGGCGCTCATCGAGCCCAGCCTGGCGAATTCCAGCAGGACGGCGAGGCGTTTCAGATCCATCTTCTGATCGTACGTGTTTCGTGAACATATTGGACAGAAATATCCGTTGGACATAAACGATGGGAAGGGATGGGATAGAGATATGCACGCCTCGATCCCTACCCAACTGTCCACCTCCGCCCGTTCGGGGGCAATGCTCGCGCTGACCTCGATGCTCTGCGCGCAGATCGGGCTGGCCGGGTCGGTGCGCTTCCTCGATCACCTCGGGGCGCAGGGCTCGACCTGGCTTCGGCTCACCTGGACGGCCGTGATCATCGTCGTCATCGTTCGTCCGTGGCGGCTGCGCTTCTCGGCTGCGACACTGCGGACGGGCGCGCTGCTCGGCCTGGCCACGGCCGGGATGGGGACGATGTTCATGGCCGCCGCGATGCGCATTCCGCTGGGCACGGCCAGCGCGATCGAGTTCCTCGGCGCCCTGTCCGTCGCCGCCTGGGGCGCCCGGCAGCGCAACGGCTGGATCTGGCCACTGGCCGCCGCCGTCGGTGTCCTGCTGATGACCCGGCCATGGCTGGGCGACTTCGACCTGCTGGGCGTCGGCTATGCGCTGGCCGGTGCCGGTTGTTACGCCGCGTACATCCTGTGCACCCAGCGGGTCGGCGACGAGACCGGAGGAGTCTCCGGGCTGGCCATCTCGATGCCGGTCGCAGCCCTGGTCAGCACGCTGTTCGTCCCCACGACGGCGGTCACCGCGCTGAGCTGGCAGACCGTCGCCATCGGCCTGCTGCTGGCCACCCTGGTGCCGCTGCTGCCGTTCACCCTGGAGATGCTGGCGCTGCGCCGGCTCAGCGCGGGAGCGTTCGCCACGCTGCTGTGTTTCGAGCCGGCCTTCGGGCTCATCCTTGGCCTGCTGCTGCTCGGCCAAGTGCCCAGCCTGACCAGCGTGGCCGGCCTGGCCTGCGTGGTGATCGCCGGCATGGGCGCGGTCAACGGCGGCAGTCGCGAGGACGAGTCGGACGAGCGCTCCCACAGCACCGACGATCGCCACCTCGAGCCGGTACCCGTGCACTGCTGACCGGCAAACCCGCCGTCCGAACGCGAAACAGCCGGACGGCGCCCGGCCCGCTGGCCGAGCGCCGTCCGGCTCGTCTTATGTGGTCAGTCGTCGGAGGATTCGCGTCCCCGCCGCACGATCAAAGGATCGGGGGCGTAGACCACCGAGGCGTCCTTGCCTTCGTAGTCGAACTGGTTCAGGAAGGCCCGCATGGCGTTGATCCGGGCGCGCTTCTTGTCGTTGCTGCGAATGGTCGTCCACGGAGCGTGCTTGGTGTCGGTGCGCGCGAACATGGCCTCCTTGGCGGCCGAGTAGGCCTCCCACTTGTCCAGGGACTCCAGATCCATCGGTGACAGCTTCCAGCGCCGCACCGGGTCGATCTGCCGGATCGCGAACCGGGTGCGCTGCTCGCGGCGGGTCACCGAGAACCAGAACTTGGTGATGTGGATGCCCGACTCCTGCAACATGCGCTCGAACTTCGGGGCGTGCTGCATGAACGTCTCGTACTGGTCGTTGCTGCAGAACCCCATCACCCGCTCGACGCCGGCCCGGTTGTACCAGGAGCGGTCGAACAGCACGATCTCGCCGCTGGTCGGGAAGTGCCGGATGTAGCGCTGGAAGTACCACTGCCCCAGCTCGTCGCTGGACGGCTTGGTCAGGGCGACGACCCGCGCGGCCCGCGGGTTGAGGTGCTCGATGAAGCGCTTGATCGTGCCGCCCTTGCCGGCGGCGTCCCGGCCCTCGAACAGGATGAGGTGCTTCAACCCGTTGTCCTGGCCGTGGTACTGGAACTTCAACAGCTCGACCTGGAGCTGGTACTTCTCCTGCTCGTACTCCTCGCGGCTCATCAGCTCGTCGTAGGGGTAGTCCTCGCGCCAGGTCTCGACCGCCCGGCCACCCGGATCGATCAACTCCGGATCAGCGCTCTGGCTGTCGCCCACCGTGTACCCCGCAGCGACCAGCTTGTCGATGAATTCGCGCAGGTTGTCGTCGGCATCCGGCTGGAGCTCGTCCAGGTCCATCGTCATGGGTTCCTCCCACCTCGGCTGAGGCTGCCCAGCCTATTGCCTCCAGCCGTTCCGTCCAGTCGTGCAGCGCCTCGAAACGTGGTCAACATCTTTGGACACCTGAGCATCATCTTCTGGCCACTAGAGTGAGGCCCGTGGGTGACCTTCTGGTGTGGATCGATTGCGAAATGACCGGGCTCGACCTCACCAGGGACGTCCTGATCGAAGTGGCCGCGCTGGTCACCGACGGCGAGTTGAACGTCCTCGGCGACGGCGTCGATGTGGTGATCAAGCCGACCCCTGCCGCGCTGGAGCAGATGAGCGACTTCGTGCGAGAGATGCACGCGAAGTCCGGGCTGCTGCCGCTCCTCGATGACGGGGTCGACCTCGAGACCGCCGAGCAGCAGGTGCTCGACTACATCCGCGAACACGTCCCGAACCCGCGGACGGCGCCGCTGGCCGGCAACACCATCGGCACCGACCGGGCATTCCTGGCCCGCGACATGCCGACCCTCGAGGCGCATGTGCACTACCGCAACGTGGACGTCTCCAGCATCAAGGAACTGGCCCGTCGCTGGTACCCGCGGGCGTACTACAACACGCCCGCCAAGTCGGGAAACCACCGGGCGCTGGCCGACATTCGCGAGTCGATCGAAGAGCTGCGCTACTACCGGCAGGCCGTGTTCGTCACGCCGCCCGGCCTGTCCACCGCCGAGTTGAAGCGCATCGCCGCCGTCCATCAGGGTGCGCTGAGCACCCCCGCGCCGGTGGTCGAGGACGACAACAGCTAGCTAGCACAGCCGCTGGTTGAGCTTGTCGACCTACCCCGACGGACGCCCTTCGGCGATTGGCGCCGCGGGACGTAGGTGTCCTAGACTGTCCTAGCCGTGACGCCCGTTCGTCACGACATGGTGGGTATAGCTCAGCTGGTAGAGCACCTGGTTGTGGTCCAGGATGTCGCGGGTTCAAGTCCCGTTACTCACCCCAGATGGAATGTTGCCATGACTAGGGTATACGCACGGGTTTCCAGCGGAC
>NZ_JAPUED010000161.1 GCF_027492755.1 Micropruina sp. | reverse complement strand
ACACGCACACCCGGTGGCCGGTCGGTGGCAGTGACTTCCGCGAAACCATGTACGGGCTGTCCTGGATTCCGGCCGGCGTCGAGTATGTGACCGACCTCGCCGAACCGGCACGCGGTGAGCTGCGCGAGACGCTGGAGCGAATGCTGCGGGCGCTGGATGCCGCGCCGCCGGCGCCCCGTCCGGTCGGTGCGGAGTTGAGCCGGACGCGGGTGTAGCCGTCCTTCTCGACGGAAACCTCTACCGACAGTTGCCCAGACGTGCTGGGCTGGTGGGATGGAGCTTCTGGTACTCGGCGGAACCGCCTTCCTCGGGCGTGAGATCGCCGTCCAGGCACTCGGACGGGACTGGTCAGTGACCTGCGCGGCGCGGGGGCGCTCGGGTTCGTTCCCGGACGGCGTCCGTTCCGTGGTGCTCGACCGGGATGCCGGCGACGGGCTGGCGCCGCTGACCGACAGGGCCTGGGACGCAGTGATCGAGCTGGCGCGGCAGCCGGGGCAGGTGCGCCGCGCCGTGCGGGAGTTGACGACGCGGCACTGGGTCTTCGTATCCACCGCGAACGTGTACGCCGACCAGGCCACCCGCGGCCAGGACGAGTCCGGACCTCTGCTGGCACCGCTGGACGCCGAGGCGATGACCGAGCTCGTCCAGTACGGGCCGGCCAAGGTGGCCTGCGAGGAGCTGGTGCGCGATACCGCCGGCTGGACGATCGCCCGCGCCGGTCTGATCGTCGGACCCGGTGACTCATCGAGCCGGCTGGGCTACTGGCCGTGGCGGTTCGCCCACGACCGGACGGCGTCCGTGCTGGTCCCGGACGACCCCGACCAGCCCGTCCAACTCATCGATGTGCGCGACCTGGCCGGCTGGCTGCTGGATTGTGCGGACGGCGCCGTCCAGGGTGTGTTCAATGCCTGCGGCTCGCCGACCACCCTGGGCGAGGTGCTGGACGCCGCCCGCTCGGTTGCCGGACATCAGGGTCGGGTGCTCGCCGCTGATCGTGACTGGCTGGTCGAGCACCGGGTGAACCCGTGGATGGGGCAGCGCAGCCTGCCGTTGTGGCTCGGCGGCGACCACGCGCTGTGGGGTTTCCAGGACCACCGCAACGACCGGGCTGTGACGTCCGGGCTGCGACTGCGTCCGATGGTGGACACGCTCACCGACACCCTCGCGTGGGAGAGCGCACGCGGCGAGCCGCGGACCGCCGGCCTCGACGACGCCGACCACGACGAACTGGTTCAGGCGTTGTCCGCGGACATCGAGACTCGGCCATGATCCGCGCCGCGAGCGGGTGGCGGGGCTGCTCGCCGGACCGATCTTCGTCGTGATGATGCCGAGCAGCACCCCCCAGCAGTGGCCTCAGAGGCGAGCGTGACGCCCCGCCTTCGCGGGTCGGCACCGGTATTGTCGTCGCCACACGATGAGCAATGGTGCGGAAGGGACGCTGTGGTGCGAGCCAGGTTCGGGGTTGCGGACGATCACCTTTCGCTCGCGCGTGACTGAGTCGGTCCCGGACCGCGGCCTCGAGGCCGCGGACCGACAGCTCGGCTGGCTGATGTCGCTGGCCGGAGTCGTGCTGATCGCGACCTACACCAGTGGCGCGGTGGCCGACTGGTACGCGTTCGCGACGTGGTGGAACCTCGGCGGCGTCGTTGTCCTGCTGATCATCGCGGGCCTAGCCGTCGCCGGACGCGTACTGCCGATGCGCGTGCTGCGTGCCGGCTGGAGGGCCGCGCCGATCCTCGGAGTCATCCTTCTGGCGACCGGCTTCCTCGCCTACCGCGGCCCGGCTGAGACCGTCGTGCCGCCCTGGCTGTGGACAGTTGAAGCGGTGCTGGTCAGCTATCCGGTGTTGTGGTTGCGGGCGCTTCCGTCAGTGCTGTTCGCGCTGGGTTCGGCGTCGCTGCCCGCGTTGTCGGGATGGCTCTTCCTCGGCTCGGTTCCCCAGTCCGTCGTGATCGGCACGCCGACGCACTTCAGCAACGTGGGGCTCGTCGCTCTCCTCCTCGGAGTTCGTGGTCAACTGATCCGGCTGCGACGGGTTGAGGCGCTGGCCGAACGGCAAGAACTGGATCAGGCTCGCGCGGCCGCCCAGGCGCACCACCGAGGAGTGCTGGCCCGATTGGTCCACGACGAGCTGCTGTCGGTGTTCACCGCCGCGATGGCACTCTCAGGTCCCGCGCCGCCGGCCATGCGCACCGAGGCCCGTGACGCTGTGGCGCTTCTCGAACGCGGCGCGTCCGTCGCGAGCGATGACGGGCAACAGACCACCCGCGAGGCACTCGCCGGACTGGTCGAGTTGGTGCGCGGCATCGCCCCGGAATGCACGGTGGACGCCCGTCCGATGCCGGGGACCGTGCCGACCGCGGTGCTGGAGGGGATCGGCGGCGCCGCTGCCGAGGCGCTGCGCAACAGCATGCGCCACGCCGGACCGGCGGCGTCGCGAGAAGTCACGGTGCGGGTCGGCCCGGACGCCGTCCGGCTGATGATCCGCGATGACGGGCCCGGCTTCGACCCCGAGAGTGTCGACCTCGCCCGGATGGGCATCCGGGACAGCGTGCTCGGCCGGATGCGCGCACTCCCCGGCGGTCGCGCGGAACTCCGGACCGCCCCGGGAACCGGGACGGAGGTGGTCCTCGAGTGGACGAGGTGACGCTGAGTGGTGGCGGGGCGGGCGGACGGGGGCGTTCGGCCGCACGCTGGGCATTCGGGGCGATCTGGCTGGTGAGCCTCGCCTGGGGAGTCGCGACCGGCGTCTTTGCCGACGTGGACCTGCTCGACGTCCTGCCGTACCTCACCCTGCTGCTGGGCGGCTATCTGCTCCTCCAACCCGGCAACCAGCCGCTGTCGCCGCCGCGAGCGGTCGGCGTCGTGCTGGCTGCGCTGGCGTCCGACGTCTTCGTGCTGGCGGCGCTCACGGTGGTCCAGGAGTCATGGCTGGTCAGTCTGGCCTGCTACTTGATCGCGTTCCTGATCGCCCGCGGCAATTCCGTCATCGGCGGTGTCGGCGCTGCTGTCGCCCTCGGCTACGGCCTGGCCTGGACGGCGCTGGCCGGGGCAACCGCCGAGGCCGCCTTCCGGCTACTGGCGGTGCCCTTCATCGCGATCGTGGTGGCCCTCGTCTGGCGAGTGGCGCTGAGGCGCCTGCTGGCCCGGGAACGCCTGCGCCGCGAGAACGCCGAGCGGGCCGCCCGGGAGGCCAGGGCCGCCACGGAGGCCGCCGAGACCGGTCGTGCCGAGCTTGCCGCGATCCAAGCGCAAGCCGGGCCGCTACTGGAGCGGATCGCCGCCGGAGAGCCGTTGGAGGGACTCCGGCCCGACCTGCGCGTAGTCGAGGGCGCGGTGCGGGACCGGATCCGCTCGCCCGGCCTGCAGCAGCCGATCCTGACCGAGGCGATCGCCGACCGCAGAAGGGCCGGTGTCGACGTCCTGGTGCTGTGCGAATCGCAGGACGACGCATTGCCCGGACCGGACTGCGTCGCTCGAATCGCCCAGCTCATCGCCGAAGCGGACGCCGGGCGCGTGACCCTCCGGATCCTGCCACCGGGACGCGACGCGGCGGCCTCGGTGGTGCACGCGGGCGACGAAGGCGTCCGACGCGTCATGATCGGGGCCGACGGGACGGTGCTGGCACGGATCTGACCGGCGGCTGGGCTCCGGGCGGTGTCCCGGTGCCCGGTAGTCTTACCGGCATGTCGACGGACACCATCGCCCGGCACCGCCGGTTGCTCAACGGGATCCCGTCACAGCCGGACTTCTCGGCGCCGCTGCCCAAGCGGATCCTGACCAATCCCTGGACCTGGATCGGCGTCGTGCTCACCGGCATCTACGCGGCCTGCCTGTGGTCGCAGTACGCGCTGATGACCGCCGACACCCCGGTCCGGGGTGGTGTCGTGCCCGGCATCAACCACTCCGCCATCCGCGATTCGTTCTGGTTCGCGATGCCCACCCTGCTGTTCTGGATCGTGCTCTTCGTGATCGCCGACCGCTTCCGTCCGCAGCGGCTGCTGGTCTGGTACCTGACCCTGGGCTGGGGAGCGGCGGTCGCCACGTTCTTGTCGCTGCACATCAACACCTGGGCGTCCGAACAGCTCTCGATCGTGGCCGAAGGCACCCAGGCCGACCCCACCACCGGAGCCCGGGCGGCGATCTACATCGCCCCGTTCGTCGAAGAGGCGGCAAAGGCGACGGTGCTGTTCGGGGTGGCGTTGCTGGCGCGCTACCAGTTGGTGACCAAGCTGAACGGGGTGGCGCTGGCCGGGTTGTCCGCGGCGGGCTTCGCGTTCACCGAGAACATCATCTACTACTCGCGCGCCATCATGTATTCGACGTCGCAGATCAACACCGGCGATGCCGAGTCGGCGATCCACGAACTGGTCTGGCTGCGCGGCTTCTGGACGGCGTTCGGGCATCCGCTGTTCACGATGATGACCGGCCTCGGTCTGATGGTGGCGCTGCGCACCCACAGCAAGGTGGTGCGTGTGCTGGCGCCGCTGATCGGCTACCTGATGGCCGCCCTGCTGCACATGATGTTCAACTCGCAGGCCACCTTCGCCCAAGGGATGATGCGCTACATCATCTACTTCGCGGTGGCGTTGCCGTTGGTGGCCTCGGCGACGATCTACGCGGTGCGGCAGCTGTTCACCGAGAGCCGCAAGATCCGTGCCCGGCTCACCGACTACGTCCGGATGGGGTGGCTGAACCCGGTCGACCCCGACGTCACCTCGCGCGTGCGGCACCGGGCCTGGGCGTTGCTGGTGGCGGCCACCCGGGGCTGGACGGTGCTGCGGGCCACCCTGAGCCTGCAGCGGACGCTCACCGAGCTCGCCTACTTGCGGGACGCCGAGGTGAAGGGTGTCATCGACACCGCGGGGCAGGCCCGGGCCACCGAGTTGCTGTACCAGACCCGGTCGTTGCGCGGGCTGGCCATCGACGATCCGCGCGGGCAGAAGCTCAGCCTGCCGACGCTACGCAAACGGCAACCGGTCGACTATCCGCCGCCGAGTTATCCCGGTCCCGCCGGACTGGGCGGGAACTGGCCCGCAGGACCGGGCGCCGCACCACTAGGATCGCAGCAGTATTCCAGGGTGGACCCGAACTGGGGCCCGCCCCCCGGGTGAGGAGTGGCATGAGCGCTGGCCAGCTGGCGAGTTCGCTCAGGCTGCTCGCGGACGCCCTCGACCGCGCCCGACTGCCGCTGGACCTGCCCGGACGCGGCGCGGCCGAGACCCTGCGCCGCGACCTGGGCGCCCAACTGAACGACTACCTGCTGCCGCGGCTGGAGCGCCTCGACGCGCCCATGCTGGCCGTGGTGGGCGGCTCCACCGGGGCCGGAAAATCGACGCTGGTCAACTCGATGATCGGCCGCACGGTCAGTCGTCCGGGGGTGATCCGGCCCACCACCCGCTCGCCCGTCCTGGTGCACCACCCCGACGACGCACACTGGTTCGGCCCCGAACGGATCCTGCCCGGGCTGGCCCGCACGCTGGAGGCCGCCAGCGACACCCGCACGCTGCAGTTGGTGCCGGAACCTTCGCTGCCGCAGGGCCTGGCGATCCTGGACGCGCCCGACATCGACTCGGTGGTCGCCGAGAACCGGGCGCTGGCAGCCCAGCTGCTCGCCGCCGCCGACCTGTGGCTGTTCGTCACCACCGCCGCCCGCTACGCCGACGCCGTGCCCTGGGACTACCTGCGGTCGGCTGCCGAGCGGAGCGCCGCGCTCGCCGTCGTGCTGCAGCGGGTGCCGCCGGCAGCGATGACCGAAGTGCCGGCGCACCTCGGGCAGTTGATGGCGGACCGCGGGCTCGGTGATTCGCCATTGTTCGCCGTCCCCGAGACCGTCGCCGACGCCGAAGGGTTGCTGCCGGATTCGGCGGTGGCGCCGATCCGGGAGTGGCTGGCCGGGTTGGCGGCCGACAGCCAGGCGCGTGCCAGCGTCGTGCTGCAGACCCTGGGCGGCGCGATCGCTTCGCAATGCCGGACGGCGCCTCAGGTGGCGCAGGCCGCCGATGAGCAGGACACCGCTTTGGCGCAGCTGCGCTCCGATGCCGAGGGCTCCTATCGCGAGGCGGCCCGCACCCTGGGCGTCCAGACCGCCGACGGCACGCTGCTGCGCGGCGAGGTGCTGGCGCGCTGGCAGGACTTCGTCGGCACCGGCGAGTTCTTCCGCGCCGTCGAGCAGAAGATCGGCTGGCTACGCGATCGGCTGATGGCGTCGCTGCGCGGCGAACCGAAGCAGGTCGGCGAGGTCAAGCTGGCCGTCGAATCGGGCATGGAGGTGCTGATCCGCGAAGAGGGCGAGTCGGCCGCCGAACGGGCCGCGACCGCCTGGGAGAACGACCCCGCCGGACGCCAACTGCTGGCCGCGACCAAACTCGACCTCCGGCGCGGCTCGTCCGACTTCCCGGGCCACGTCGCCCTGGCCATCCGCAACTGGCAGGCCGACGTGCTCGAGCTGGTCACCAGCGAGGGCAGCTCGAAGAAGTCACGCGCCCGGTTCCTGGCGCTGGGCACCAACGGGGTCGGCATCGCACTGATGATGGTCGTCTTCTCCACCACCGGTGGCGTGACCGGGATCGAGGTGGGTGTGGCCGGCGGTACCGCAGTGCTCGCCCAACGGGTGCTCGAAGCGGTGTTCGGTGAGGACGCCGTCCGCCGGCTCGCCAAACGCGCCAAGGAGGATCTGGACGCCAGGGTCGAGGCGCTGCTGGCGACCGAACTGGCCCGCTACGAGGCGGTGCTCGACGAGGTGGGCGTCCGTGCCGAGGTGGGCGACGAGATCAGGGCCGCGGTGGCCGCCGTCGATGCGGCGCGGGGTACCGAGGTTGACTCAGGGCTGCCCACGCTCGCCGAGATCGAGGGCTTCAGCGGCTCCGCCCGGCAGATCCACGATCGACCCGAGCTGGTCGCCGGTGGGGAGGGCGCGTCCGAGGATGTCGTGGATGCCGAGTTGATTGCCGATGAGGACGGTGACCGCGGGTGAGCCGCACGCTGGCCCAGCGCCTGCGGGCGCTCGACGAAACCGTGGAGTTGAGCCGCGGGCGGTCCTCGGACGACGTGGTGGCGAGAGCCTCGGCCGTGCTGAAGCGGGCGGGGGAGCGTTGGGCGTTCACCGGTGATCACACGGTGGTCGCGCTGGCCGGTGCGACCGGCTCGGGCAAGTCGACCTCGTTCAACGCGATCAGCGGCACCGAGTTCGCCAGCACCGGGGTACGGCGTCCGACCACGTCGACCGCGATGGCCGTGGCCTGGGGCACCGAGTTGCCGGGTGACCTGCTCGACTGGCTGGACGTGCCCAGGCGGCACTTGGTGCCGGCGCGGCGCAGCGCTTTCGCCAATCTGGTGCTGCTCGATCTGCCCGACCACGACTCGACCGAGACCTCCCACCGGATGACGGTCGACCGGCTGGTGCCGCTGGTCGACATGCTGATCTGGGTCGTCGACCCGCAGAAGTACGCCGACGCCGCCCTGCACGAGCGCTACCTGCGGCCGCTGGCGGCCTACGCCGAGGTGATGATCGTGGTGCTCAACCAGGCCGACCGGCTGCGGCCCGATGAACTCGCCGACGCGATGGCCGACCTGCGCCGGCTGCTCGACGACGAAGGACTGGCCGCCGCCCGGCTGATGGCGATGTCGGCGCTGGAGGGCACCGGTGTCCCGGAGTTGCGGCAGCTGCTCGCTCGGGCCATCGCAGACAAGGCTGTGGTCAGTGCCCGGATCGCCGCCGACGTGACCGTCGCCGCCGACGAACTCGCCTGGGAACTGGGCGATACGCCGGCCCCGGTGCTCGATCGCAAGCAACGCGACCCTCTGGTTAAGGCACTGGCGGACGCCAGCGGCGTCGGATTGGCGGTCGACAGCGTCCGTGACGCCTGGAAGCTGCGCGGTGGGCTCGCCACCGGGTGGCCGTTCGTGAGTTGGGTGGCACGGTTCAAACCCGATCCGCTGCGGGCGCTCCGGCTCGATCAGAATGATCGGCAGCTGGCACCGACCGCGATCAGCCGGACGTCGCTGCCGAACGCCAGCCCGGTGCAGCGGGCCCGGCTGGACCGCGGTCTGCGAGAACTGGTCGACCAGGCGTCGGTCGGCCTGCCGCGGGGCTGGGCGGCGGCGGTCTCGATGGCCGCACGGAGTCATGAGGCGCTGCTGATGGACCGGCTGGACACCGCCATCGCCGGTGCCGACCTGGAACTCGACCGGGGCACCGGCTGGTGGTCGATCATCCGGGTTCTGCAGTGGGTGCTGATGGTCGCCGTGGTGGCCGGCGGGCTCTGGGCGCTGTTGTGGGCGTTCGCCCCGGCGCTCGGCCTGGTCAACCTGCCCACCGTGTACTGGTGGGGTTGGCCCGCCCAGTTCGTGCTGCTGGCCGGTGGCGTGGTCGGCGGACTCGCGTTGGCCGGCCTGTCCAGGCTCGCGGTCTCGATCGGTGCCCGGGCGAAGGCGAACCGGGCCGAACGGATCCTGTACCGGACGATCGCCGCGGTCACCGAGACCGAGCTGCTGGAGCCCGTCTCGGAGGAGCTGGATCGGCACCGACGTGCCGTGGCCGCGGTCCGCAACGCCCGCTGACCCCGCTGGTCGAGCTTGTCGAGACCCCTAGCCAGCGCGATTTTGAACACTTTTCGCGCTACGTGCCCACACTGAGGATGACGAATC
>NZ_JAPUED010000160.1 GCF_027492755.1 Micropruina sp. | reverse complement strand
GGTCTCGACAAGCTCGACCAGCGGGTGACCGGGGCAGGGCGTCGGCCACGTGAACGGCGGGTGACGGGTTCCGCTGCCCGGCGTGCCGCGCGTCCGGATCGCCCGTCGGCTGCTTACAGTGCAAGTGCGGTCACCCCAATGATCGTCCAGGAGGAAACGATGCGTCGTTTGACCCGCACCGGTCGAACCCGCGGGCCACTACCAGGGCCCGAACTTCCCGGCTGACACAACTATGTGGGCCGGCGGGGGTGCAGCGTCGGCCTCAGGACAGGACCGCTCGTGCCCCGTACAGCAAGCAGTTCCCGCAGCTTCGTCACCACCGCCGCCGATACGTCGGTGCGGACCTATGTGATCGACACCTCCGTCCTGCTCAGTGACCCGCACGCCGTGCGCAATTTCCACGAGCACGAGGTGATCGTGCCGATCGTGGTGGTCACCGAACTGGAGGCGAAACGGAACCATCCCGAGCTCGGCTACTTCGCCCGGACGGCGCTGCGTTACCTCGACGAGCTCCGGCTGGCGAACGGACGGCTCGATCTGCCGCTGCAGGTCAATGACGACGGCGGCACCCTGCACGTGGAACTCAACCACTCCGACCAGACCGTGCTGCCGCACGGCTTCCGCCTCGGTGACAACGATTCGCGCATCCTCGCGGTGGCGTTGAACTACTCCGGCGAGGGACGCGATGTCGTCCTGGTCAGCAAGGACGTCCCACTGCGGGTGAAGGCGTCCGCGGTCGGCCTGGCGGCGCAGGAGTACCTGCACGAGCAGCCCATCGACACCGGCTGGACGGGCATGGCCGAGGTCGAGGTGGAGCGGGCCAGCGTTGACGCCCTGTACGCGTCCGGCACCGCGCTCATTCCGGAAGCCGTCGACCTGCCCTGCCACAGCGGTGTGGTGCTGCACACCTCCGGCTCCACCGCGTTGGGCAGGGTGTTGCCGGACGGCGCCGTGAAACTGGTCCGGGGCGATCGAGACTGCTTCGGCATCCACGGACGCTCCGCCGAGCAGCGGGTGGCGCTCGACCTGCTGCTCGACCCGGCGGTGGGCATCGTCTCCCTCGGCGGCAAGGCCGGCACCGGCAAGTCTGCGCTCGCGCTGTGCGCCGGGCTGGAGGCAGTGCTGGAGCGTCAGTTGCACTCGAAAGTGATCGTGTTCCGTCCCTTGTATGCCGTCGGCGGCCAGGAACTCGGCTACCTGCCGGGTGCGGAGGGCGAGAAGATGGCGCCCTGGGCGCAGGCCGTGTTCGACACCCTCGGCTCGGTGACCAACCGCGAGGTCATCGAAGAGGTGATGGCCCGCGACCTGCTCGAGGTGCTGCCGCTCACCCACATCCGGGGACGTTCGTTGCACGACGCGTTCGTGATCGTAGACGAGGCTCAGTCGCTGGAGCGCAATGTGCTGCTCACCGTGCTGTCCCGGATCGGCCAGAACTCCCGGGTGGTGCTGACCCACGATGTCGCGCAGCGCGACAACCTGCGGGTCGGACGCCACGACGGCGTCGTCGCGGTCGTGGAGAAGCTCAAGGGTCATCCGCTGTTCGCCCATGTCACGCTGACCCGTTCGGAGCGTTCACCGATCGCCGCCCTGGTCACCGACCTGCTGGAGGACATCGGCATCTAGCACGCGCCGATCAACGCAGTCACATGTTGGTTGGTTGAGCTTGTCGAAACCCCTTGCCGGCCGGCACGTCCCGGGTTTTCGACAAGCTCGACCAATGAAGGTCCGTGCTTCCCAATCGCTGACCGAGACCAACGGACCGTCATCCCGGACTTGATCCGGGATCTCGACCGGCCGGTCCACACGGTCCGACAGAGAGATCCCGGCGTTCGCCGGGATGACGGCGAGTTCAGACGTGCGCTGCCGATTCGACCGCGGCCTCCGAGGCGGGAACCAGCCGCGCCAGGCAGAGTTCCGGCTCGACCCATGGCCGCAGCTCGGCCACGGTCTCACTGGCGTCCCCGGCGGCCAGGTAGCCCCGCATCATGCCGAGATGGATCCGGCACACGGTGGTGTCGCCGCCCAGGGTGAGATCGCGGAACGGGCAGCGGACGATCTCCAGGTTGCGCTCGCCGTCCACCTCAGCAACCCGTGAACTGAGGCCCAGCGAATTGACGGCAGCCACCAGTGCTGCGGTGTCGGGGAGTTCGGCTTCGGAGTCGGCGAGGGAACGACCCCAGGATTCGCCGATCCGCTCGGCGATCGGATTGTCGGGAGAATCGTTGTCGCGCAGATAGCCGAGTATCGCCTGCACCAACGAACGGTAGGGATGGTCGGTGACCGGCGGGACGGTCGGAGCGGCGGTGAACAGCACCCTCGGCCGCCCCTGGACACCGCGATGTTCGACCACCCGGCGCACCAGGTTGGCAGCGAGGAGCCCATCGAGGTGGAAGCGCACGGTGTTCGGGTGGAGGGCGAGGCTGTCGGCCAGCACCTCGGTCGAGGTGGGGTCGGGCAACTCCTGCAGGTGCGCGAGAACTCGCCGTCGGGTCGGTCCGAGCCGATCCGGGCCATGGTCAGGCACGGTGGACGAGGTCATCACCTTCCATGATGGCACCACCGCTCACCCCGTGGATGACGTTTCGCCCCGCCCCGGAGTCTCTCGCGTACCCTGTGGGCATGACGGTCGAGGTGCGTACGCCGCTGGTGCTGGCGGATACGCATGGCCGTGTCGCCACCGACCTGCGGGTGTCGCTCACCGACCGCTGCAATCTCCGTTGCACCTACTGCATGCCTGCGGAGGGCTTGCCCTGGCTGCCCGGCGAGGAGGTGCTGACCGATGCCGAACTGCATCGGCTGATGACGATCGCGGTCGAATCGCTGGGTATCACCAAGATCCGTTTCACCGGCGGCGAGCCGTTGCTGCGCCGGTCGCTGGAACAGATCGTGGCGGACGCCAAGACCTTGCGTACCCGCGCCGGCAGCCCCCCGGAGCTGTCCTTGACCACCAACGGCATCGGCCTGGACAAACGAGTGTCCGCCCTTGCCGAGGCCGGATTGGACCGGGTCAACGTGTCGCTCGACTCGCTGGATCGGCAGCGTTATGCGGCTCTTGCCCGGCGCGACCGGCTGGATGCCGTGCTGGCCGGGCTGGCCGCGTCCGAAGCTGCCGGATTGCTGCCGGTCAAGGTCAACAGCGTGATCATGCGTGACGTCAACGACGTCGACGTCGTGCCGCTCGCGCAGTTCTGTCTGGAGCGCGGCTACCAGCTGCGCTTCATCGAGCAGATGCCGCTCGGGCCGCGACATGAATGGGACCGTTCGAAGATGGTCACCCAGGCCGAGATCCTGAAGCGGCTCGATGAGCGGTTCACGCTGCGGCCGGCCGCCGAGCCGCGCGGCGCCGCGCCCGCCGAACTGTGGGAGGTGGTCGCGGACGCCTCGCAGCCGGGCGGGCGGATCGGCGTCATCCCCTCGGTGACGGCACCCTTCTGCGGCGCCTGCGACCGCACCCGGATCACCGCCGACGGGCAGATGCGCACCTGCCTGTTCTCGCGCACCGAGACCGATCTGCGGACGCCGTTGCGCGACGGTGCCTCGGACACCGAACTCGCCGAGATCTGGGCGGGTGCCCAAGCCCGCAAGGCGGCAGCGCACGGAATCGGTGAACCAGGCTTCGTGCCGCCGGTCCGCACCATGAGCGCCATCGGAGGTTGAGGATTGTGAAGATTCGGTACTTCGCGGGTGCGGCAGATGCCGCGGGTGTCGCTGAAGAGACCGTGGACGCCGAGTTCGAGGTGACGGTGGCCGACCTGGTCGAGCAACTGGGCTCCGACCGCGAGCGGCTGGCCAAGGTGCTCGCCGTCTCCACCGTGCTGATCGACGGCCAGGCGGCCCGCTCCCGCACCGAGTTCGTCGCGCCGGGCGCCCAGGTGGACGTGCTGCCTCCCTTCGCCGGCGGATAGTCGCGCTTCTCGCTGGTCGAGCTTGTCGTCGGTCGAGCTTGTCGAGGCCCGTTCCCGCCACCGACAAGGCGTGGTTTCGACAGCTCAACCAGCGGTGCCCAGGGAGGCGGGTCCAGTCACGTCATCCCCGGCTTTCAGCGGGAGGGATCCCGGATCAGGTCCGGGATGACGATGGGAGGGCTTTGGTCAGCGTTTCCTTAGGTCAGCCGGGGCCGCAGGTCTGTGCCGGCAGGTCGAAATCCAACCCCGCCAACTCTGGCCCTGACAAGGGGGTATGCGGTATCCTGAAAGACCCCCCAACGGCGGTGGGGCGCCGGGTTCGGCGCTGGGCATGCCCGGGGCGGACGATGCGTCGTCCGGTTCGGCTGCCTCGGCGGAGCGCGTTTCCCCACCGCCGGAGTTCAGTGCCGCTCGCATGTTCTTCGAGGCCCCAAACGACCCCGCGTCCCGTTGAGGGTTGAGTCCCGTCCGGATCAGATCAGTGGCCACGGCCAGGCGTGACCGGTCTCATCGATGGGCAGGATTCCGGCGTCGAGCACTCTCTGAGTTCGGCGTCGCAGTGCGCGCACCTCGCGCTCGTCGAGCAATTCGGCGATCTGATCGGGGACAGCGTCCGCGAGTGGCGCCAGGTCGGTCAGGATGTCGGGGGCGATGGGTTCGCCGGCGAAGTCCCAGATCACGGTGCGCAGCTTGTAGCCGGCGGCGAAACACAGGCCGTGGTCGATCGCCCAGATGCCGCCGTGCTCGTCGGTGAGCACGTGGCCGCCCTTGCGGTCGGTGTTGTTGCTGACCACATCGAAGACCGCCAGCCGACGCAACCGCTCGTGGGCCTCGGGTGACTCGCGGACCAACCGGAAGTAGTGCATCGCCGGATCGCACTCGATGAACCACTGCAACGAACCCACCCCCAGCGGAGCGTCGGTGCGAATCACGGTGGGCGGCACCAATCCCCAGCCCAGGGCGGCGTCCAGCAGGTAGGCGGCACGTTCGCGCCGGTACAGGCCCGGTTCGAAATCCCAGAGCGGCCGTTCGCCGGATTCGGGTTTGTAGATCGCCCAGGTGTAGTCGTCCTCGTGGGTGACCTCGACGACGAAGGTGGCGTTGCTGCTCTCCACGACGCGGCCGACGAGATTGATGGTGCCCTCGCTGAGCAGTGCCTCCTGCTGGGCGGTGTTCACTGACCCAGCGGCCCGTCGGTCGAATTGACGCTGCGGACGACGGGTGCACCGTGAGCGGGCCAGTCGATCACCGACACCGAGCCGGTACCGACATCCATCCGCTGGAAGTGATCGAGGTGGGTGCCGACCGCGTGGGTGAGCAGCGCCTTGATCGGGTCGGCATGTGAGAAGCAGGCCACCGTCTGCCCACGGTGGGTGGCCCGCAGCCGTTCCATCAGCGTGATCATCCGGGTCTGCAGTTCGACGAAGCTCTCGCCGCCGGGAAAGCGGAAGGTCGACGGTGCCTGCTGCACGGTGCGCCAGTCGCGAAGCTTGGCCAGTGCGGTGAGCTGTCTTCCCGTCCACTCGCCGAAGTCGCACTCCAGCAGGGCGGGCTCGATCACAGCCGTCAGCCCGGTACTCCGCTCCGATGGCTCGGCGGTTTCCCGGGCACGTTCCAGCGGTGAGCTGTAGATCGCGCTGAGTCCGACGTCTGTCAGCCGTCGGGCCACGGCCTCGGCCTGTTCGCGGCCACGCTCGGACAGATGCAGTCCAGGAGCACGTCCCGGCAGGATCTGTCCGGTGGTCGGTGTCTGTCCGTGGCGCACCAGCAGCACCCGGAAGGTTTTGGGCGACGGCACGCGACGAGCGTACTCGGGGCAGGCGTGTGTCGGGTCGGGGCAGCTCGGTGGGTGGCCGACGCACAAGGATCCGGATCGGGCTGGTCTGTTCCGGCCAGATCCGGATCCTTACTTGCGGTCGGGGGCTTGTCTCCCCGGCGAACGGCCTCGCTGCGCGTTGAGTACGGCTTCGCGGGTGAGTGATCTCACCGGTGCGGACTGGCGGAGCCGCCCGTTTCGTTGTTACGGGTGGATGCCAGGTCGAACTCCCGGTGCTCTGGCATCTTGTGCTCGGGGTTAGCGTGAGGACGTGACCGAACGCCCCACCATCGCAACCGTTGCCGAACTGCGTGCCAGCGGGCACGTGCAGAAGGGTCTTCGTGAAGAGATCCGTGACAATCTGCTGACCGCGCTGGCCGCCGGAGAGAACCCCTGGCCCGGCCTGCACGGCTTCGACCGGACCGTGCTGCCGCAACTCGAACGCGCCCTGATCGCCGGGCACGACGTGGTGCTGCTGGGGGAGCGCGGGCAGGGCAAGACGCGGCTGCTGCGCACCCTGGAGGGCCTGCTCGACGAGTGGACGCCGGTGATCGCGGGCGCCGAGCTCGGCGAGCATCCCTACGAGCCGATCACCGCCGAATCGCGGCGCCGGGCAGCCGAGCTGGGCGACGACCTGCCGGTGGCGTGGCGGCATCGCTCCGAGCGGTATTCGGAGAAGCTGGCCACGCCGGACACCTCGGTGGCCGACCTGATCGGCGACGTGGACCCGATTCGGGTTGCCGAGGGACGTCGCCTAGGCGATCCGGAGACCATCCACTTCGGGCTCATTCCCCGTAGCCACCGGGGCATCGTGGCGATCAACGAGCTGCCCGACCTGGCCGAACGCATCCAGGTGTCGATGCTCAACGTGATGGAGGAGCGCGACATCCAGATCCGCGGCTACGTGCTGCGGCTGCCGCTCGACGTACTGGTGATGGCCTCGGCCAACCCCGAGGACTACACCAACCGTGGCCGGATCATCACCCCGCTCAAGGACCGCTTCGGCGCCGAGATCCGCACCCACTACCCGCTGGAACTGGCCGACGAGGTGGCGGTGATCCGGCAGGAGGCCCAACTGGTCGCCGAGATCCCCGAGGTGCTGCTCGAGATCCTGGCCCGCTACACCCGGGCGCTGCGCGAGTCGCCGGCGATCAACCAGCGTTCCGGCGTCTCCGCCCGGTTCGCGATCGCGGGCGCCGAGACGGTGGCCGCCGCGGCGCTGCACCGGGCGGTGGTCCGGGGCGAGACAGATCCGGTGGCCCGGTTGGTCGACCTG
The DNA here is from genome assembly GCF_027492755.1 of Micropruina sp. Lineage (GTDB taxonomy): Bacteria > Actinomycetota > Actinomycetes > Propionibacteriales > Propionibacteriaceae > Micropruina. The sequence goes on along the minus strand of NZ_JAPUED010000160.1, from coordinate 1,701 downwards.
GAGACCGCGGTCGACGTGCTGGGCGGCAAGATCGAGTTCGAGGCCGGCGAAGAGGGCCGTGAGGAGGCGATCCTCAGCCACCTGCTGCGCACCGCCACGGCCGAGGCCGCCCGGGCACATTTCCGCGGCATCGACCTGGGCCCGCTGGTGGAATCCCTCGACGGCCAGACCACCATTGTCACCGGCGAGCAGGTGACCGCGTCCGAGTTCCTGGAGGGGCTGCCCGAGGCCGACGGCGTCTATGACGAGATCGCCGAGCGGTTCGACGCCGACAACGCCGGACGGCGGGCCAGCGCGATCGAGTTGGCGCTGGAAGGCCTCTACCTGGCCCGCCGGATCGCCAAGGACTCCGACGGCAGCGAAACCATCTACGGCTAGGACCACCATGCCCCGCAACCGCGCCTCGCGTTACGGCCGCTACGCCGGCGGCCCGGATCCGTTGGCGCCGCCGGTCGATCTGAGCGAGGCCTTGGCCCAGATCGGCGACGACGTGATGGCCGGCTACAGCCCCGAGCACGCCCTGCGGGAATACCTGCGCCGCGGTAGTGCCGGACGCGAGGGGCTGGACGACCTGGCCCGCCGGGTCAACGCGCGGCGCCGCGACCTGCTGAGCCGCTACCGGATGGACGGCACCCTGCAGCAGGTCAAGGAGCTGCTCGACCATGCGGTCGACGCCGAACGGAAACAGCTGCTTCGCGACGCCATGATGGATGACGACGACCGCGCCTTCCGCGAGCTACGGCTGGACAACCTGTCGCCCTCGACGGCCGCCGCGGTCAATGAGCTCACCGACTACGACTGGGCGTCCGCCGAAGCCAGGCAGGACTACGAGAAGATCAAGGATCTGCTCGGCCGCGAACTGCTCGACCAGCGGTTCGCCGGCATGAAGCAGGCCCTGGAGAACGCCACCGATTCCGATCGGGCGGCGATCAACGCGATGCTCGACGACCTCAATGAGCTGCTCGACAAGCATCGCCGCGGTGAGGACACCCCCGAAGACTTCGATGACTTCATGGCCAAGCACGGCGACTTCTTCCCGGAGAACCCACGCAACGTCGAGGAGCTGATCGATGCGCTGGCGCAGCGTGCCGCGGCCGCGCAGCGGCTGATGCGCTCGATGAGCGCCGAGCAGCGCGAGGAGCTGATGCGGCTCTCCGCGCAGGCGTTCGGCTCGCCGGAGTTGATGGCGCAACTCGACCGGCTGGATTCGTCGCTGCAGGCGTTGCGGCCCGGCGAGAACTGGACGGGCGGCGAGCAGTTCACCGGCGAGGAGGGGATGGGCCTGGGTGACGGCACCGGTGTGCTGCAGGACCTCGCCGAGCTCGATTCGCTCGCCGAGCAGCTCGGCCAGAACTACGGCGGTGCCCGGCTCGACGATCTCGACCTGGACGCTCTCAGTCGGCAGTTGGGCAGCGAGGCTGCGGTCAACGCCCGCACCCTGGCCGAACTGGAGAAGGCGCTGCGCGAGGGTGGTTTCCTGCGTCGCGACGGCTCCGGTGACCTGCGGTTGTCGCCGCAGGCGATGCGCCGGCTCGGCAAGGCGCTGCTGGCGGAGGCCGCCAAGCAACTCTCCGGACGGCAGGGCAACCGGGACACCCGGCTGTCCGGCGCCGCGGGGGAGCCAACCGGGGCATCGCGGCCGTGGCAGTTCGGCGACTCCGAGCCCTGGGACGTCACCCGGACGATGCTGAACGCGGCGAC
>NZ_JAPUED010000159.1:5317-8716 GCF_027492755.1 Micropruina sp. | reverse complement strand
CGTCCGGTGGCGCGTCGCCCGATGTCACGTCCGGGCCGGTCGCGGGTGGGCAGCTGGTCCCGAGCCAGCCAGGGCACATCGACACCCTCGCGCCTCTTCCACCGCAAGCCAGCGGGCTGGCGCCGCTCAGTCCCCGGACCGGGCAACCCGTGCGTCCCTGGACGGTGTGGGCGTCGGCAGCTCTGCTGTTCGGCGGGGCGATCGTCGTCATCGTCGGCCTGCTGCTGGCGATGTGGGAGATGGCGTCCCCGTGGCAGCAGGTGGGTGAGAACGAGTGGAACAAGGTCGACAAGTTCAACGAGGCCACCTGGCTCACCGCGCAGTTCCCGTCCGAGCCGTCCAGTGGCATGCGGGTGCTGTTCGCCATCGTGTGTTGCTTGCTGGCCGTGCTGGTCGCCGGTTTCGCATCGGTGATCGGCTACTACGCGTTCGCCGGCTACCGGTGGACCCGGATCGGTGCACTGGTAGCCCTCGGTGTCTCGTTGCTGTCGTTGCTGCTCACCCCGATCGCGGCGATCTCGATCGGTTTCGTGGCCCTGGGCGCGGCACCGCTGTGGTTGCCGGCCACTAGCCGCTTCTTCGCCCGTTGGCAGTTGGTCCGGCACCCCCAGATCAGTTACTCCGAGCCCATCGATCAGGTGTTCTACGGTCCGCTTCCCCGCTACCGCTAGGGGTTTTACGGGGCTTAGCCACCGTTGGTCGAGCTTGCCGAGACCCCTGGTCCGTGGGTTCAGCGGCCGCTGTCATCCCGGCGAACGCCGGGATCTCCGTGCTGGGATCTCTGTTCCGGTTGGGTGTGCTGGTGAGATCCCGGGTCAAGCCCGGGATGACGGTTACGCCGGGATGACGGTTGCGCCGGGATGACGGTGACGGGCGACAGCCGGCAGGGGCCGGTCTACCCGGACGGGCTGGCGGCCGGACGCCGGCTGGCGTTCTACGCCGAGCACTTCGACAACGACGCGGACGGCGACGCCTTCCACAACGCGCGCACGCTGCGGCAGTTGCTGCGTGAGCGTGGGCACCGACCGCTGCCGGCCCCTTGGCGCAGATTCGCCCGGCCGGGTCGGTTCAGCCTCGCGCCGCCGGGGTACGCCTCCGGCATGACGATATTCAACGACCAGCACCGCGGTGTTCCGCCGCGTCAGCAACTGCTCGATCGCTCACCGAGCGGGCACCACCATGTCCGGTGAGCGAGCCAACGGTGGCGGCCGTGCCAACGGCGGTGACCGCGCCAACAGCGCCCCGAGCCCCCTGGACGCCGCCGCGAACGGCGTCCGGAACGCACCGCGGCAGCACGGCGGCCGGCTGACCACTTCGACCGGCGCCCGCCTGGCCGACACCGACCATTCGCTGAAGGCCGGTCCGCGCGGCCCGATCCTGCTCGCCGATCATCATCTGCGCGAGAAGATCACCCATTTCGACCATGAGCGGATCCCCGAACGCGTGGTGCATGCCCGCGGTGCGGCCGCGCACGGCGTGTTCATCGCCAATGGCGCGGCGGAGCGCCTCTGTCGGGCCGATTTCCTCCGCCGTCATGTGCAGACGCCGGTCTTCGTCCGGTTCTCCACCGTGCTCGGTTCCCGCGGCTCGGCCGACACCGCTCGTGACACCCGCGGATTCGCGGTGAAGTTCTACACCCGGCAGGGGAATTACGATCTGGTCGGCAACAACATTCCGGTCTTCTTCATTCAGGACGGGATCAAGTTCCCCGATGTGATCCACGCCGGGAAGCCGCACCCGGATCGGGAGATCCCGCAGGCCCAGTCGGCCCACGACACGTTCTGGGATTTCGTCTCGCTGCACACCGAGGCGCAGCATCACACGATCTGGAACATGTCCGATCGGGGCCTCCCGCGTTCGTACCGAATGATGGAGGGTTTCGGCGTCCACACCTTCCGGATGGTCGACGACTCCGGCAACACCAGCCTGGTGAAGTTCCACTGGAAGCCGCTGCTCGGCGTCCACGGCATGACGTGGGAGGAGGCGCAGTTGCTGGCCGGCGCCGATCCCGACTTCCATCGCCGCGACCTGGCCGACGCGATCGATGCCGGCAACTTCCCGGCGTGGGATCTGGGCGTCCAGGTGATGCCGGACAGCGAGGACGAGATGTTCGAGGGCATCGATCTGCTCGACCCGACCAAATTGGTGCCCGAAGAACTGTGCCCGGTGAAGGTGATCGGCACGTTGACGCTGACCGCGAATCCCACGAACTATTTCGCCGAAACCGAACAGGTGGCGTTCCATGTCGGCCAATTGGTGCCCGGCATCGACGTCACCAACGACCCGTTGCTGCAGGTCCGGCTGTTCAGCTACGTCGACACCCAGCTGACCCGGCTGGGTGGACCGAATTACAACCAGTTGCCGATCAACCGCCCGAATGCACCGGTCGATGATCTGCTGCGCGACGGCATGCATCAACAGAATGTGCACACCGGCCTTGCTCCCTACCTGCCCAATTCCTTGGACGGCGGCTGCCCGTTCCGCGTCGCCGAGGATGCCGTCATCGACGTGCCGCAACAACTGCCGGCCAGTCGGCGGGTACGGGCGAATCCGGTCTCGTTCGCCGATCATCACAGCCAGGCCGGACTGTTCTTCCGATCACTGACACCGGTCGAACGCGACCATGTGATCGCCGCCTACACCTTCGAGTTGGGCCACTGCCACGATGTCGAGGTGCGTCGCCGTCAGGTGGAGCAACTGGCATTGATCGACACCCAGTTGGCCGCCGCGGTGGCCGCCGGGCTCGGCCTGTCCATGCCTGAGGACGCTCCCGATTCGCTCGACTCCGACGCGGTCTCCCCCGCGCTGTCCATGATCGCCGGCGAATGGCCGACGACCGGCCGGACGGTGGGCGTGCTGGCCGGCGACGACGGCGCCGGTCTGCGGGACGCCCTGGCCGCGTTGCACACGGCTGGGCTACGGCCGCTGCTGATCGCCCCCATCGCGGGCACGCTCGCCGGCGAGCAGGTGGACCGCAGCTACGCCGCCGCGGTGAGTGCCGAACTGGACGCCGTCCTGATCTGCTGGCCCGCCCCGCCGGCGCCCGATGCCCGGCCCAGCCTGGACGCCAAGGCCGACGGCTCAGCCGGCTCGACCGATCCCCGGGTGCGGACCCTGCTCGAACAGGCCTGGCGGCATGCCAAGCCGATCGCCGCGCTCCCCGAGGCCAGCACGGTGCTGGACGACGTCGGGATCGACCCGGCCGGTGTGGGTGTGCTCGTCGGCGACTCGACGACGGCGGCGTCCGGACTGTCGGAGCTGCTCGCCCGGCATCGGGTCTGGGAACGGTTCGAGCCAGCCTCGCGGTGAGCTTGCTCGCGCCGCTTGCCGTCGGTCGAGGCTTGTCGAGACCCTGGATTCCCGGGCATTGAGAAGGGGTTTCGACAAGCTCAACCAGCG
>NZ_JAPUED010000159.1:3013-5217 GCF_027492755.1 Micropruina sp. | reverse complement strand
GGGCACCGTTCCGTTGGTGGTTCGCGAAGCGGTTCCGTTAGCCTCCGACGGGTGGACGAACTGCAGTGCTTGGCGCCTTCCGGGTGGCCGGGTGCGGCGGACTCGTCAACCGGCGGGCGATCGCGGTCGGCGTCCGGATCGGGCGATGCCTGATGGCCGGCCTGCTGATCGCCGGCACCAGTTCGGACGCCGGGAAGTCGCTGATCACCACCGGGTTGTGCCGCAGCCTGCACCGGCGCGGCATCGCGGTCGCACCGTTCAAGGCGCAGAACATGTCGAACAACTCGATGGTCTGCCCGGACGGCTCCGAGATCGGACGTGCCCAGTACCTGCAGGCGCAGGCTGCCCGGGTCGAGGCCACGTCGGCGATGAACCCGGTGCTGCTCAAGCCCGGCACCGATCGGCAGGCGTTCATCGTGTTGCGCGGCGAACCCGCCGGAACCCTGGAGGCCGGCGAGTACGCGACCGGACGCACCCGGCTGGCCGAGGCCGCCTTCGCCGCCTATGCCGAGTTGGCGGCCGGCTACGACGTGGTGCTGTGCGAAGGTGCGGGATCTCCGGCGGAGATCAACCTGCGCGCCGGCGACTATGTGAACTTCGGCTTGGCAAGGCGTTTCGATCTGCCGGTGGTGCTCTGCGGGGACATCGACCGGGGCGGCGTGCTGGCCGCGGTCTTCGGCACCTGGGCGATCGTCGACGACGATGACCGGTCACTGCTCGCCGGGTATGTGATCAACAAATTCCGTGGTGACCAGTCGGTGCTCGACCCCGGTTTGGACGAACTGACCCGGCGCACCGGGTTGCCGTGTCACGGGGTGCTGCCCTGGCTGCCCGAGGTGTGGCTGGACAGCGAGGACGCGCTGGCCTTCGCCCGCTGGCCACGGCTGGCCGGGGCGTCCGGAACCCTGCGGGTCGCGGCGATCCGATTCCCGCGGGTCTCCAACGCCACCGATCTGGACGCCCTGGCCGCCGAGCCGGGCGTCCGGGTGACGGTGACGGCCTCGCCCGCCGACGTCGCCGAGGCCGACCTGGTGGTGCTGCCCGGCAGCCGCTCCACACTGGCCGACCTGGCCTGGCTGCGGGAGCGCGGGCTCGCCGACGCCGTGGCCGCGCGGGCCCGGCAGGGCCGTCCGGTGCTGGGCATCTGCGGCGGCTACCAGATGCTGGCGACCATGATCGACGACCCGGTGGAGTCGGCGCGCGGGCCTGAACCCGGGCTGGGACTGCTGCCCGCCCACGTGCGATTCGGCGCTGACAAGGTGCTGGGCCGTCCCCGGGGAGCGTGGCGCGGGCATGATGTGAAGGCCTACGAGATCCATCACGGGGTGGTGGAGGCCGACGGCGGCGAGCCGTTCCTCGACGGCATCCGGCACGGCAATGTGTGGGGCACGATCTGGCACGGGACCTTCGAGAACGACGACTTCCGGCGGGCCTGGCTGAGCGAGGTCGCCGCGGCGTCCGGATCGTCGTGGACACCGACGCCGGGCGCCCTCGGCTTCCGCGAGCGACGCGAACGCATGCTGGACGGACTGGCCGACGCGATCGAGCAGCATCTGGATGTGGACGCTCTGCTCGGACTCATCCGCCGACCGCGGTAGTACCGTCAGTACACGCTCGCTCCGCGGCCGTTCGTGCGCGACAGCCACGGGTCCCGATGACGAGGAGAATCGGATGAACGAATCGTCCAGCGGTCAGGTCGGCTCGGGTTCACCCACCTATCTGGCGGGCCTGTTGCTGCACGGACGCCGCGTCGTGGTGGTCGGCGGCGGCAACGTGGCCCGGCGTCGCGTCCCGAAACTGCTGGCCGCCGGCGCACGGGTCGAACTGATCTCGCCCGAAGTGAACGCGGAGTTGCGCTCGCTGGCCGACTCCGGTGCGCTGGTGTGGCAGGCCCGGCAGTTCACGGCGTCCGACCTGGACGGCGCCTGGTACGTGCTGGCGGCCACCGATTCGGCCGAGGTGAATGCGGCGGTGACGTTCGAAGCCGAGCAGCGGCACACCTTCTGCGTGCGCGCCGACCACGCCGACGCCGGTTCGGCCTGGACGCCGGCCACCGGCGAGACGTCCGGAGTGACGGTGGCGGTGATCACCAGCCACGACCCGCTGCGTGCCCGCCGGATCCGCGACCGCCTGGTCGAGGTCGTCGCCGAGGAAGAGCTGTAGAGCCCGGGGTCCCGGCATCCCCGGGACGCCGTTCCACCGTT
>NZ_JAPUED010000159.1:0-2913 GCF_027492755.1 Micropruina sp. | reverse complement strand
CTTGCCCCGGGATCTCCGCGCCGGAGTCTCGTCAGCCGGAGATCCCGGCGTCGGCCGGGATGACGAGTGTCTCCCGCCGCATGCTGGACGCCGCCCGGCCGCGCTTGTGCCGTCCGGGCTGGCCGTGGTTCGATCGAGCGTCGCAGTGATCGGGAACCCGGTGCGAATCCGGGGCTGTCCTCGCAACTGTGAGTGGAGAGCCGACCTCTCAACGATGCCACTGGAGTGATCCGGGAAGGCGGGAGTCGGCGGTCGATCCACGAGCCAGGAGACCGGCTGCGGCGCTTTGACCGCAACGCCCCACGATGGATGGGGCCTCGAAAGGAAACGGCTATGCCCGCACACGATTTGTCGACCCCTGCCCCGACGAGGGCCGACGCATGACCACCACCGCGAACCTCGGATTCCCCCGCATCGGACGCGACCGCGAACTCAAATGGGCGCTGGAGAAGCACTGGCGCGGCGAACTGGACGCCGCCGGCCTCGCCGATGTCGCCGCCCGGCTCCGCGCCACTCACTGGCAACTGCAGCGCGACAAGGGTATTCAGCACATTCCCAGCGGTGATTTCTCCTACTACGACCAGGTGCTGGACACCGCTGTCACCCTGGGCGCCGTCCCGGAGCGGTTCGGGGGCCCGTTCGACATCGCCGGCTCGGACGCCGATGCGCTCGGCAGCTACTTCACCATGGCCCGCGGCGGCAACGGCGTCCCCGCTCTGGAGTTGACCAAGTGGTTCGACACCAACTACCACTACCTGGTTCCCGAACTGGCCGCTGACCAGGAGTTCCGCTATTCGTCGAAGGCGACCGCCGCGCAGGTTCGTGAGGCGTCCGCGCTCGGCATCGCGACCCGTCCGGTGGTGATCGGTCCGCTCACCTTCCTGCGGCTGGCCAAGCGCACCGACGGCGGCGACACCATCGAGTTGCTGGACGCGATCCTGCCCGCCTACGTCGACTGGCTGACCGATCTGGTGGCGTCCGGCGCGACCGAGATCCAGCTCGACGAGCCCGCCCTGGTCCTCGACCTGTCGCCGGCCGAGATCGACGGTTACCGTCGTGCCTACGTCCGGCTGCGGGATGCCGTCCCCACCGCGAAGTTGACCTTGGCTACCTATTTCGGTGGTCTGGGCGACAACCTGGAGCTGGCCGTGGGGCTGCCGGTCGACGTGCTGCATGTCGACCTGGTCCGCGACCGGGATCAGCTGGACGCCGTGGTCTCCGCCGCTCCGACGTCGCTCGTCCTGTCGCTGGGTGTGGTGGACGGCCGCAACGTGTGGCGCACCGACCTGACCGCGGTCTACGAGCGGCTGCTCCCGGTCGTCCGCCGGCTCGGCGTCGAGCGGGTGCAGCTGGCGCCGTCCTGCTCGCTGCTGCACCTGCCGGTCGACCTGGCCTCCGAAACCGGTGACGATGCCGAGCTGGCCTCCTGGCTGGCCTTCGCCACCCAACGGCTGGACGAGGTGGCGCTGCTCGCCGGCGCACTGAACGGCGACGCGGACGCGTTGGCCGGCCTGGCCGAGAGCACCGACGTACTGGCCGCCCGGCGCACGTCGCCGCGCGTACTGCAGCCCGCCGTCCAGGAACGCCTCGCCGCGATCACCCCGGACTGGTCGCGCCGGGCCGCCGCCTACCCGCAGCGGGCGGTCGTCCAGCATGCCCGGCTGGGGCTGCCGCTGCTGCCGAGCACCACGATCGGCTCGTTCCCGCAGACCGCTGAGGTGCGCCGGCTGCGTGCCGCGCATCGCCGCGGCGAGGTGGACGCCGAGGCCTACCGGGCCGGTTTGGAAGAGTTCACCGTGGACTGCATTCGCAAGCAGGAGGAGCTCGGCGTCGACGTGCTGGTGCACGGCGAGTTCGAGCGCACCGACATGGTGGAGCATTTCGGGCTGAAGCTGGACGGCTTCACCACCACCTCGCACGGCTGGGTGCAGAGCTACGGTTCGCGCTGCGTGAAGCCGCCGGTGCTGTTCGGCGACGTGGCCCGTCCGGAACCGATGACGGTGGATTGGGCCCGGTTCGCCGCGGCGCAGACCGACCGGCCGATGAAGGGCATGCTGACCGGACCGATCACCATCCTGCAGTGGTCGTTCGTCCGCGATGACCAGCCCGAATCGGTGACCGCTCGGCAGGTGGCGCTGGCGCTGCGCGACGAGGTGGTCGATCTGGAGGCGGCGGGTCTGCCGATCGTCCAGGTCGACGAGCCGGCGCTGCGCGAGGGCCTGCCGCTGCGTCGCCGGGACTGGGCGGCGTACCTGGACTGGGCGACCGAGGCCTTCCGGCTGGCGGTCAGCGGCGTCCGCAACGACACCGGAATCCACACCCACATGTGCTACGCCGAGTTCGGTGACGTGATGGACGCGATCATCGCCCTGGATGCCGACGTGATCTCGATGGAGGCGTCCCGGTCCGGCGGCGAGGTGGTGGCCGAGCTGGCCGAGGCCGGGTACCCGAACGAGGTCGGTCCAGGCGTGTGGGACATCCATTCGCCGCGGGTGCCGAGCGCCGACGAGGTGGACGCCCTGCTCGACGCGTCCCTGGCCGTGCTGCCGCCCGAGCGGCTCTGGGTGAACCCGGACTGCGGACTGAAGACCCGCGGCTGGCCCGAGGTCGAGGCCTCCCTGGCCGAACTGGTGGCCGGTGCCGCCCGGGCCCGCGCCCGCCTGGTCGCCCAGGCCTAACCCCCTGGCCTGGCCCGCCCGCGCTAGGGCCCTCCCTAACTAGTTCAGCCCTCCCGCATGCGGGAGGGCTGAACTAGTTAGGGAGGGCTTTGTCGGGACGGGTGTGGGCGCCTGCGAAGCGCTCAGACGGTGACTGACTCGGGCTTACGGGTGATCCGGAGGTGCCACTCACCGGGCTCTTCGACCAGGTACTGGACGTCGATCCGGGCCCGCTCGGCGAGCTGGCCGAGCAGCG
>NZ_JAPUED010000158.1 GCF_027492755.1 Micropruina sp. | reverse complement strand
TCGGATTCGTGCTTTCGGCAGCTCGCATCATGTCATCCTCGATGTGGCCGGCAGCTTGGGCACACGCGCTCATGAACTCAACTCTCGTCTTTGCTGAGTCCAACCTGACCACCCCGGCCCGGGAGCTTGCCAACGGTCCCTTCTGGGCCATGCAAGCCCTCACTTGGGCGGTAGTCGCCCTGGCAGCAGCAGCAACCATGACGCTCGCGACAAAGGTGAAACGTGACCAGTAACCGTGGCCACAACCGGTCAACGCCGCAGCTTGCTGAGATGAAGAGGAAGATCGGAGAGGGTGCGTCGTCGCTCGTCGAGCGGAAGAAGATATCCCGAGGCCTCGCAATCGCATACTCGCCTCGCGCTTGATTCCGCATGCGCGGGCACCTCGGCATTGCTGATCACGGTGGCGGCCAGCCGGCCGTACCAGGCGTCGTCGAGGGTCCGCGCGGCCAGGCGTTGCTGGTCGAACACACGGCGATACACGGCCTGCAGCTCGCGTTCACCGAGCAGGCCAACGGCTTGCTGCCACCAGACGGCTCGCTGCTCGCTGCGGGATCGCGGCTCGTGCTTGGCCTCTCGGGTCTCCAAGGTGGCCTGCTGGTACAGCTCCTGCCGCTCCGCCGGGGTTGGGCGGCCGGCCGTGCTCGTTGTGGAAGGTGTTGCCCAGTTCGCCGGCCCGGGCGCTGATCTCCCGACGTCGGGTCGACCACAGCTGGACCAGACCGGGATCGACACCGGCGATCTCGCGGACCCGCCGTCGGCCGTCCATCCCGAGCACGTCGACGAACCGCACCCCCAGCGCCGCGCCGAGATGGGCTTCCAAGGCGGTGCTGGACGTCTCCGAGGCGGCCGTGATCGCCTTGTGCATCGCCCTACCGTCAATCGCCCGCCACTGTGCGTCGGCGAGCGTCTGTACCTTGTTCGCGACCGCGACGTGGGTGTGCAGATCCGGATCGCCGGCCCGGTTGTCACGGTGGTGAACGCGGCGGCCACCAGTCCGGTGACGTCGACCTGTTCGACCCCGGCGCGGCCCTTGCGGGTCTTCAGCACCTCGGCCTCGATGAACCGCAAGTGCGTCGGTGACCGCCGCACAGTGCGCCCTCTCGATCAGGGCCGCCGTCTGTCGGTCCGCGATGGCCCACAGTGACGACACCGACTTCACCGGCGAGAGAGTGAGGTCATACCCGGCCACCGAGGTCGCTGGCGGTCGGGACATGCGGGTGATGAACCCCGACAGTTCGCGAGTGTTCGGCGCGGGACGCTCCATGGCCGTGAACCACTCCGCAGCCAGGTCGGTGCGCAGCCTTGCGCGGACCTGATCCCCGCCTTCGTCCGAGAAGCGCCCACTCCAGCGCCTGCATACCGCCCAGTGAGCCACCCAGCGCGATCAACAGTCGGTCGACGCCGAGGTGGAGTCCCCGCGGCGGTCATCTTCGTGAGCCACACTGCCGACGGGATGCTCACCGGGCAGGGGACGCGGAGCCCGCCATAGTTCGATGACCGCGGCGATGAGCCCGGAACTTTCGGTAAGGCGGTAGGCGGAGTTGGCAGGAAGCACGGCGGTCAGGCGCCTGTGCGCCTCCGCGAACGCGTGGTAGGGCAGCGCCGGAACGAGGTGGTGTAGTGCATGCATGCGCAGCCCGACCGGCCCCCAGAAGAATCCGGCGATCGGCGCCGACGGATAGTTGATGGTGTCGATCATCTGGAGGACGATGCTCGCGTCGGAATCATGGCCGAGGTAGCGGTGTGCTCCCAATAGCCGCATGGTGTCCAAGGACGAGACCCCGGCGAACATCAGGTACCAACAGACCAGGAGAACCCACGGCAGGGCTCCGACGCCGACCGCGATGCCAACAGTCCATACGATGACGAAACAGGCGAACTCCTGGACGAACCACGGCAGGCGCTGCGATGGCCGTGGCGGGTGACCCACGTATTCCAGGTCAAGCTTGATCGAGGAAGCGCGCGCGTAAACCCAGTTTCGAGTTGCCGGCACGCACCAGGAAACGGGGGCGAGGATTCCGAACCGGATCGGGCCGAACAGCGGAAGCAACAAGGCCGACGCGCCGACCTTCACTATTTCCCACCGCGAGAGTCGCGCAAAGGGGATGTACTCACCGTCGAGGGCGGTGCCGTAAACGCGGCGACTGTGATGCTCGGCGTGTCCCTCGTACATGAAGTAGGGGATGAGTAGCCAGACTCCGACGAGTGCGTTCCAGCCGCGGCCGAACGTGCGGGTGTGTGCCCTGCTGCGAAAATGCACCACCTCGTGGATGAAGAGCGCACCGCGATAGAGCGCCACCACGGCGACGATCAGCCCCACGATCCCGAGTGGGTGGAGAGGGGTGAGGACGACCGACAGCGCGAACCCGCTCCAGCCGATCACGGCAGTGATCAACAGATCGGTCCAGTAGATACTCAGCCGCGGTACCAGCAGATCCTTCACCGTTGCGTGGGCGAGCCTGACGTCGAACGTTTGTGCCGCCACCCATCGGTCACGGTAGGTCGTCACGGGTTCTCTCCGCGGTCGATACTCCTCGCCTGCGGCAGCGTAAGTGGGGCGTCCGGCTGGGGGAGTCTGCTCGTTCGGGTCAACATGGGATCCTCGGGGGTGTGGCTATCGTGTTCGCAACTCGGCAGCCCTGGACCTGGGTGTGTGGGTCGATGTTGGGCGACCGCGGGATGGTTCGGAAGGATATCAGGCACCTCGCGCGCCTTGAATCTCCGATATGTGATCTCGAGGCGTGCGGAGCGGAATCCGACTCCGATCTCCGCTAGCAGTCTGGACTGCTTCTGCACGCGATCCATCTACGCGCACATAGCCGCTACCTCTGCTTGCCGATGGGCGAGGTTGGACGAATCTAAGCTGAATCGCGAAAGGCGCACGAGTGCGCGGCCTCATCTTAAGAACCTCGCTCTGGTTCAATCACGAATATGTCTGGGACTCCAACGCCGGCATGATCCCACCCTGCTGCCAACGTGGCGCGACGACGACGATCATCCGGTCACGCGGAGGATGGGGTCTCCCACCAGATCCAGCCGCCGGAGGCCAGCCGCTCGCCGAGCATCCGGTAGAAGTGCGTCATGGAGACGCGGGTTCTCTCGTCGTCGACCGGCCACGAGTCGTACCCGACTGGGAGGTAGTCGGTGCCGTCGAGTCCGATGACGAGCACGGTGCGTGCCGAGGCGGACGCGACGGTGCTGCGGATCGTGACGCTGCCCGACGAGGTCTCCGACCGGAGCGCTCGTGAGCGCAGTCCGGCTCCTGGTGCGCCCGGCTGTGGAGGCGGGCAAGGGGACGCGATGACACGGTGATCCGCCTCGCCATAGCCTCGATCGGCGACGACGGCGCCGTCCGCTACGACGACGACCGGGCCGCCGTCGTAGCGGCGAGTGGCGGCCGCGCTCAGCAACGCCGGGATCACCGTGGCGTCCGGCACGACGCTCGACATCGTGGCCCACTCGATGGGCAGGCTGGTCAGCCGGTGGATGATCGAGCGGGTGCCTTCGTCGCCGCCGGTCGCACGGCTGGTCACCGCGGGTACCCCCAACGGCGGATCGCCCTGGCCGACGTGGCAGAACTGGGCCCACAGTCGTTCTGACCTTGGGGCTCAACCGGCAGCGGGCATGCGGTCCCCGCCGGGCGCAACCCTGCCCCGGTGATCCCAGCACCCGTCGCGTGCGATCACCTCACCTACTTCAGCAGGCACGCCGGCAGCCAGGCCCTGCAATTGGCGCTGGGCAGCCCAGCGAACCCGAGTGTCTGAGCCGCCGGCCGACCTGGTCCGTTCGTCGGTGGTGGCGGAGTGGGTCGGTACCTCGGGAGTTCACCTGAGTACCTGGCCGCGAAGGCGTTCGATGCGCATGCTGGACGGGTCGAGGAGGTGATCGCTCGGGAGAAGCGGATCGCGCCTCCGGTGGAGCCCGAGGGGCGACCCTGGCAGCGTCGTCATCACATCCTCAAACTATCGGGCGGTGTTGTATGCCTCTCGGACGGCTTTGCTGATGCGGCCGCGATCGGAGACCTCGAAGCCGTTCTCACGCGCCCAGCGACGCATGGCGTCGAGTTGTTCCTTGTCCGTTCGGGCAGGTCCGCTGCCGTGTGGCCTGATCTGCCCGCCTACGCGACGGCCGCCACTGATATAGGTGCTGAGCGCTCCACGGAGAGCCGCCGCGTTAGCCGAGCTGAGATCGATCTCGTAACTGACCCCGTCGACTGCAAAATTCACCGCTTCATCGGCAACGGTGCCGTCGAGGTCGTCAATCTGGGTTACCACTGTCGTGCGCGCCATGCGTGAAGCTCCTGTCCCTGGTTGCTGGCTTGGCGAACTAGTCGGTAGACGAGCCTACGGGACTGCCTCCGTGGATTCCCCGGCGTGCGTCGCGTGCTCAGAGTGGCCAGGGGCAGGCGAGCCGCGTTCTCCGGCACAGCCCTTTGCTCGAGCGGTCACCGTGGGTAGCCTGACGGTGGACTGTGACTTCAGAAGGAGGTGAGACCCATGAAACGACGGATTGATGTGGGTGCTCCCTCGTCGTCACGGTCGGGCGATTGACGTAGGGGTCGCCGGGAGCGCTGCGAACAACGAAGCACTCCTTGAAAGGCATGACCTATGCACACCTTGAAGTTCCTTGCCGAGGTATCTGCGAACGGTGTCGTCGAGCGCGACTTCATCGTCGACGGAGTCCCCGGCGTGATCTGGTCGCCCACCTCCGGCGCTGAACAGGCGGCCGTTGTGCTGCTCGGCCACGGCGGCGGCCTGCACAAGAAGACGCCGGCGCAGGTGGCACGGGCACACCAGTATGTGACTGGCTGCGGTTATCACGTCGTGGCCATCGATGCTCCGGGACACGGTGATCGTCCGCGCTCGGCGGCCGACGAGCAGGCCCGTGCCGAACTCCGCCAGGCGATGCTGGCCGGCGACACCGAGCAGGTTTCCGCCGTCAGCCGTCGCTATGGCGCCTCGCTCGCCGAACGTGCCGTCCCGGAATGGCGGGCGACTCTGGATGCCCTGCAGGAACTGCCGGAGATCGGCCACGAGGCGCCGATCGGCTATGGCGGCGGCATCACCCTCGGGACCGGGATCGGAATCCCGTTGACGGCGGTCGAACCTCGGATCAGGGCCGCGATCTTCGGTGGTGGTTTCGCCGTGGACGACGCGCTGATTGAGGCCGCCCGGAGGATCTCCGTCCCGGTGCAGTTTCTGCTTCCGTGGGACGACGAGCACGTCGACCGCCAATCGTCGCTGGCGTTGTTCGATGCCTTCGCGTCCGAGGAGAAGACACTGCATGCCAATCCGGGCGATCACCGGACCATCCGTTGGTTCGGTCTCGACACCGAGTTCCTGCCTCGTCACCTGGGGCGACCATCAGTTGACGCCTCGTCCCTCCTGGTGAACGCGGACGAACAGGGTCCCCGGGTCTAACCCCGGCAGCCGTAGGGATCAATGCCGAGCACGACGGGGCCAGGTGGTGTCGTTGCCGGCCTCAGGCTGGCGGAAGGCCGTCCGCATGTACCCGGGGGCCTGGACGGCGGTGCGAAGATGACCGCATGACCGCCATCGAGCAGCCGGACTCGCGGACCGTCCGGCCAGTGTCGTGACGAGCGGGGGATTCCTGCTCCGCGCCGCCGAGCCGGATGACCTTGATGAGGTGGAGGCGCTCGGAGCCCTGAGCGCCGACGGCGGGGCGGTGGCATTCCGGATCCACACCCATGTCCGCGCGGAGGGGCCGGGGCTCACCCGTTCCGTCGGCGTCGTCGCGGTGGACGAGGGGGACGGCACCCTGGTCGGCTCCGCACGGATGACCCTCGGCAGGTGCTGGTACGAGGGAGCGGAACGGTCCTACGCCGTGCTGGGGTCGCTCGTCGTGCACCCCGAGCAGCGCCGCCGTGGCATCGGAGCGGCGCTCGGCCGCTGGCGCATCGAGCGGGCCGAGCAGCTGGTGGGGGCGGATGTCGTCGTTCTCGCCGACATCCAGAAGGGCAACGCCGGCTCACTCGCCGCTGCACGCCGCTGGGCGAGCGCCTTCGTCGGACCGTCGTCCAGCGTGCCGGTCCCGATGCGCTCTCGCCGGGTGCGCCCGCCGCGCGGACTGGAGATCCGAGCGGCGTCCCCGGAGCAGCTGCCCGAGATCGCGGACCGGGTCACCGCGGCCACCGCCGACTGCAACTTCGCGCGTGTCTGGACGCCGAGCGCATTGCGGCAATGGTTGGAATGGGCCCCGACCGGCATACCCGTCCACCACTACCGTCTCGCGATCAGCCCGTCCGGTGCCGTCCTCGCGGGCCTGGCGCTGCGACAGGAGGGGTTGCTGCGGAGCATGGAGGTGGTGCGGATGCCTCCTGCCATCCGCCTCGCGAACAGCGTGCTCCACGTCGTCCCCAGGGACGGCATTCTGCGCAACATCGGCGTCGAGCACGTCTGGTACCTCCCCGGCCAGGAACGAGCGGCTGCCGCGCTGTGGGAGGACACCCGGTGGAGCTTCCGCGATCGCGGCAGCGGCCTGCTGCTCACGGTCGATCGGCGAAGCCCGCTCCGGTCCGTCCTGGGCGTCCGCCCGTGGATGCCGGCCACCTCGATCATGACGGCGGTCCGGGCCGACCCGTCGCCGTCCCCGAAGCGGTTGATCGCTCCGCCGGAGTGACCACTCGTTCACCGAGCGTTAGTGTATCGCTGTTATGTTATTGTCGCCGCATGAGTCCTCGCATGGCCGACCCGGCGGTCCGCACCGCGCTGATTGAGGCTGCCGCCCGACTGCTGGCCGACGAGGGGCCGACGGCGTTGAGCACCCGGCGTTTGGCAACCGAGGTGGGGACATCGACCATGACCATCTACACCCACTTCGGCAGGATGAGCGAACTGCACGCGGCCGTCCGTAGGGAGGGTTTCGCGCGGCTGGCGGCAGCGATGGAGCAGTCGACCGGAGCCGATGATCCCGTCGCGAAACTGGCGGACGGGTGTGCGGCCTACCTGCGCGCCGCGGTCGGCGAGCCCGAACTGTATTGGGCGATGTTCAACCACCGGCCGCCCACCGAGGACGACGCCGGCGGCGAGGTCTTCGCGAAGCTCCGGCAGGGCGTCGACGACTGCGTCGAGGCAGGGCGATTCTCCGACCCCGGTCCGGACGGCAGCTTCCTGTGGGCGGGCGAGATCTGGGCGGCCCTGCATGGTCTGATCGTCCTCACCCTGGCGCGGACGGTGACCGACCAGACAGTGCGGTTCATGCTCGCCGACCTGCTGCTGCGGCTGTGTGTCGGATTCGGGGACGACGCGGCCGGTGCTCGGCGGTCGATCGACTCCGCGCACCTATCGTGACCACGCGATAGCCGACCCGCTTCACACGCCAGGACGATCCAGCGCTGCCGGAAGACGATCTGGGTATTTCGCCGAGGCTGCCGCGTGGCCGTGACAGACTCTGGCCAAAGCTGGAGGAGCCGATGCCACCATTGCGGGACGCCCACCGCCTGCTGTTGGACGCCGCGGTGACCGATGCGCGGGCCGGGACCCCGTCGGTGCTTCTGGTCGAGGGCGAGCCGGGCAGCGGCAAGACGACCTTCTTGGCGCATTGTCGGAGGCATGCGTCCGATTTCGTCGTGGTCGCCCCGGACGTGTTGGAGCCGGAGATCGCGGCCGCGCCCTATTCGGTGTTGCGGGACCTGGGGGTCGATCTGGGAGCGGCGGTCCCACCCGCTGCGCTGGCCGCTCAGGCGTTCGCCGAGTGGGTGGACGAGCACACCCGCTCAGGTCCGCTGCTGCTGTGCCTGGACGACGTCCAGTGGGCCGATGAACAGTCGATCCAAGCGCTTCGCTTCGTGCTGCACCGGCTGGAGGGCACAGCGATCCTGGTCGCGCTCGGCCGCCGCTCCGGCGGCCCGGCGAGCACGCTGCCGCTGGACGAGTTGGCGCGCTCCCGCTCACGGCTGCACCGGATCAGCCTCGGCGGGCTGTCCATCGAGGAGACCTCCGACCTGGTGCGCGACCGGCGTCCCGAGATTCCGGACGGCACGATTCCGGAACTGTGGCGCCACACCGGCGGCAATCCGCTCTACCTGACCTCGCTGCTGGAGGAACTCAGCGCGTCCGAACTGGAGGATCTGGCCGGCAGTTGGCCGGTTCCGCGGGCGTTCTCTTCGTCGGTGGAGCGCCGGGTGCAACGACTCAGTCCCGCGACTCGGGCCGTCGTCGAAGCCGTGGTCGTGCTGAGCCCGGGCTATTCCACTCTGCCCGACATCGTTGCGGTCTCCGGATGTGCAGAGCCGCACCAGGCACTCCAGGAGTTGGTCGACGCCGACCTGGTGCAGGTCAGTCAGGCCGGACTGCTGACGGCGCGGCCGACCCATGCGCTGACCCGTGCCGCTGTGCTGGAACTGATCCCGGTGCCACGCCGGCGTGAACTGCACCGGATGGCAGCGACCCTGAGCAGCGGCCAGGACGCCCTGGACCACCGGCTGGCGGCGCTCGCTTCCACCGACGACGACCTGGCTGCCGACCTTGCCGAGCGCGCCGCGGTGCTGCATGGCGACAGCGCCTATCGCCAGGCCGCGCACTACTACCGTGCCGCGGCCGGCATCACAGCCTCCCCGGACGAGCGGCGACGCCGCCGGCTGGAGAGCTTGTGGGACGCGGCACTGGCCGGATCTCGCCGGGCCTTGGACGTGACCGCGCCCGAGTCCGCGGCGGAAGCTGCGACGGTCGCACTGACCCGATTCCGGGCCGGTGAGATCGCGGCGGCACTGGAGTTGCTGGAGAGCGTCCCGGCGCCACAGTGGGCCGATTCCGATCCGGTGGTCCGCCTGCGGGTGGCCATCCTGCGGGCGTATCTGCGGATGCTGACCGGGCAGGCCACCGAACGCATCGAGGAACAGCTCGCCCTCGCAGACGCCGCCGAGGCGTCCGACCCGGCGCTGCGCGGGATCGACTCGCCGACCCGCGGCTTCGTGGCCAGCCGGCGCTCGACCAGCGACGCCGAACTCGTCGGATTCTTCTCGTCGCTGCCGGACGTCCCCACCACCGTGCCCGAGGAACTGCTCGGCCTGCTGGGGTGGCGTGCGGTCTACCGGCTCTACGCCCTCCACGTGCGCGAGGCGGCACGCGACTTCGAGACGCTGGTGGGCCGGCTCGGGCGGTACCGCGACGTGTCGGCCTTCCGCACCCAACTGGGCCTCGCCCAGTGGCTGGCGGGCGAGTGGCCGTTGGCCAGGGTCGCCGCCGGCCTTGCTGCCGACGCGTCCGAGCCGTTGCGCTGGGCGCCCGATTTCGGTCCCGCGCTGGTCGATTCCGGCCTGGGCCGCTTCGCCGACGCGGACCGGCACCTCGGCGTGGCGATCGCCATGTCACGAAAGGCGCCCTGGCCGGAAGGCCGGCTGATGCTGCTGGTGGCGCGGGTGGTGCGCGTCCACAGCGCCGGTGAACTGCCCCACGAAGTGGCTGATCTGGTGGCCGACTATCGCGATCTGGACGCACTCATCGAGCTCGTCACCAACCCGTCGGACGGGCTGCTGCTCCTGCACGCAGGCCTGCTGGCGCTCTGGGCCGGCAAGCCGGAGGTGACCCGGCGGTGCGTCGAGATCATGGCGGACACCAGCCTGCCGGCCCCGTCCAGCCCCGCCGTCCTGGCCTGGTTGCGGGGGTTGCTGGCGAAGCGCGAGGGCGACCTCGCGGTCGCCCGGGAACTGCTCAGCCAGGCCGCCCACGATGACCGCAACGAACTGCTGCTGTATCGGGCGCACATGTGGGCCGACCTGGCCGCAGTCTCCGAAGTCGCCGATCAGCAATCGCTCGCCGAGGCGAGGGCGCTGGACGGCTACCAGCGACTCGGCGCGGCCCCCTATGTGGAGCGCCTGCAGGCGGTGGCGGCCGCGTCGCCGAGCGTGGCCGGCGCGCCGACCGAGGACGAGTTTCTGCCCGAGCTCACCGATCGCGAACGGGACGTCCTGGCGCTGCTGGTCAAGGGCCTCAGCTACGCCCAGATCGCCGGTGAGCTGTTCGTCACCCGTAGCGCGGTCGGCTTCCACCTGTCCAACATCTACGCCAAATTCGACGTGCGTTCGCGGCACGACCTCACGGCGTATCTGCTGCGACATCCTGGGGCGCTGGCTCGCTGAGACCCAGCCGATCCTCCAGCCAGTCGAACACCCGCGCCTCGGTGAGCAGCCGGGCCAGCGGCTGGCAATGCAGCTCGGCCCCCTGCGTCGCCGTGAAGTGCGCCACTTCGGCCCCGGACACCAGGTCGGCCAATGTCGCCGACTGCCCGGGCCAGAACTGCTCACCCTCGGGGTCGGTGATCAGCAGGGGAGTGTCGATGAGGGCGGCGACTGTCGGATCGAGGCGGTACTCCATGACCGTCCGGTAGAGGTCGAACCAATCGGAGTGCCGATACGGCCGTGCCCGGTAGGTCAGCGTCCTGGCCAACCCCGGTAGGCGGACGGCAAGGGCCATCGCCCGGTTGAACGGCTTCCGCTCACCCTCCCGAAGCTGGCTGATCATGCCCTTGCTGAGGTGCTCCGTCCACGATGTCGAGACGTCCACGACCCCCGGATCGACCACGGCCGCGGCGAGCCGGTGCTCGAAGGCGAGCGCTCGCGGCAGCCAGTAGCCCGCCTGGCTGAGGCCGTAGCCCGCCAGTTGATCCGCGCGGACGTCCGGGCGGGCCAGCAGGGTGTCGACGACCGGGGTCAGCACCGCCTCCCAGTCCGGACGGAAGTAGGTCGACTGGTCGAACAGCATCGACTGCTGTCCGGGACCGTCGTAGACGAAGGCGTTCCAGCCGCGCTCCAGCGCGCCGGCAGCGATGGTCGCCCACAGGTCGCTGATCGAGGCATCGCTGCCGTTGGTGATCACCAGCGTCGGACGCGGCTCTCCGGTGGCGTCCGGACGCAGCAGGTAGCCGGGCAGCATCGTCCCCTCGTAAGGAATGCCCAGCCGGACATGGGCTCCGGCGGAGCAGTCGATGAAGCCGTCCCAGCAGCGCCGGCTGGCGTGGAACGCGGCGAGCAACGCCCCGTCGTCCGCCTCGCCGGCCAAGCCGTCCAGCACGCAGGACCAGTAGGTGGCGGCCCGCAGGAACGCGTACCGGGCGCTGACCCGGTGGCCGTCGGTCAGGGCCCGTTCGGCTTGCTGCTGGGCGGATTCCGCGGTGAGTCGCCACTGCGTCGCCCAGTCGGACGCGTGCCGCACCCGGGCGATCGTCGCCAGCACCTCCCCGATCTCGCTCGCGCCGTGCACGGCGCGGCCCAGTACCCCTCGGGTGGCGTAGTCGAGATCGGCATCGTGGAAGAAGCCACTGTCGATCACGTCATGTCCGGTTCTGCCCAGCCTCATGATGGTTCCCGTCCCTCGTCGCGGATTCCCGGAATGCGATCCGCCTCTGTGTAGGAGTCGATTCCATCGGAAACCAGAGCTGTCCTTCCTGGCCGAAACGACCAGGTTTGCGCCGGAAGCCGGGTGCGCCGTCGGTTCTGGAGATACCCGTCATTCCCGCCGGCCTGGGCGGCAGCGCCGCCGGCTGAACTGATCATTTCGTACAGGGCCGCGGACGCGAACCGGATCGAGGCTTGATCCACAACCTTCAGCTATCGAGGAGGACTCGTGGACACCATGGCGGCCGTTCGACCACTGACTGCCCTTGCCGGGCCTGCACCCGCGGCATTGAAGGCGGTGCCGCACCCCGCAGCCAAGAAGCGCGGCCTGCCCGCCTTCACCTGGGGCTACAACGCGCGGGCCGGTCTGGGTCTGGGCCACACCGCGCAGGTACTGGCGCCGACGCGCACCCGGCTGCCCTCCGGCACGGCGGACGTTCAGGGCGGGCTGAACTTCACCGTCGCGCTGACCCGCGGCGGCAAGGTCTACGCCTGGGGCGGCAACCAGCATGGCCAACTCGGGGACGGGACCACCTCGCTGCGCTGGACCCCGACCCGGGTGAAGCTGCCCAAGGGCACCAGGATCGCCGCCATCGCGGTCGGCGTCGACCACGTCGTGGCGACCACCAGATCGGGTCGCCTCTTCGCCTGGGGCCACAATCACCGCGGCCAGTTGGGTGACGGAACGGTCGTCGACCGGCACGAGCCGGTGCTGCTCCGAAAACGCATCCCCGGATCGGTGAGCGCGATCGCGGCGGGCAACGGCATCTCCGCGGCCGTCACCGCGGGCGGCGCGGTGTACCTGTGGGGACGCAACACCTTCGGCCAACTGGGACGCCGATCGAAGCACAACCCGGCACTCGGGGCGTTGCCGCAGACCCGCCCGGCACGGGCCGTCCTACCCAAGGGCAGCGCCGCCGTCGCGGTCGCCGCCGGCAACCGGCACGTCACGGTCGCGCTGCGCGACGGCCGGCTGGTGGTCTTCGGTCTGGACGCCGCGGGGCGTCCGAGCGAGGGCACGATCCGGCTCAGATCCGCCTGGGGACGGCCGATGCGGCTCGCCGCCGGCGAGGACTTCACCCTGGTGCTGACCAGTCGGCACCAGCTGCTGGCCTTCGGCGCCAACGCGTCCGGCCAACTCGGGGTGGGGGACCACGTCAACCGGTTCGAGCCGGTCGCGGTGAAGCTGCCGACCGGACAGGGCCGGGTGCGTGACCTGGTCGCGCACGCCCGTGGCGGTGCTGCGCTGACCACCAACGGCGCGGTGTTCACCTGGGGTGACGGCAACGTCGGCCAGCACGGTGCGGGGTTGGACGCCAAGGCGCTCGCCCTGCGACCCACCCCCGCGCGGGTCAAGGGCCTCGCCGGCGTCCGGGTCACCGGCCTGCACGCCGGGCAGCACCACATCGTCGCCAGGGTCGAGTCCGGTCCTGCCGCTCCGAAGGGACCACGCCGATGAACACCTCACCCGCCGACGACCGGTCGGGGCAGCCAGCTCGGGCGTTCAGCCGCCGCACCATGCTGCACGGGCTGGGCATCGCGGGGCTCACCGCGGCCCTCGCGCCGCTGCTGCTCAACCACGAGGCGACCGCGGTCGCTGCACCCAACCGCGCGGCGCGGCGGGCGATGAAGGGCCGGGCACCCCGCCGCCGGG
Organism: Micropruina sp.; assembly: GCF_027492755.1. Lineage (GTDB taxonomy): Bacteria > Actinomycetota > Actinomycetes > Propionibacteriales > Propionibacteriaceae > Micropruina. The sequence goes on along the minus strand of NZ_JAPUED010000158.1, from coordinate 40,245 downwards.
GTGCTCCCGCGGCCGCACAGCCCACGCCCTACGTGCTGCAGGCGAGCAGCGAGTTGTCCCGGGAGTTCTTCATGACCTCTGAGGTGATGATCCAGCAGGGCGACTACGTCTACCCGTTCGTGAATCCGAAGAACGGCAACCAGGTCGAGGCGCTGGTGTTCGCCGGCGGCAACCTCTCCCACCTGCGCCGCGACGCCACCAGCCCCACCGGGTGGTCGTTCGTCGCTTTCGACCTGCAGGGACTGTTCAACTCCGTCAACGACGTCGCGGTCGCTGCGAACGGTACGGACGTCTACGTCCTGGTGTTCGGTTATCCCAGCGGTAATCCGAATGAGAACCCGAGCAACGCTCCGGCCTGGCTGACCCGGTTGACCGGTGCCGCCACCTGGGATTCCGGCATCACCGCCACCTACGAGGACCTGGGCATCGACGTCAGCGCCGAACAGGGGGTGGTCAAGGGCGGCATCTCGCGTGACGGCACGCCCTACTTCGCCACCACCTTCGTCGACGGTGGCACCACGACTCTGGGCGGCTGGGTGCCGACCGGCAATCTGGACTATGAACCGCTGATCTACCAGCAGTACCTACAGCCGACCCTTGACGGCGTGCTCACCGACTTCGCGGTGCTGTACGACGCCACCGAGAAGTCCACCACGGACGCTCCCACGGGCTTCCTGTTCACGCTCACCGACAAGGGCACGCTGACGGTGTACCCGCAGAACGGCGCGAGTTACTTCGACGCCGGCATCAGTGACGCCGGCGCCAGTGGGGTGACCGAGCTGATGTGGGCGTACGCCTCGCCGACCAGCACCACGAACTATCCCGGCTACGCCTTCCAGACCGCCAGCGGCACCGGGTTCGTCGACGAGAACGGCAACTACAACACGGTCACCGACGTCGCGCTGGCGGCGTCCAACGCGGTGTCGGTGTGGCAACAGAACGATCTGTACACAGTGAACCTGCTCGACTCCGACGGCACCCTGCAGATGATCCAGGAACTCTCCAGCGCAGGGACGGGCTCGTGGGCCACGCCGATCCCCCTGGTTCCCGACCTGCAAGCGGTGTTCGGCGTCCCGACCGACCCGAACCAGAACACGCTGTTCGCGGTCGGCCTCGACGAGACCCTGAGCGTGCTGTCCCTCGGCCCGGCCGGCTGGACCCAGACCCAGGTGCATCAGGCCGGCGAGGAACTGTACGACTTCTCCGCCTACCGGGTGCAGGGCACGGTCACCGACGCCAACGGCACGGCGGTGATGGGTGCGCAGGTCACGATCAGCACCGACCGCCCGGTGGGTGCCTGGACGCCGACCGGCAGCCTGCCGATCACCCCGGACGCCCCGCTCACCGTCACCACCGACGTGAAGGGCGAGATCACCTTCAGCATCCCCTCCGACGAGCTGGATTGCGCCATGCTCACCCTGCAGGCGCTGGACGCCAACGGCAACGCCACCGGCAGCCCGCTGCTGGTGACTGCCGACAACGACGTCCGCGCGTTCCTGGGCGGCACCGGCCCACTGGGCGATCTGGGCACCCTGTCCGGAGCGACGCTGACCACTGCGACGCAGAGCGACGGCAAGACGCTGCTGTTCAGCACGCTCACCGATGCGGACTCGGCGACCGCCTCCGCGCAGGCGCTCGGCCAGCTGATCAAGACCGGCAACGACGCCCAGAACGGCACCCGAGTGGCGCAGGCCTTCACGCTCGCGGTCAACAACGGCAAACCCACCTACACCGCCGGCGCGGGCCAGGCGAAGCTGGAGGGAACCCGGCTGACCTTCTCGTTCGGCCACCTGTTCGACACCATCGGTCACGCCATCCGGCACGGCGCGGCGAAGCTCGTCCAGGCCGTCGTCCGGGCGGCCGAGAACGCGGCCGGCTGGCTGGTCGACCTGGCCATTCAGATCGGTGAGGCCGTGGTCAACTTCACCGATCTCGCCATCGCCGACATGAAGAGCGCCTTCCATGTGATCGGCGGCTTCTTCGCCACCCTCGGCGCCGACATCAAAGAGGCCATCGACTGGCTGAAGAACAACGTGATCGAACTCGTCGAGGCCGCCAAGTCCAGCGCGGCGCAGTTCCAGACCTGGTTCGGCGACCTCGGCGCCAGCGTCACCGCCGCGCTCAACCAGGTCGAGATCGACACCGACGACTGGTTCAGCGCCAAAGAGGCCCAGGCGCATCAGGAGATCAGCAACCTCAAGAACCTGGTCGAGGGCACCCTCGGCGGACCAGCCCTGCCACCGCCGACCGACACCGGCAGCTCCTCCAACCAGAGCCACCTGGGCAAGGACCTCAGCTACCTCGGCAAGGTCATGAACGACGTTCCCGGCAAGTGGCTGATGGACAAATTCATGTCCTACCTGCCGGCCACCGACACCGGGCCGACGATCAGCGCCGACACGTTCCAACCGCTGCTGCAGGATCTGGCGACCGACTGGGCCGACGCGATGACCTTGTCGGACGCACTGTTCACCTTCATCTCGACCACGATGACGGACGCCTTCAGCAGCAACGGAAGCGCCGACAAGAACAAGCTGAGCAACACCCAGGTCACCGACTGGTTCACCCAGCTCGACACCGTGGTGCACGACGGGCTGCAACTGCTCGACGCGCTGGCCGACACCCTGCTCGACCTGTGCAAGGCGGGGGTGGCGTTGATCGAGGGCTACTTCACCTACCAGTACAACCTGGTCTCCAGCATGGGGATTCTCGGGCTGATCCTGGAGGAGGTCGGGGTGGACATTCACTTCAGCCTGGCCGAGATCCTGTCCTGGGTGGTGGCCTTCCCGGCCGCTCTGGTGGCCCGCTGCCGCGGCTACAGCGCGCTGTTCCCGGCCACGGTGGCCGGCTTCCCGCGCGGGCAGTTGGGCGCCAATCCACCGGACGGCTGGCAGGTGGGGCTGGGCATCACCGGCGCGGTCGCCCAGGGGGTGTGGGGGATGGCGGACCTGGTCGGCGACGCGCAGCAGTTCTACGACAGCGACACCGGGAAGCGTGGTGAGCCGTCCGGCCTGATCGACTACTTCGACATCCTGTGCCCGCTGGTCGAAACGGTCGCGCTATGGCCGAGCGAGCCGAACAGCGACGGCAGCGCGTCCTACCCGTTCCACGGTGGCATCGCCACCAGTACCGAGGACTTCGAGCTGCTGCCGTTCATCGTCTGGTCGGCGGTGCTGCCGTCGGTGTTCGGAGCGGTGGCGAAGGCCGGCTGGACGAAGGATCTGAGCAACTCGGGCTTCCCCAGCGGGGTGCAGGACGTCGCCAAGGACTACATGGCGCCGTTCGTGCAGATGATCGCCGGCACCGCGAACACCATCATGGGCGGCGTCTACAGCGGCAAGAACAATGCCGGCTGGGTCGCCATCCTCGGCACCGTGCTGGGCAACCTGAGCTTCGTCGGCGCGCCGCTCGCGACCAAAGTCATGTTGAACACCACCGACGACATCTCCGGCCTGGTCAAGCTGCTGGTCGACGCGGGCGGCAACATCGGGGCCGCCGTGTGCATCGCGGAGGCCACCAGCCTGCCGACGCCGTGAGGCCTGGGTGGCGCCGCACGTCCCGGTCAGGAACTCTCGTAGCGGCCCGGATCGGTCCACACGCAGAGCCGCTTGCTGGAGTTCCCTCCGGCCGGCCACACCACGGCGAGCTTCATCGGTTCCGCCCCGTTGGTCAGCGGATGGGCGTGTGCCCAGATCAGGTACATCCGCTCGCCGTCGATGGTCAACGGCGCGGCGTTGGTAGGAGCCACCGCACCCCACACCTTGACCCGTCCGGTCTCGGTGCGCGGGACGGTGGGGCAGACCCCGCCGTAGCCGCGGCGGTCCTTCAGGTTGACCAGGGCCACCGTGTCGCCGGCCCTCTCCACGCCGACCTGGCGGGTGGAGGTGAAGGTGCCCGGACTGGAACAGGGCAGGTAGTCGTCGATGATCGGCTCGCGCAGCCGTTCCTTGACCTGGAATCCGCCCTTGACCGCGGTCACCTTGGTGGTCGCGTCCCCGCACCGGGCAGTCAGGCCGATCGGGATCATCACCTGATCGGCGCCACCGGTGGCGGTGGCCAGCCAGATGTGCCAATGCTGGCGGTAGCCGTTGCCGTCCAGTTGGGCGATCGGCACGGCCATGTCCTCCAGGCCGTCGCCGTCGGCGTCCGAATAGACCGGCTTGCCGAGGCTGTAGGTGCGTCCGTGCTTGTCCGGCTTGGTCAGATCGACCTTGATGGAGCGCGAATGGTCCTCGAACCATCGCCAATCCAACGACTTCGGGTCCAGGGCGCGGATGGCGTCCGTCGCGGGTCCGGACGGCGTCGGTGCGGCCGCCGAGGTGGCGGTCGCCGCCCCGCCAGGCTCTGCGCCACCGGGCTGGCTACCGCTTTCAGCCGTGCCGGAGGTACAGCCGGCGAGCAGTGCCGCGAGCGCGACACCGCAGGCGAGCCGGGTGAAACGGGGGAGTGTGCGGTCCATCGGTGCTCCTCGGCGGCTTTGGTGAACTGAGTTCACGATCGGTCGGTGCGGGGAGGGTGGTGGCCCTAACTGTGGCGGACCCCGGTGACAAGCCGCAAGGGTGCGTGGGGGATCAGCGCATGCTCGGCGAGGTGTCTGGACAAGCTCGACCGGTGGCGGCCGGCTCCCTTGCGGGTTCAGCTTGCCGAAAACCCATGGTCCGGGGTCTCGGCAAGCTCAACCAACGAGGATCAGTGAGGCTTGGTGGCCACCAGGACACCGAGGACGGCGTAGCCGACCAGCAGGTGCAGCGGTGCGACAACCTGGGCGACGATCGGGCCGAAGACGATCAGGGTCGGAATGGTCACCACGGCCCAGCTCTCGGCGACCATCGGCCAGAACCGGCGGACGCCCCGCCACTGACCGGCGACCGCGATCCTGATGCCGATCAGGAACATGCCGAACATCGAGAACGGCCAGAAGGCGTCCAGCAGCGCCCAGCCGGGCTGGTTCAGGTCGCTGATCCCGACCCCGTCGGCGATCGTCGAGCCGATGGCCAGGGTGACCAGCACCGTCTCGATGCCGAGCGCGGTCTTCGCCACCTTGCCGGTGCCGAGGGCGTCGGTCTTCCAGAGCACCCAGAGCAGGGCGAGCAGCCCGGTCTGGAACAACCCGGAGCCGAACGCGTAGCCGATCTCGCCGACCCGCGAGGTGGGGTCGAGGTCGAACAGCACCATGGTGGCGGCCCAGACGGTGCTGCCGATGGTGAGCAGAAAGCCGTGCCGCCGGAACGGGTAGCGAACGGCGGGTGTGGCGGCGGCGTCCGAGGCGGCGACCGCGAGGTCGGAGCGGGCCGGCGCCGGCTGTTGTGACACAGACATCAGTGGTTCTCCCTTTGTCGTCGGCCGACCGTGCTGCCGGCCCGATGACCCAACCGTGCTGGGCGGGGCGACCCGCGCCCCAGGGTGCGCCGTCCCTTCCCCACCGGGCGGAAACGTCCCGTGACGAGGGGACGCCGGTCCCGCGCGGACGGGACGCCGAGCCCGCGATAATGCCGGAGTGCCCCTGCGGATGCCCCGGCTGCGGCCGCTCCCGATCGCCTGGTTGAGCCTCGCCCTGGCGCTGGCGGCATTCACCGTGATCTGCCAGGTGATCCGGCTGCGGGCCGGCGGCACGGTCGATCTGGCGTCACCGACCGCACCGCTCGGCGTGGTGATGACCGGCTGCGGCGCGGTCATCCTGTCCCGGCGTCCGGGCCACGCCATCGGCGGCATCCTGGTCGGCTTCGGACTGCTCTGGGCGGTGGACGGCGCGCTGGAGGCCTGGTACGGGCTGGGCATCACGCCACCGTTCGGCACCCTGCCCGACGACCTGCTGCCCGGCACCGGGTTCGCCTACTGGTTCGTCGCCCGGGCCGGGGCCTTCCTGCTGGTCGGGCTGCCGCTGGTGCTGGTGCTCTACCCGACCGGACGGCTGCTGGCCGGCGGCTGGCGATGGCTCGGAGTCGTCACCCTGGCGGCGTCCGCGGCGCTGCCGGTGACCCTGCTGGTGATGCCGGCCGCCGTGCTCGAACTCGGCGTGCCGGAGCCGCCGGTGGCCGACCCCGACCTGCTCAGCCTGCCGATCCCGGCCGAGGTCGGCTATCCGCTGATGGTGGTCACCCGGCTGGTCACCCTGGCCTCGGTGATCCCGGCGCTGGCCCTGGTGGTCGTGCGGCACCGCTCGGCGGCCGGCCTCGAGCGGCGCCGGCTGCGCTGGCTGCTCTGGGCCGGCATCGTCTGCGGCTTCCTCGCGGTGATCAGCCTGCTGGCGCCGTCGGGGCTGCTGGCCAGCTACGCGCTGTTCGCGGCGGTCGTCGCGACCTCGGTCTCGGTGACGATCGGCATCTGCGCGCCCGACCGCTACGACGTGGACGGCCTGGTCGCCGACACCGTCGCCTGGGGTGCGGTCGGTGCCATCGTGATCGGTCTCGACCTGGCCTTGGTCGCGCTGATCAGCCGGACGGTGGGCGACCACCTCGACCAGCGCGACGTCACGTTGGTGGTGCTGCTGCTGACCGTGCTGCTCTACGCACCGCTGCGCAGCCTGCTCTGGGTGCGGATCCGGCGGCGGCTGCTGGGCCGGCGCGGCGACCGCTACCAGGTGGTCGCCGGTCTGGCCGCCCGGCTGGAGGCCAGCGGTTCGGTGGCCGACCAACTGCCGGCCCTGGTGGCGTCCGTGGCGGACTCGTTCCGGGTGCCGTACGTCGGCGTCGAGGTGTTCGCCTCCGACGGCGGACGGCTGCTCGCCGAACACGGACGCCGTCCGAACCAGGTCAACGAGCTGCCGATCGCCTACTCCGGCCAGCGGGTCGGACGGCTGATCCTGCCGGTCCGCGGTGGGCTGCGGGCGGTGCTCACCCGAGCGGACCAGGCGCTGCTGATGGACGTGGTCCGGCAGGCCGCGATCGCCGTCCGGCTGACCCGGCTGACCGAGGAGCTGCAGGCCAGCCGGGAACGGCTGGTGCTGGCCCGTGAGGACGACCGGCGCCGGATCCGTCGCGACCTGCACGACGGGCTGGGGCCGGCGCTGGGCGGCGTCGGGCTGCGGCTGGCCGCGGCCGAGCAGGCGGTGGACTCCGACCCGTCCCGGGCCAAGGACCTGATCGGAGCCTCACGGACCGACCTGCGGGACGCGGTCGCGGAGGTGCGCCGGCTGGTGCACGGGCTGCGTCCGCCGGCGCTGGACGACCTCGGCCTGCTGGCCGCCGTCGAGCAGCAGGCCGATCGGCTGCGCGCATCCGGGCCGGTGGTGGCCGTCGAAGCCGAGGGCCTGGACGGGCTGCCCGCGGCGGTCGAGGTGGCCGCCTACCGGATCGTGGCCGAGTCGCTGACCAACGTGGCCCGGCATGCGCAGGCCGGGCTGGTGCGCGTCCGGCTGGTACGGGAAACGGGTGCCCTCACCGTGGAGGTCGCCGATGACGGCATCGGGATATCGTCGGAGCGGACGGCCGGGGTGGGTCTGCTCTCGGTCCGGGAACGGGCCGCCGAACTCGGCGGCGAGGCCATGGTCGAATGCCCGGACGGCGGCGGCACCACCGTCCGCGCCGTCCTGCCGCTGACCGGAGGTGCCTGATGACCGAACCGATCACCGTGCTGATCGCCGACGATCACCCGATCTATCGCGACGGGCTGGCCTCGCTGCTTGAGCCGCTGCCCGACATCGAGGTGGTCGGACGCGCCGCGGACGGCATCGAAGCCGTCGAGCAGGCCCGGGAGAGCCGCCCCGACGTGGTGATCATGGACCTGCAGATGCCCCGGCTGAACGGCATCGAAGCCACCCGGCAGGTGCTTGCCGAACTGCCGGAGACCGGGGTGCTGGTGATCACCATGGGCGAGGACGAGAGCACCGTCTTCAGCGCGATCACCGCCGGCGCCCGCGGCTACCTGTTGAAGGGCGCGGACGCCGACGAGCTCGTCCAGGCGATCCGGACTGTGCACGGCGGCGGCGTGGTGTTCGGCGCCTCACTGGCCCAGCGGATCGCCCGCGTGTTCGCCGCCGGACCGGCCACGGCAGCGCCACCCGCCGTGTTCCCGGAACTGACCGAGCGCGAACGGGAGATCCTCGATCTGGTCGCCACCGGGTTGCCGAACGGCGAGATCGCCACCCAGCTGTACCTGTCGCCGAAGACCGTGCGGAACAACGTCTCGGCGATCCTGATGAAGCTGCGGGCCCGGGACCGGTCGGCAGCGATCGTCGCCGCCCGCGAAGCCGGCCTGGGCCGTCGTCCCTGACCGCCGCCGCGTCCGCCGCCGGCTTGGGGAAACCTCAAGGGGCGCTGAACTCGACCTTGATCATCTCTTGATTGCCGCTCCATCGCCGGCCGACGAGGCCTTGCGGTCGGCGGATCAGTCTGCTCCTACGACAGCGAGGTACCCAGCCTCCACAGCCCCAAGGAGCAGACATGAAGAAGGTCATCGGAGCCCTGGCCGCCGCAGCGATCGCGGGAGGCGCCCTCCTCATTTCCACGCCGGTCACGGCATCGGCGCAAGAGGCCAACACCTGCTACGCGACGTCGATCATTCATGAATCCCGCTACCAGAAGGTCATCGCGGGCAAGCAGGAGACGACGACCACCGAGTACCGGTTCCGCAGCCGGGTCGAGCTCTACGGCTCCAAGGAGATCAAGTCGGTCGAGGGCTGGGACTTCGTCGACGGCGGCACCACGAAGGTGAACGGCCAGGTCGTCGCCGGCCATTGGGTGAAGTCGCCCGGGTTCCATCAGATCCCCGATGTGATCATCAACATCGTCTGGGGCAAGAACGGCGTTCCCGAGCAGTACCTGGGCACCGGCTCCGTCTCGCTCAGCAGCTACGGCGGCCCGCGCGAGACCGTCAAGTACAAGGCCGAGAAGGTGCTGACCGACGAGGGGTTCACCGACTGGGGACCGTGGTCCGACTGGTCGACCGACAACCCCGGTGGCGAAACCGACACCCGCGACGTCGACAGCCGCAAGGTCGGCAACGGCGACGGGACGCCGGACCGGACGGTCTACTACCTGCCCGGTGGCGGCAGCTCCAGCGTCCTGGGCGAGGCGAACTGGACCACCGACGTCCCGGACGAATCCTGGACGTTCATCGACAAGCGCGATCGTGAGACCAAGACGCCGATCGACTGCCCGCCGCCGGTCGCAGAGAAGGTCACCCTCAAGGTGCAGGTCGACAAGTACTCGACCGCGACCAGGAAGCTTCGCTCGAAGGCGGTCGGCTACGACAATGACGGCCTGCTGCGCAAGGGCGAGGACAAGCCGCACTACGGCAAGTCCAGCTGGGAGATCGTCACCGTCACCGGCACCACCGAGACCACCAAGGCCGAGTGGCTGAGCAAGATCAACCAGGCCACCAGGAAGATGCCCAACCTGACCTCGACGGGCAAGTGGTCGGCGAAGGCGGCCGAGGGACGCAAGTCGATCACGGTGGCCTGGGTCATCAGCGGTGACGGCAACCCGACCGCGTGGTACTACAAGCACACCAAGACCGACGTCGCGCAGCGGTTCCTCGCCAGCAACCGCTGATCCGTGACCCGAAGGGCTGCCGTCGGACTTACGACGGCAGCCCTTCGGCATGCCACGGGGCGGCCGCGCGTCGAGCGACGCGGGTCACTCGGCTTTCGACGGCCGTTCCACCACCACGGTCACCTTGGTGACCACGGCCGCGAGCGCGCCCACCCCCAGCAGCAGCGGGGCGACCAGCGCGGTGACCGCGCCCACGGTGAGGCCCGCGTTCAGCGGCACCTCCAGCAACGTCTTGCCACCGCGCCGCAGGGTGATCCGGCGCACGTTGCCCTCGCGGATCAACTCCATGATCTTTCCGACGACGTTGCCGAGTGTCACCTCGAACTGCTCGGTGTTGCCCTTCTCGGTCATGCTCGCTCACTCCAACGACGGTCAGGGGCCGGTGTTCCGGCCGATGCACCCATTGTTTCCACGCCGGGCAAACCGGTGGCTGTTCAGCCGATCGGGCACGGCTGCGGAACGGCGCCGGTAGCCTGAGGAGTAAGCAAAGGACGCCGCGACGCGGTTCGCCCGGACCACGTCGGAGTGGATGCACTCGGTGGTGATTGAGATGGCTCGGATCTTCCTCGTCGACGATCACGAACTGGTGCGCCGCGGGATCGTCAGTGTTCTGGACACCCAACCCGATCTCGCCGTCGTCGGCGAAGCCTCGTCGTGTCACGAGGCGGTCGTCCGGATCGCGGCGACACGGCCCGACGTCGCCGTACTCGACGCCGGTCTACCGGACGGCAGCGGCATCGACCTGTGCGGCTACCTCAGGCGCCTGCATCCGAGCCTCGGCTGCCTGATCCTGAGCCCGGAGCCGGACGACGACACGATGCTCGCGGCGCTGCTGGCCGACGCGTCCGGCTGCCTGCGGAAGTCGGTGCGAGCCGCCGAACTGGTGCGGGCGGTGCGTGCCGTCTCGGCCGGACGGCGACTGCTCACCCCGCTGGCGACCCGGCCGATCACCGGCCCGCGCCGGCGGAACGAGGATCCGCGGTTCGCCTCGCTCAGCGCCCGCGAGCGACAGATCCTCGCACTGATCGCGGACGCCCTGACCAACCGGCAGATCGCCGACCGGCTCGGCCTGGCCGAGAAGACGGTCAAGAACCACGTGTCCAGCCTGCTGTGCAAGCTCGGCTTCGAGCACCGCACCCAGGCGGCGGTGTTCGAGATCGAACGGGTCAGCGAGCAGGCCCGGCTGCGCTCGATGGCCGCCGGCTGGCGTTAGTGGCCGGGGACTAGTCGTCCGCTCCCGATCGGACGATGAGCACCGGGCAGTGCGCGTGGGCGGCGCACGCGGAACTCACCGAGCCCAGCAGCATGCCGACGAAGCCGCCATGGCCGCGACTGCCGAGCACGAGGGTGTCGCAGTGCCGGCTGAGGCCGATCAGGGTGCGGGCCGCCGGGCCGGGCAGCACCGTCCGGGTCAGCTGCTCGGGCGGGGAGTCGCCGAAGGCGTCGGCGATCGCGGCGTCCAGCACCTGTTCGGCGTCCTGTTCCGGCGTCCACTCGACGACCAGGTAGGGGTCGGTGAACGCAGGTGGCGACCAGATGGTCACCGCCTCCAGCGGAGCCTGGAAAGCGGTGGCGATCCTCGCCGCATAGCGGAGCGCCGCGACGGAGGGCCTTGACCCGTCCACCCCGACGACCACTCGATCCTTGGTGATGTTGTCGGTCATACCTCGACTGTGGCCGGTGAACGCCGCCGTGCCCGGGACGAAAGTCCCACCGCACGGCTGGAGCTCCCCGGAGACGCCTATGTTGCGGCGGTGCATCGGTACGGCAAGCTGGACCCGCCGGGGGCACGAATCCCGTGGCACCGACCCACCGCGACGGTGGACGTTCAAGCGCGCGAGCGACGAAACGGAGGACAGACGGTGAACGCAGCGATCGAGAAGGGCCTTTCGCACGCCGACCAGACCAAGGTGGTCGAGGTGGGCCGGGGTGTGCTCGCCCGGGTCGGTGAGATCGTCCGGGACTCGATGGACGTCGGCGAGGCGTCGGTGCTGGTGGTCGCCGACGAACGCACCTGGGCTGCCGCCGGCGAAGCCGTGGACGCCTCGCTGCGCGCCGCCGGGTTGCGGGTCGAGGACGCGCTGATCTTCCCCGGCACTCCCGCCCTGTACGCGGCCTACGAGCACTGCGAGACGATCCGTGAGCGGCTGCGTGAGACCGGTTCGCTCGGCGTGGCGGTGGGTGCCGGCACCCTGAACGACCTGGTCAAGCTGGCGTCCGGCGAGCTGGAGCAGCCCTACACGGTGGTCGGCACCGCGGCCTCGATGGACGGCTACACCGGCTTCGGCGCCCCGATGACCCGCGACGGCGTGAAGGTGACCATGCCCTGCCCGGCACCGCAGGTGGTGATCTTCGACCTGGACGTCGCCGCCGCGGCACCGCCGAACATGGTCGGTTCGGGCTACGGCGACCTGTCGGCGAAGATTCCCGGCGGTGCCGACTGGCTGCTGTCGGACGCGGTGGGCTGGGAGCCGCTGCATCCGCTGGCCTGGGAACTCGTCCAGGGTGGCGTGGCCGAGGCGCTGGCCCGGCCGGCCGACCTGGCGGCCGGTGACCCGGACGCCTACGCCGGCCTGGTGAACGGGCTGATCCTCTCCGGGCTGTCGATGCAGGTCTACGGCGGCACCCGTCCGGCTTCGGGCGCCGAGCACTACTTCAGTCATCTGTGGGAGCTTGATCACCTCGGCCAGGACTGGGAGCCGCCGCTGTCGCACGGCTTCAAGGTGGCCATCGGCACGCTGGCGATGAGCGCCTTCTACGAGCGCTTCTTCCTCCGCGACGTCACAGCCGAGGCCGTCGAGAAGGCGATCGTGGGATGGCCGGCGTGGGAGACGATCGAGGCCGACATCCGGAGCCGGCTGTCGGGGACGCTCGCCGACCACTGCGCCAAGGAGACCCGGGCCAAGTACATCGAGGCCCCGGCCCTGCGGGAGCGGCTGACCCAAGTGCTCGACAGCTGGGGAACGCTCAAGCCGCAACTGGAGAAGCAGTTGATCCCGGCCCGCGAGTTGCAGGCGATGTTGAAGGCGGCCGGCGCACCGAGCGTCCCCGAGGACATCGGGATCACCGCCGCCACGGTGAAGGACACCTTCCTCAGCGCCGCCTACTACCGGTCGCGCTACAGCGTCCTCGATCTGGCCCGTGAACTGGGCTGGTTCGACGAGTTGGTGGACGAGGTGTTCGCGCCCGGCGGTCTGTGGAGCGAGCTCAGTCCACTCGATTGATCGGATGTCCCTCGCGGAACGCGCGAATGTTGTCTCCGATCATCGACACCAAGCGTTGTCTGGTCTCCAGGCCCCGCCATCCCATGTGCGGGGTGATGATCACGTTGTCCATCGTGAAGAGCGGGCTTGCGTCATCGAGCGGTTCGACCTCCTGTACATCCAGGCCGGCACCCGCGATCACACCCGTGCGCAGTGCTTCGATCAACGCCGCCTCGTCGATCAGTGCGCCCCGTGCGGTATTGATCACATAGGCGGTGGGTTTCATCATGGCCAGCGTCTGCTGATTGACCAGGTGCCTGGTCGCCGCGTTGAGCGGGCAATGGAGCGAGATGAAATCACTTCGCTCGAAGACCTCGTCGTTGGTCGTGAAGTGAATCCCGTCCACGTCGGGTCGTGAGGTCCTGGTGGCGACCAGGATGTTCATTCCCAGTGCCTGGGCGACCTTGATCGTTTCTCGTGCGATATTCCCGTATCCGATGAGACCCAATGTCTTACCGTTCACCTCGACGTGATCGACCATCAGGTGGTGGTGGAAGTTGCTCCGATCTCCCCTGGCCAGCATCCGGATCTGCTGCTGCAGCGAGCTGGCCAGGCTGAGGATCAGGAGAATCGCGGTGTGAGCCACGCGGGCGGTGCTGTAGGCGGGAATGTTGCACACCACGATGCCCCGATCGCGCGCTGCGTCCAGGTCGATGTTGTTGTAGCCGGTGCCGGCTTCGCAGATCAGCTTCACGCTGTCCGGGAATTTGCGGATGATGTCGCCGGCGACCTGCATTTCCTTCGTGACGACGATGTCGAATCCTGCCACGCGTTCGAGGATCTGATCCTCCGATGTGTCGTCGTGAATCACCACCTCAGAGGCGATCTGGTGATAGTCGACCTTTCCGTCGTAATCCACCAGCCCGGCGTTCAGCACCACCGTCTTGTCATCCACGGTCTCATCTCCTTCGATCCGGCCGGTTGAAGATCCGGCCGGTTGAATACGTGCCTCTGCCCTTGAGCCCAGTCGAATCTACGCCCGGCGACCGTTCGACTCTATCCAAACCCCTTCGGCTCCCGACCTGTCGCGGGTGACGGCGCTGCCCCCAGGGACGGAGGTCGACCACGCGGCCTTCCTCGACGAACACGGCACCGCGGTGGGCCGCCTACCCGACGACGGCGGACGCCCACCGGCGTCGCCTCCCGCGGATCGCTCTGGCCTGCGACAGCGTGACCACGACACACACCCGTGGTGGAAGGGGTGCGCGCCGTCGTCTCGGGCTTGCCCGGGATCTCCGATGCCGGGCGTCGTCCGAAGAGAATTCCGCGGTGGGGTGCCACGAAGTGGGGGACTGCTGCGTAGGTTGACCGTGACCAGTTCGCTCGCGACGTGGGAGGCAGTGGTGGCCGACGCCGACCCGACGCCGGCCGGCGAGCTCGACTTCGAACGATTCGTCCAGGAGCACTCGGTCGGGTTGCAGCAGTTCGCGTACCTGGTGATCGGCAATCCCGAGGACGCCCGCGACGCGGTGCAGGACGCGCTGCTCGGCGCCATGCGGCAATGGCACACGATCCGCGGCACCGGCAACCCGGCAGGCTATCTGCGGCGCAGCATCGTCAACGCCAACGTCTCCCGCTGGCGCAAACGCCGGCGCGAGGTCGTGGTCGCCGAAGTGCGTGACGAGGCCGTGCCCAGCGACAGCCGGGTGTTCGACTCGATGTACCTCGGCGCGCTCACCGGCCGGCTGACCGGCCGGCGCCGGGCCGCACTGGTGCTGCGCTACTGGGAAGAGTGCAGCTACGCCGAGATCGGCGAGGTCCTGGACTGCACCGAGGCCAGTGCACGGTCTCTGGTGCATCGAGCGCTCGGCGATCTGCGCCGCGAGGCCGAGAGGGGGAGCGATGGCTGACGACGATCCCTTCACCGGCCGGAGCGAGCTGGAGGAGGCACTGCGGCGCCACTTCCGCGACGAGGTGGCCCGGACCGACTTCCAGCCCTTTCGGCTGGACGAACTGCAGCAACCCCGGCCCGCACCGGTCCGCCCCCGTCGGAACCGATGGCTGCTGGCTGCGGCGGCCGGTGTCGCCGTGGTGGTGGGGGCGACCCAACTGATCATCGGGCAGCTGACCCAGGGGCCGGTGACCGCGATCCCGGCCAGTGCGACGCCGTCCGCAGGCCCGGTGCAGGCGTCCACCGCGCCGTTGTGGACGCCGCGACTGCCGGCTCCGGTGGACGTGGAGCGGTACGCACAGGTGGGCCTGAACGGTTCGGTCTACCTGCTCGCCGGCCGGAGCACGGACGGGACCTGCCGGCTGGACGGCTACCGCTACCAACCCGGGGCCGATCTGTGGCAGCAGCTCGCCGACGGTCCGGCGCGCGGCCGCCAATGTGCGGCGAGCTACGCGTTCGCCTCCGGCAGCCGGATCTACGTGATGATCGACGCCGGCGCGAAGGCCACCGGCGACCGAATGGAGCTGTACGCCTACGACACCGTCGACAACGCCTGGACCACCTTCCACGACGCCGGATTGCCCGACGACAGCGGCTGCACCCCGGTCGGCCTCGATGAGGGCATCTTCTGCCTCGACCAGAGCGACGAGGCGTCCGGGGCCCCGATCGGCTACCACCGCTTCAGCTTCGCCGATCGGCGCTGGACCTCCGCAGCGGTCCAGCCGGGCGGGGGCCGCACCAGGCTGTCGGTCGCACCGCTCCGGGTGAACCTGGCCGTCGGTGAGCGGGTGCTGCTGGACACCCGGCTGCCGAGCGGCGGCATCGTGCTGACCGACTGGGATCCGGCGACCGGACGATTCGCCGAGCTGACCGAGCATGCCGGCACGGGTGCCGAACTGGGTGCCGCGCAGCTCACCGCGGACGGCACCGCCTACTTCAATCCACCCGCCGACCCCGCGGGCCAGGGCATCCCGGCCAGCGACCCGCGGGCCACCACCGGCCTGGCCGTGGAACTCGGCCAGGCTCGCTGGCAGAGCGTGGTGGTGCCGCATCCCGGAGGACCGCTGATCAGCCAGACGCCCAGCGACGCGGGGTGGGCGTTGCGCTACTACGGCGCGCAGGCGTCCGGCTATGTGAACGCCAACGGCTATCTGTACCGGCCCGACCGGCGGAGCTGGCTGGCGATCGCGCCGCTGCCGGCGCCCGAAGCGGGCAACGGCCGGGTGGGCTGGGTCGGTAGCGCGCTGCAGTGCCAGCGCGCCGCGCCGCGCAACTGCTGGGGGCTGTCCGCCCGGCCGCTCGCCGAACTGGCCACACCACTCGATCAGGCGGCCATCGAGGCCAGCAACGCCCGGGTCGGCTGAGGTCTCGATGAGGGCAGCAGGCGTCAGCACACGGGTCCGGTCGGGTCTGGTCGGCAGCGGTACCTGGCTCGGGCGGCACTGGCCGATGCTGGTGATCGCCGGGCTTGCCTTCGCCGTCCGGCTGGTCCCGGTGCTGCGCGGCGGCGGACTCACCGGGCGCGGCAACTACGATCCGTTCGTCTACTACGGGGCCGCGGCCGCCCTCAGTACCGGGAAACTGCCCTATCGGGACTTCCTGCTGCTGCACCCGCCCGGCGTGCTGCTGGCGCTGTTCCCGTTCACCGAACTCGGGGAGCTGGCCGGGGACCCGATCGGAATGGCGGCGGCACGGCTGGCGTGGATGGCGATGGGCGCGGTCAACGCAGCGCTGATCTACCTGATCCTGTACCGCCGCGGCCGGACGGCGGCGCTGGTCGGTGCCGGGCTGTACGCCGGTTGGTACCCGGCCTGGTACGTCGAGCACGACGTCCGGCTGGAAGGACTGGCGACACTGCTGCTCCTGATCGCGTTGCTGCTGCTGGGACGGATCGGTGCGCGTCGCGAGCCGCTGGGCTGGGTGGTGCTGGCGGGCGCACTGCTCGGCTATGGCGCCCTGGTGAAGCTGTGGGGCCTGGTGCCGCTGGCCGTGGTACTGGTGTGGCTGCTGGTGAGTCACGGCGTCCGGCTGGCTGCCGGTGCGCTGGCCGGCGCCGCCGGTGTCATCGGGCTGGTGATGACACCGTTCGCGATCGCGGCCCCGAACTGGTTGCAGCTCATCGTCTTCGCCCAGCTCGGCCGTCCGCGCGACGATGACGACTGGCAGTTCCGGTTGCGCTCGCTGCTCGGGATGGCTCCGGTCACCGGGACGGTGGGCACCGTTGCCATGGTGGTCGCGGCGCTGCTCACCGTGGCCGCGATCGTCGTCGCCTGCCGGACGCCGACCGGACGGTTGCACGCCGCCCTCGCCGTCGCCGGGACGGCTGTGCTGCTGGCCGGACCGCTCTGGTACCCGCACTACGCGGCGTTCGTCGCAGCCCCGCTGTGCCTGCTCTACGGCAACGCTGCCGGCGTGTTCTTGCGACGCATGACTGCCCGCTGGCTACGGGTGATGGTGGCGGCCGGATTCGCCGCGGTACTGCTCGCCGGAGTCCTGGCGCTGCTCGGTTCCACCACCGGGACGCGGTTCCCGGCGGCACGGCTGACGGCACTGCTGGACGGACGGCCGGGCTGCGTGACCACCGACCGGACCGCCGTGCTGGTGCTGACGAACACGCTGCGTCGCAACATCGCCCGCGGCTGCCCGGTCGTGGTCGACTCGCTGGGCTACCGCTTCGCCGGCCAGGGGACGGACGCCTCGCCGGCCGCCACCCGGCATCGCTACCAGCGGGAGCTGGTCGACTATCTGGCGAGCGGGCACAGCGCCGTCCTGGTCTCCCGATCGCCGAAGAGCTTCGAGCCGGAGCTACGGGCGCGAATCGAATCGTGGCCGGTGATCGGCGGCGTGGGGCGCTACCAGGTGCGGGAGCCGTCGTGAACGCCAGTGCGGTCGAGCCTCGCGCGGCGGGTGAAGGTTGGTGGCCGGGGGACGAGTGCCGGGGGCACTAGATTCGGATCAGGCCCGGCACGATAAGGAGCATTGCGTGTCCTCACACCCCCCTCGGCCCACCTTCCGCCGGCCGGTGGCGGCACTAGCGGCGCTGCTGCTGACCGCCGTGCTGACCGGCTGCGGGTTCGAGCCGTCCGCACCGCACTCCACGCCCGCGCCGCCGGCGGGAGGGAATGGCCCGGGGGTACCGACGCTGGGACCGGTCAGTTCCGTGCCCGACCTGCATGTCCCGGGCCGGCTCCAGGTCGTTGCCGGGACGGCGGACCGGTTCATCATCGCCGGCGACCAGACCCCCGGACGGTACTCGGCCGACAACGGGCGAAGCTGGCAGGAACTCCCCGCCGAGATGGTCGTCCGCGCCGACCTGCAGCGGGGCGGTGGGCCGTCCTTCGGCTCCTACATCGGCTACCAGGGGACGTTCGCCGGCCTGGTCCCGGCTGAGGAGGGCAGCGGCTACCGAGGTCTGCAGCGGTGGGATCCCGACACCGGTCAGCTGACCTTCTACCCCTTCGACCTGCCGGCGATGGTGCCGGGCGGTGAGGCCGAGCCGCTCTATCCCGTCGACTACGTGGGCACCACGATGGTGCTCAGCGACGGCCGGATCCTCCGTTTCGGCGACGGACGGGTCGAGCAGCTGACGCCGAACTTCGCCGCCACGCCACGGCTGGACGGACTCCGGACAGCGCTGACCAAGGATGGTGCGACCGCCGTCCGGCTGGGCTATTCGACGACCGGCAACTACGGCTACCTGAACATCGCACCGACCACCGGCGGCGCCGCCGGCAAGGCGTATCGCATTCCCGGGCTGCTCGCGATGGACGTCAGCGCCTTCACCGTTCACTATCTGGTGGGCACTGGGACCACCTTGCGGGCCTGCCGGGCGAACGCCGACACTCCGCGGAACGCGACGTGCACGAAGCTGGCCGACGGCGACTATCGCCGCTCTCGGTACGACGCCCGGCTGACCACCTCGATCGGCGCGACGCAGGCCTATCTGGTGCGGCGCTCCGGGGGCGGCACGCGGCAGTGGCTGGTCCGTGAGGGCCGGGCGAGCGCGGTCGGCGCCCCCGGCCAACGCTGGCAGTGGCTGCCGTTGCGGGACAGCGGGCAGCCGATGGCGCTGGTCACCGACCGGGCGGGCGTGACGATGGCGGCCGAGGTGAACCGCAACGGCACCCCGAGCCCGCTGTTCAGTGCCCCCGCGGTCGCCGCCCACGCCCTGGACGGGATACTCGCCACCGGCCGCATCACCTATCAGCAGGACGCCTTCAGCAACCCGGCGGGTGTTCGGCGGTCGGTGTGGACCCGGATGCTCGGCGCGCACGGCCTCGGGTCGGCCCAACCGCTCACCGACCGCCGGGTGGTGGCGGTGCGCGCCTCCGCGGCCCGGACGGTGGCGCAACGCGGCCGGCCCGGACGTCGGGGCACCACCAGGATCGACTGCTACGACGGCGGAAAGCGGACCGGCAGCTTCCCGGCCGGCCGCGGTTCCTGGCTGCGGACGCTCAACGGGCCGTACGCCCTGGTCGGCGACCGGGTGGTGCGGGTGGACGGTAAGCGCTACGACAGCGGCCCGGTGCTGGCGCTGTTCGGCAGTCAGGTCGTCGAGGCGTCCGGAGCCGAAGATTCCGCCTCGCGCAGGTTCCAGATCCGCGACCTGGAACGCCCGGACGCCGAACCGGTGCCCTTGGAGCTGCCGCAGCCGGAGGGTCGTGTCTATCGCGACGACGGTTGGCTGGCCTGGAAGGACTGGGTGGTGGCCGGCTACCGGGAGGGCGGTGGCTACGACCAGCTGATCTACGACCGCCGGACCGGGGCCGGCATCACGGTGACCGGTGATGACGAGGTGACCGCGCTCGGCGACGGATGGGCGGCGGTGACCACCGCGACGACGACGGAGATCCGGGTCTTGGACGGCTCGGGCACGCTGCCGCTGACCCAGGCCGGTCGCGGTGCGGTCAGCACCGACGGCGGGCGCACCGTGGCCTGGACCGACGAATCCGGCGTCCGGGTGGCCGAACTGAGCGGCCTGCCGGTGTCGGCGCCACGCCTGCTGGGCGTGATCGCTCCACCCACTTTCGCTGGTGGTGCGGTGTGGCGTCCGCAGTTCGACCTGACCCAGGCGGTGCGAGCCGGCAGCATCGAGATCCGGCGGACCGACGGCACGCTGGTCCGAACGTTGCCCACCCGGGCCTCCGCGCAGGGCTCGATCCGCGGCCCGGCCTGGGACGGAACGGACACCTCCGGCAAGAGGGTGCCGCCCGGCCGGTACGGCTGGACATTGGTGGTCGAAGGCGCCGACGGCAGCGGTGCGGCGACCGCCGTGGACGGCAGCGGCCCGGCGACAGGCACCGTCACGGTCACCGCCGCCGGCTGAACTCAACGGCTGCTACAGCCGTTCCCGCAGGCCGGACGCGCGGCGTGCGGTCCGCTCGACGGCGGCGCTCAGCGCCTCCGGCGTCCCGATCAGGTGGACGGCATCACGGGCCCGGGTGACGGCGGTGTAGAGCAACTCGCGGGTGAGCAGCGGCGACTGCACGTCGGGCAGCACCAGGGTCACCGCCGAGAACTGGCTGCCCTGGGACTTGTGCACGGTGAGGGCGTCCACCGACTGGATCGGGCCCAGCAACTCCGGGCTGAGTGGCCGGGCGCCGCCGGCGAAGTGCACCAGGGGGCGTCCGGTCCCGGTGAGCACAACGCCGGTGTCACCGTTGTACAGGCCCCAGTCGGGCTGGTTGGTGGTGACCAGCACCGGACGCCCGGCGTACCAGTCGCCCTCGGCGCCGAACCCGGCCACCGAGGCACGCAGCCAGAACTCCGCCTGCCGCGCCCAGGTCGTGGCGCCGTGCGGGCCATGCCGATGCGCGCACAGCAGCCGGTGCCGGTCGAGCAGCCGCAGCGCCGTCGTCGCATCGCCGGCGAGCGCCGCGCGGTGGATGTCACGGCCGAGGTACACCACCCGGGCACGCAGTTCGTCCTGCGGCTGGTCGGGCGCGGTGAGGGTGAGTTGCGGATGCCCCGCGGTGGCCAGCGCCAGCACGGTGCCGGCGTCGCCGGAGCGGACCGCCTCGGCGAGTTCACCCAGCACTCCGGTGAAGCGATAGTTGCGCCGCAGCCGGACCACCGGGCTGTGACCCTCGGTGCCGCGCCAGGCCGCCTGGGTGAGGTCGCTGAGCACCGCGCCGGCACCCACCGAGCTGAGCTGGTCGGGGTCGCCGACCAGCACCAGCCGGGTCCGGTCGCCGAGTGCTTCGGTGAGCCGGGCCATCATCGTCAGCGAGACCATCGACAGCTCGTCCACGATCACCACGTCGTGCGGCAGCGGGTTGTCGCTGTTGTGCCGGAAGGCCGGACGCCGATGCGGCTGGGCGCCCAGCAGCCGGTGCAGGGTGCTGGCGGCCAATCCACCCACCCGGTCGGCGACATCGGCCGGCAGGGCATCGGCCGCCTGCCGCAGGGCTTCGTCCATCCGGGCCGCCGCCTTGCCGGTCGGCGCGGTGAGCGCCACCCGTTGCACCCCCTGCCGGAACAGCAGGGCCAGGATGCGGGCGATGGTGGTGGTCTTGCCGGTGCCGGGGCCGCCGGCCAGCACGGTGACACCCGAGGTCGCCACCTGGGCGGCGGCGCGGCGCTGGTCGGGGTCGGCGTCCGGTGGCGGGAAGAGTTCGTCGAGCCAGGCGTCGAGGAGGGCGGGATCGACCTCGGCCGGGCGCATCAGGGTGCGTCGCTGCAGGCTGAGCCTGACCTGCTCCTCCTGTTCCCAGTAGCGGGTCAGGTACAGCTTGTGGTCGATCAGTCGCAGCGGCCGGGTGACGTCGCCGTCGCTGCCGTGCGCCACCGCGGGGCTGTGCCGCAGGGCGGCGAGCCAGCCGTGGGGGTCGGGCCAGAGCTCGTCCGGGATCTCGACCAGCTCGTCGTCGCGTCCGGTGACGCCGTTGCGCACCCGGTCGAGTTCGAGGCACACCGAGCCGGCCCGCAGGGCACGGACGGTGAACGCGGTCGCCAGTTGCACCCGTTCGTCGCTCTCCCGGTACAGCCGGGTGATCTGCCGGGCCGGATGCAGGTCGGCCCAGTCCAGGACGCCGAGGGCGTGGAACTCGCCGACCAGCCCGGACGCGGCGATCGACAATGCCGGATCGGTCACTTCTGGACACCTCCCAACCGTCGGGACAGTTCTTCCACCAGGGACGCCGGCGGCTGCCAGGCGAACACCCCGGTGTCCGGCCCTGAGGCCGGTCCACCCATGCCGCGCACGAACAGGTAGAGCACGCCGCCCAGGTGCACCTCGGGTCGATAGCCGTGGAGGCGTCCGGCCAGGAAGCGGTGCAGCGCGACGCAGTACAGCAGCGCCTGCAACGGGTAGTGGGAGGCGCACATGGCGGCGACCATCGGCCCCTGCGCATAGTGACCCAGGGTCAGTTCCTCACCGCCCAGCCGGTTGGTCTTGTAGTCGACGACCACGAACCGCGGCCCGGCCGGCGCACCCACCCGGAACACGGCGTCGATGCTGCCGGTCAGGAACCCCTTCAACGGCTGGACGGCCAGCGCCGGGTCGGCGAGCAATGCCGGGTAGCCGACCAGCGGGTCGTCGGGGGACAGGTGGGCCCGCATCAACTCGGCCAGATCGCCCAGGGTGAAGGTGGTGCTGGGCACCATCGGCAGGTCGAAGTTGAGCTCTGCCAGCCGGTCGCCGACCGGTAGCTGGGCGAGGCTGCGGTCGTCGGTCAACGGCCCCAGCGGGGTCATGAAGGCCGGCACCAGGGCGTCCGCCAGCTCGGCGGGGGTGACGCCGGGCAACGGGAAGCGGGGTAGCCACTCCGCGGCGGCCGCACGGAGCCTGGCTCGCAGGGCGTCTTCGTTGGGTCCCGGATCGACCTGCTCGAACAGGGCGTGCACCAGGGTGCCGAACTGGGTGCCGCCCGGCAGATCGCTCATCGGCGAAGGTGCGGTGTCGAACGCCGACGGCACGATCGATTCGGTCTGCTCCGGTTCGTCGGCCAGCAGCGGCGCCTCGGCATGCACCCCGGCGGTCAACCCCGAATACGAGGTTCGGCGCCAGTCCGGGTCGATGGTGCGGTCGAAGCTCAGCGCGCGCAGCATCGGGACCGAGCCGGTGTCGGCGCGAAGCGATGCGGGCGCGCCGGGTTCGACCGACTGCACCGCCACCGCCCGCGCCGCGCGCATCCATGGCAGGTCGGCGGGGGAGAGGCTGCCCGGTGTGCGATCGAGCGGGTAGCCGGACGCCGGCGCGGCCGGCAGCCGCTCGCGGTCCCGGTACAGCACCCGCTGCAGCGCGGAGCGCGGAGTGTGCGGGGTGCGCGCCCACCAGGCGATCACCTGGGACCGGGCGCGGGTGAACGCGACATACAGCAGCCGCAACGCCTCTTCGGCATCCTCGGTCTGGCTTCGTCGCCAGCGCTGACTGCGGCCGGAGGCGTCCCGGCCGCCCAGGTCGAGCACGGCGCGTCCGCCCTCGTGCAGCAGCAGACCGCGGCCGTCGTCGTCGCCGCCCGGGCTGGTCCACAGGTCGGGCAGCAGCACGATCGGGTACTGCAGCCCCTTCGCGCCGTGCACGGTCTTCACCTGGACCGCCTCGGCGTCGGTCTCCAGCCGCCGGGTGCGTTCGTCGTCGACTGTCTTCGTCCGCTCGTTCTGCAGCCATTCCGCCAGCCAGGCCGCGCTGGGCCGGGTGTGTCCGGACGCCTCGTGCAGCACCTCGGCGAGATGCCGGAAATCGGTCATCAGGCGTTCGCCGTCGGGCCGGGAGAGCACCCGTTCGATGAACGTGGTCTCGGCACTGATCGAGGCGAACAGGGCGGCCACCCCGGCCCGGTTCAGGGTGCGGTCCCATTGCCTCAGCATCGCCGTCCAGTCGGCGAGCTGACCGTCGTCGGCGCTCGCCAGGTCGCCCAGGGTGAGACCGAAGAAGGCGCTGATCAGCGCGTGGCGCACCTCGTTGCGGCGCTGCGAGGCGAGCGCCTGCAGCAGCACCAGCCAGTCGTCGGCGGCCGGTGAGCCGTAGATGCTGTCCGAGCCGCTCAACGCGACCGGGACGCCGGCGGCGCGCAGCGCGGCTGCGATCCGGGCGGCGCCTCTGTTGGTGCGTACCAGGATGGCGATGTCGCCCGGTTGCACCGCGCGCCAGCCGCCGCCGTCGGCGAGCTCCTCGTGGTCGAGGAGGCGGCGCACCTGCGCCACCAGGTCGGCCCGGATGCGTTCGTGCCCTTGCCAGGGCCGGATCTCCTGATCCAGCGTGCGCAGCACGACAGGGGAGATCGCGCCGCCTGCGGTGCGGACACCGCAGCCGGGTCGATGCGCCGTCACCGGATGCACCTCGATCGACTCGCCCAGCTGGAGGCCCTCGAACAGCTCGCCGAGACCCTGCACCAGGGCGGCGTCGCTGCGGTGGTTCACCCCCAGCGAGAAGCGGTCGGCCGCGGTGGTCACCGCCGTGGTGTACGCGGCGATGTCGGCGCCCCGGAAGGTGTAGATGGCCTGCTTCGGATCGCCGATCAGCACCATTCGGCGATGGCCGTCGAAGAGGCGCTGCAGAATCTCCCACTGCACCGGGTCGGTGTCCTGGAACTCGTCGACCAGGACGGCGTCGAAGCGGCTGCGGAGCCGTTCGCAGCTGGTCTCGCCGGTCTTCTCGTCGGCCAGGGTGTCGCGCAGCCGCACCAGTTGGTCGTCGAAGGTGAGCACGCCGAGCTGCCGGCGTCGCTCGGCGGCAACCTTCCGGACGCGTTGCGCGAAGCCGACACGTTCGGCGACCACCCCGTCGGCGTCGGTCGGCACGATCGGCCGCAACACGTGCGACACCGCGTCGCCGGCGAGACTCATCGCACCACGGATCTGCACCCCGTTGCGTTTCTCGTCGGCGAGCGGGAACGGCGGCTGCCGGGAGTCGAACGCGTACCGGTTCAGGTAGAGGTCGTGGGCCACCTCACGCACCAACGGACCCAGATCGGGGACGACCCGTCCGGACGGATCGGCGGAGGCCAGGATGCCGAGTTGGGCGTACATGGCCGCGCAGAACTCGTGGATGGTCATCACCCGGGCCCCGTCGAAGGTGGCGAGCGCGGCGGACAGCCGCTCCCGCGGTTCACCCGGCTCGAGTTCGGCCACGGTCTCCAGCAGGTGGCTGCGGATCCTGGCCCGCAGCTCGCGGGTCGCGTTGCGTCCGAAGGTGACCATCAGCAGCCGGTCGAGGCTGGTCGCACCCTCGGCCAGCAGCCGGACGGCGAGCGTCGCCACGGCATGGGTCTTGCCGGTGCCGGCGGACGCCTCCAGCACGGTGGTGCCTTCGGGCAGCGGAGCCTCGGGATCGAATTCGGCGTAGCCGTTCATCGCACCGGCACCGCCTCGTAGCTGGCGATCGGCTCCCAGATCAGCCGGGCGGCGGCACTGGCCAGCACCGACTCGCCGGGCTGGTCGAGATCGTCGGTGGTGGTCGGCACCGCCAGCAGGTCCTCGGCCTCGGCATAGAACTGTTGCCATTGCGGGTTGCGGTCGTCGCGGTAGGCGAACTGCAGCTCGCGCAGCTCGGCGAACGGATCCTTGCCGTCGGCCAGCATGGCGGCCAGCTTGGCGCCGAACCGCAACGGCAACGGCAGCGGGGCGTCCAGGCCGAGGCGATAGAGCCGCACCCAGCGGCAGAGCAGTTCGTGGGCGGACGTCGGGTCGGGGCCGCGCCACACTCGCCGGCCGCCGCGTCCGACCAGCATGGCCTGCCACGGACCGTCGGCGGACGCGGAGAGGGCCAGCAACTGCAGCCAGAGCCCGACCGAGCGGGATTCCGAAGGCCGGGAGAAGGTGGCCTGCAGCACCAGATCACGCTGGCTGGCGACCCGGCCGGTGAGCCGGACGGGGCCGCAGTCCACCGCGATGTCGTGGTGCCGGACCGGCGCACCGGCAGCCTCCGGAAGCGATTCGACGATCGGCCGCAGCTGGCCGGCCACCCCGTCGAGAACCCGGGTGCCGAGCGCGCCCGGCGGCACCGCACCGCGCAGCCATTCGGCACGCACCGCCTCATCGAGCGAGCGCCCCGACCGGACCAAGCCCAACAGTCGTTCGCCGACCTTCCAGCGGTCGATGAAGCCGAGCTCGATCGGGATCTCGTCGGACACCGGGTCGGCCTGCCAGTAACTCAGCCCGCAGCGTTCCCGCAGGAAGTGCCGGACCGGATCGCGGACGAAGGAGACCAGGTCGTCCAGGCCGAGTTCGGTGAGCGGCGCGGCGGGCGGGATCGGCCTACCCGGATCGGGCAGCCGGCGCGGACCGGTCACCGCGAGGGCGCCCCGCAGGCCGGCCGGGTCGTAGCTGCGCGGCTGGTCGCCGGCGAACAGGGTGGGGCTGAACGGCTGCAACGGGTGCGGCTGTTCGGCGACGCCCGCCTGCCGCACCAGGTCGATCAGGTCGGCCAGCGCCGCCGGCGGCGGGATCTCTTCGTTGGTCTGTGCCGAGCGTGCCTGATGCACCACGACGACGGTGTCGCCGGCGGCCATGATCGCCTCGGCCAGCGCCTGGCGGTCTTCAGCGGGCGGATCGGGCTCACCGGCGCGTGGCGTGCGCAGCATCAGATTGTCGCCGTCGCGCTCAGCGGCGCGGGGGAACACCCCGTCGTCCAGCCCCAGCAGGCAGACCACCCGGTAGGGGACGCCGCGCAGCGACCGCAACG
This sequence comes from Micropruina sp., assembly GCF_027492755.1. Classification (GTDB taxonomy): domain Bacteria; phylum Actinomycetota; class Actinomycetes; order Propionibacteriales; family Propionibacteriaceae; genus Micropruina. The sequence continues at coordinate 13,974 of NZ_JAPUED010000158.1, read as the reverse complement.
AGCACACGGTGAGCGATCCGTTGCCGAAGGTGGAGCGGGCGGTGCCGCGCTCGAACTCGTCGCTGATCAGGTCGATGATCTCGATCAGGCTGAGCGGCTCGTCGCCGGCACCACGCTCGGCCAGGTCGGCGACGCGCATCAGCGTGTCGGTGCGCTGCCAACTGTCGTCGCCCTCGACCAGGGCGAACGCGTCCAGGGCCCACTGCAGCCGGGTGACCCATTCGCGCAGCGGCGCCGGGGTCTCACACTCGGTGGCCAGCCGGGAAAGCCTGCTGATCAGCTCGGACGCCCCGCCCACCGCGGCCAGGTCGCCGTCCTCGACGTCGTCGAGTGGCAGCACCGTGCCGACCACGGGCAGCTCGTGCTCGCCCAGTGCGACGCCGAGCAGCATGCGTTGCAGGCCTGCCGCCCAGGTGTTCTGGGGCACGTGGTCGAGGCCGTAGCGGGCACGGTGCGGTGCCGACAGCCCCCACCGCACGCCGGACTCGCCGGCCAGCCGCGCGAGTCGTTCGACGGCGTCGGAGTCGAGGCCGAACCGCGCGGCCACCGCGGGCCGGGTGCAGAAGTCGATGACGTCGGCGGCACTGGCCCGCGAGGCGACCAGCGTCAGGGTCTGCACCAGCACCCCCACCAGGGGATTCACCTCCGCCGAGCTGCGGTCGGCCAGTTGCACCCGGAAGTCGTTGGCCGGATGCCGTCCGGGCACGCCGGTGGGCAACCGGAAGGCGGCCTGGACCAGCGGTGCGGCGGCGGTGAGGTTGGCGCAGCCGACGATGATGTGGCGCGGCTCCAACGTCGGGTCGGCGGCCAGCAGGGCGGTGATCACATCGCGCAGGATCTCCACCTGGCGTTCCAGCCCGTGCCCGCCGTGCAGCTGCACCGAGCCGTCCGGAGGTGGCGGTGCGACGGTTTCACCGCGCAGCGTGCGCTGCAGCCAGCCGAGTGTTCCGTCTCGTCCGGACGCCGCCGGCAGGTCGTGCACGGTGGCTCGCTGCAACAAGCCGGCCTGGGAGTTCCGCTCGAACCCGGTCAACCGGGCAGCCGGGCCGACCGGGTTGCCGGCGGTGACGGAGGTCTGCCGCAACGACACGTGCACGTCGTGGTGCGTGGCGAGCGCGTCGAGCAGGTCGAGCCACCACGGTGAGAGCGGATCGGGCTGGACGAACGACCAGGACGGGGGCAGCCCCGGGCTCGGCTCGCTGCGCAGCCGGGCTCGCAGGCCGGCACTCACCGCCAACGGGCTGCATTCGGCCGTCGCCAGCCGCCACAGCACTGGCTGCCAGGCGTCGAAACCCAGGTCGATGCCGCCTTCGTCGACGTTCTCACCGGCCTCCCAGCGAGCCACCATCGCCGGACGCCACTGCAGGTAGCGCTGGAACAGCCCGGCGACCCGGTACGCCACCGGGTAGGCGTTGCGCGAGCCGGCCAGATGCCGGCGCAGCTGCGCCAGCCGCGGTTCGTCGGGATGCTCGGCCAGCACCCGCAAGAGCCGCCAGGCCAACTGCCGTGGCTGCCAGAACCGCACCGGATCGCCCAGTTCGTGCAACAGCCGGCCGGGGCTGACGAACCTGATGCCCGCGCAGATGCCCTCGCCGGGGCGTCCGAGCCGATGGGCCAGCTCATTGGTGAGCCAGCGGCGCAGATGCGCGTGCGGGGTCACCACCAGGTCGAGGGCGAACGGGTCGGTGCGCGGGCCACCCAGACGGGACGCCAGTTCGGCGGCCAGTGCGGGGGCGTCGTCGCTGCGGTGAAGAAACAGTCCGGTCATGCTGGGCAACACCCTAGGGGGCGGCTCCGACAGTTTTCGTTGGCAGCTCAGCGAGCCCGTAGTGCGTCGATCAGCAAGACGCCGAAACCGACCACGACGACCCCCGATCCGAACGCAGCGTTGCCGGTCTGGACCAGGATCAGGATGCCGGCGACCACCAGAGCGACGCCGATCAGACCGATCAGCGACACGCGAATGCCGCCCGGACCGCGCCAGGTCGTAGCGCGCTTCTTCGGAGCCTCGGGCTCGTCCGGAGATTCCGGCGTGCGCCGGATTGACGTGGGCTGGTTCTCGTCGGCGTTCGGCGGTTGGCTCATGGATCTCCCGGGCGGTTGGTTGTGCCGAATGCTATTCGCGGAGGGGACGGGTCTCGACAAGCTCGACCAACGGGTGGTCTGGATCGCGCTGGGGAAGCTGAGCAACGCAACCACCGTTGGTTGAGCTTGTCGAAACCTCTCGTGCCGGCGTGCGTACGTTCAGCCCCGACAAGCTCGACCGGCGACGGTTTCAGCGAGTGTCGGAACCGCGTTCTACAGTGTCTGGCGTGCCCGATCCCGACGCTCTGCTGGCTGCCCTCGACCCCGAACAGCGGGCAGTGGCGACCACCTTCGGCGTGCCGGTCGCGGTGATCGCGGGCGCGGGAACGGGCAAGACCAGGGCGATCACCCACCGGATCGCCTACGGCTGTGCGACGGGTGCTTACGACCCGCAGGCGGTGCTCGCGGTCACCTTCACCACCCGCGCCGCCGGCGAGCTGCGCGGACGACTGCGCACTCTCGGCTTCCCGCGGGTGCAGGCCCGCACCTTCCATTCCGCGGCGCTGCGGCAGGCGCAGTACTTCTGGCCGGCGGCGATGGGTCACGAACTGCCCCGGGTCAGCGACCACCGGGCCGGAATCATGGCCGAAGCAGCCGGACGGCAGCTCGGCCATCGCGCCGAATCCGGCACCCTGCGCGACCTGCTCACCGAGATCAGCTGGGCCAAGGTGAGCAACGTCCCGCCCGCCGACTACGCCGAACTCGCCGCCGCGCAGGGGCGCGAGGTGTCCGCCGTCGATGCCACCGCGGTCGGCCGGATCTACGCCCGCTACGAGCAGCTGAAGAGCGACCGCGGGGTGATCGACTTCGACGACGTGCTGCTCTGCACGGTGGCGCTGCTCTCCGACCACGACGACGTCCGAGCCCAGGTGCGCCGCACCTACCGCCATCTGGTCGTCGACGAGTATCAGGACGTCAGCCCGCTGCAGCAGAAGCTGCTCGAGCTGTGGCAGACCGAACGGCCCGACCTGTGTGTGGTGGGCGACGCCGCCCAGACCATCCACTCCTTCGCCGGCGCCCGGTCGAGCTATCTGACCCGGTTCGCGATCCACCATCCCGAAGCGGAGATCGTCCGGCTGGTGCGCGACTACCGGTCGACCACCCAGGTGGTCGAGGTGGCCAACCGGGTGCTGCACGCGCACGGGCCGGGCGAGGGCGTCCGGCTGGTCGCCCAGGGCGGCGACGGGCCACAGCCCCAGTTCACCCAGGCCGCCACCGAGGCCGACGAGGCGGCGCAGGTGGCGCGTTGGCTGGCCGGCCTGATCGCCGACGGCGTCCCGCCGTCGGAACTGGCGGTGCTGTACCGCATCCATGCCCAGTCGCCGGCCTACGAAGCGGCCCTGTCCGGCGCCGGTGTGCCGTTCAGCCTGCGGGCCTCGGAGGGCTTCTTCCAGCGGCCCGAGGTGCGCAACGCGATCGTGGCGCTGAGGGGCCAGCTGGCCGCGGCGGTAGGTGACCTGGTCGCGACGGTGCGCGGGGTGCTGGCAGGCCAGGGTTGGACGGCGGAGCCGCCGTCGGGCCAGGGCCAGGCCCGCGAGCGCTGGGAGTCGCTGGCGGCGCTGCTGGCGCTCGCCGAGGAGTTCGCCGCCGAACACACCGGCGCCGGTCTGGCCGAGTTGCTCGCCGAGATCGACGAGCGGGCCCGGGTCGAGCATGCGCCCGCCGGTGCCGGCGTCACACTGTCCACCCTGCATGCGGCCAAGGGCCTGGAGTGGGAAGGTGTTGCGCTGGTCGGCGTCCAGGAAGGCACGCTGCCGTTCGCGCTGGCCCAGTCGCCCGAACAGGTCGCCGAGGAACGCCGGCTGCTCTACGTCGGCATCACCCGGGCCAAGCGACACCTGTGGGTGTCGTGGGCGGTCTCCCGCAACGACGGCTCGATGCGCCGCAAGCCGTCGAGGTTCCTGGACGGCGTCCGGCCTGCCACCGCTCCGGCCCGTCCGGCCCGGGGTGGTGGAAAGCAGAACCGCAGCAAGCACAGCCTGACCTGCCGGGTCTGCGGTGGTCCGCTCGCCGCCGGTGCGGAACTCAAGCTCGGACGGCACGCCGACTGCCCGTCCAGCTACGACGACCGCACCTGGGAACTGTTGCGGGAATGGCGGCGGCAAGAGGCCGAGGAGGTCGGCCTGCCGGCCTTCTGCGTGTTCACCGACGCCACGTTGATGGCCATCGCAGAAGCCCGGCCCACCGATGAGCGCGGACTGTTGGCGATCGCCGGCGTGGGCCGGTCGAAGGCGGACAAATACGCCGAAGCGGTGCTCGAGATCCTGCGGGCCGGCCCGGCCGCTGGCTGAGTCAGTCGTCCCAGCCGGGCAGGAACTCGGCCAGCACGCCGCGGAACCCGGCGGTCACGTCCAGCTGTGCCAGGACGGCTATTCCGCCTAGCCAGACCCGGTGGATCAGCGCGTACACGGGCGGAATGGTGAGTTTCATCGCCACCCCGTCCCGGTTCGAGCTGCCGCGCACGTGCAGGAACTGGGCGCGCATCCACTCCCGGTCGAAGTGGAACTCGTCATACCGGGCGGGCTCCACGAACGGCTCCAGGTAGCCGAGCAGTTCCCGGGCGTCGACGTCGCGGGCGACGAAACCCTCGTCGGCCAGTCCGGTCGCCATGGCGTCCGCGTCGTCGGCGATCGCCAGCCGGATCAGCCGGCCCATCGCGGACGGCAGCCCGTCCGGCAGCCGCGCGACCAGCCCGAAGTCGACCACGCCGAGGCGTCCGTCCGGCAGCACCAGGTAGTTCCCGGGGTGGGGGTCGGCGTGCAACAGGCCCGCCCGGGCGGGGCCGGCGAACAGGAACCGGACGTAGGACAGGCCGACCCGGTTGCGCTCGATCGCAGGGGCGTCGGCCACGCTGGAGAGCCGGCGTCCGTCCAGCCAGTCACTGATCAGCAGCCGATTCGTGGCCTCCCAGACCCGGGGCACGGCGAACTCGGAGTCACCGGCGAACGCGGTGGCCGCGCGGGACTGATTGTCGGCTTCGAGCGTGTAGTCGACCTCCTCGGAGATCCGGGCGGCCAGCTCGCGGCTCATCGTCACCACGTCCACACCGCCCGCGAGCGGAGCCACGACGGAAGCCAGCCGTTCGATCTGCCGCAGGTCGGACCGCAACGCCTGATCGGCTCCGGGGTACTGGATCTTCACCGCCACCGGCGCACCGTTGGTCAGCACCGCACGATGCACCTGGCCGATGGACGCCGCCGCAGCGGGCCGCAGGTCGAAACTGGTGAAACGTTCCCGCCAGCGCGGACCGAGTTCGTTGCGCAGCACCGCCTGTACCCGCGACGACGGCAGCGGGGGAGCGCTGTCCTGCAACTTGGCCAGATGCTGCCGGTAGGGCTTGGCGACCTCTTCGGGCAGGAACGCCTCGAACATGCTGAGCGCCTGCCCGAACTTCATCGCGCCGCCCTTGAGTTCGCCGAGCACCGCGAACAGCTGTTCCGCGGCGGCGGCGCGCATCTCGCTGTCGACCTGCTCGGAGTCGGCACCGAGCAGCCGCCGGCCCAGTCCGACCGCCTGCCGGCCTGCCGCGCCGAGCGGCAAGGACAGCATTCGCGAGGCTCGGGCCAGCGACGAGGTGGGCAGCGGACGTTCCTCGGTGGTGTGTTCCGGCCCGTCCATGGCGCCATTGTGCCAACCCGGCGAAACCCGGCCGTCAGCGGGCCGCTCCACAGCCGCAGCCCGGGTGGGCCCGCAGCGGACGCACCCGCAGTGCGCCGTCCAGGTCCAGGACCAGACCGGCGCCCAGCGAGTCGGGCACACCGCCGGCCAGCCAGGAGGTGGCGTGCAGCACGGCGACGCCGGCGGCCCAATGCAGGCCGGCCGGAGCGGCGTCCGAGCTGCGCGGCCGGCTGAGCTGGAGCAGCAGTTCCGGCCAGACCGGGTCACGCTCGAGGCGGTGCAGATCCTCGCAGCGCAGGCAGGCGGTGCGGCCGGGGACGACCAGCGGCCCCACCGAAGCGCCGAGGTCGCTGCAGGCAACGATCAGCTGCGGACCGCCGAGCTGGCGCAGCACCGCGCGGTCCGCCTCGAGCGCCCGGACACAGACCACCGACAAGCCCGACGGCGCACGGTCGGGTCCGCCGACATGGCTGCTGAACCGGATCCGATGGGGATGGCGTCGCTGCAGCTGGTCGAGTGCCGCGGGCGGAGCCGGAGCGTCGGGCCAGACGGCGTGGACCGGGCCGCGGCACGCGTCGAGCAGCAACTCGATGATCAGCAGGGTGAGCCGGTCGGTGCCGACGACGGTGACCGGTCCGGACGGCGCCGGACGTCGCAGCAGGCCGGCGCCGTCCAGGGCGGTGAGCAGGCCGGGCAGCCACCGTGCCGACGAGGCGCCGCCGATCCGGGCCAGCCGCCGCATGGTGCAGGGCTCCAGCAGCGCGTCGAGAACCTGATCCGCCGTGGGCGGGAGACGGCCGAGCAGAATGCCCGCCGGCGGCTCCAAACCCAGCTGCAGCACGCCGTCCGGACGCCGCAGCACCGGCATCGGCGCCCGCAGTTGCCAGTGCTCGCGCCGCTCGGAAACCACCCGCCCATGCTGGCCGAGGTCCGCCGTCGGGTCATCGGCCCGGGAGCGACGGACAACACCGGAGGGGCAAACGGACAACACCTCGCACCAGTTGCGCCGAGTGCCAACGGAGATCCCGGGGCAAGCCCGGGATGACCGAAACGGGTGACGTGAGGGGTTCCCGTCATCCCGGCGAACGCCGGGATCTCTGGATGCTACGAAGCGCGCGGTAGCCGTCGTGGACATGCCAAAGGCGCCGCACCAACGGTGCGGCGCCTTCAGTGCGTGCTCAGGCCTTGGGCAGGAAGCGGGTCAGATTGGTCCCACAAACGGGGCACTTGGCCTTGGCGATCCGCGTTCCCTTTGCGTTGACCGTCACGTCGCCACTGGCGTCGCGATGGTCCTTGCACTTCACGCAGTAGAACGAACCGCTGTAGGTGTCGTCGGCCACGTCATTTCCTCCTATTGATGGTGTGCGCTGGCAGTAATCACAGCGCGCTTGCCGGTTCAGCATACGGCACCGGCTGACCGTGCGGTGCGCGCGGGCATCCCTGGCGAGTCGCCCGCACGATGAAGACGAGGCCTACCGCGTCGTCCGCTTGCCTTCCCCTGCGAGCGGAGTAGCCATAGGCCTCGTCCGGAAAGACCGTAGTGGGGCATCGGGCGGCTGGTCAACACGACGACGGCCCGGTGGGACGGGAGTTGTCGGTGCCGCCGGTTAGCCTCGATTCCATGACCTCGGAACACTACGTCGTGCGGCGCAGCGCCCGGCGGCGGACGACGATGGGCATCGTGCGCGAGGCCGGCACGCTGGTCGTGCTGGTGCCCGCCCGAATGACCGCTCGGCAGGAGCGGGAACTGATTCCGGGGTTCGTGTCGCGCTTCCTGGAACAGGAAGCCGGACGCCGTCCGCCCACCGGGGACGCGGCACTGACCGCCCGGGCAGCTGAGTTGTCCGCCCGGTACCTGGCCGAGCCGGGACAGCCGATGCCCGCGTTCACCGTCAGCTGGTCGTCCCGGCAGCATCAGCGCTGGGGCTCATGCACCACGGCCACCGGCCAGATCCGGCTGTCCGACCGGCTGCAGCAGATGCCCGACTGGGTCGCCGACTACGTGCTCGTCCACGAACTCACGCACCTGCTGGAGCGCACCCATTCAGCCCGTTTCCACGCTTTGGTGGCCCGCTACCCCGAGGCCGAACGCGCGAAGGGCTTCCTGGAAGGCTGGAGCAGCGCCCAAGGGCTCGCCATGGCCGAGGACTGATTTCCGAGGGTTGAGCTTGTCGAAACCCGGTCGCACACAGGGTCTCGACAAGCTCGACCAGCGGTGACCGAAAGAACCGTCCCCCGGTCACCGGGTGGTGACTATCTACTGCCCGCCCTCCTGGTCGAGCAGCTTCTGCAACTCGGCGTCCAGCTCGTCGGGGACCACCTGGTGGCCGTGTTCGGCGTAACCCAGCGGGTCGTCGAGGTCGGACGAGGTGGGGATCAGGTCGGGGTGGTGCCAGGCCGCGTCGCGCGCCTCGGCGCCCCGGGTGGCTCGGACGGCCGCCCACAGGTTCGCGGCGTCCCGGGTGCGGCGGGGTCGCAGCTCCAGGCCGACGAGGCTCTTCAGTGCGCTCTCTGCGGGGCCACCGGCTGCCCGGCGGCGACGGACCACCTCGGTCAGTGCCTGTCCGTTGGGCATCCAGCGGGTCATGGTGTGGCCGACCACCTCGTCCACCCAGCCTTCGACCAGGGCCAGCAGCGTCTCCAACCGCTCCAGCACCTCGGCCTGTTCGGGTGTCACAGCCGGCTCGAACAGCTTGCCGGCGAGTGCCTGCCCGGCGCGTTCCAGGTCGTCGGCGCTCATCGCCGCGCTGAGCTGCTGCTCGATCGCCTGCTCGAGCGCGGAGGTGTCGATGGTGATGTCGCGGGCGTAGTGCTCCACCAGGGCATGTAGCTGCGGGCCGAGCCAGCCGACCGCGGCGAACAGCCGTTGGCGTGCCGATTCGCGCAGCGCCAGGAACAGCAGCACGTCCGAGGGCGTCACCGATTCGAGTTCGGCACCGAACGCCTCGATGTTGCTGGGCAGCAGCGCGACCTGCGGATGCGTCCCCAGCGGCAGGCCGATGTCGCTGACGCTCAGCACCTCGGCGGACAGCCGGCCCACCGACTGGCCGACCTGGGCAGCGAACATGCCGGACGCCGCCGCCCGCACCATCGGCTTCATGAACTCCTCACCCGGCCCCGCTTCGCGCGACATCAACGCGCCCATCGCCACGGACAGGCTGGTGACGATCGGGTTGCCGAGCTTGCGCCAGGTCTCGAAGGTGCCCTCCACCCAGTCGGCGCGGCTCCAGGCCACCGCGGGCGCACTGAGTCGCGGGAAGCTGATCGACTCGTCCAGCCACAGGTCGGCCAGGCCGGCCGCGTCGCGGACCTGTCCGGACTGGGCCGCGGACGGGCTCTGGTCGGCACCCAGCGATGCGGTCACCCGACGGGCGATGTCCTTGGTGAAGGTCCAGTTCATCCCGCTGCTGGCGTCGGTCGGGCCGAACCCGGCCATCTGGGTCTGGAACTGCGCCATCACCGACTGCAGACGCTGGGTGAGTGCGGCCATGTCGAACTCGCCGTCCGGGCCCGGGGTGATGCCGAACTGGGCGAGGAACTGGGCCAGCGGGTTCTCCTCGGGCGGCTGGTCGCCGGCGGGGAGGTCCGGATCGTTGGCCATGGGTGGGCTCCTGTGGTCGAGGGACTGGTTCGCCGGACCACCGGCCCGGCGCGCTACCACCCCATTGTCCCGCACCCGGCAAGGGAGTCGGCACCGGGCGCCGGGCACGAGTCCGGTAGGGTCGTCAGGTGACCAAGCAGACCTGGACGGCCGCCGTCTCGGCGCTGCTGTTCGTGGCCTTGGCTGCCGTCGTCTCGCTCACCCCGGTGCCGTTCGTCAGCTGGTCCCCGGGGACGACGGTGAACCTTTTCGAACCGGTCGATGGTCAGGCCCGCGTCGAGGTGGAGGGCATCCCCACCTATCCCACCACCGGCGAACTGCGCCTCACCACTGTCTCGGTGACCCGGGCCGACAGCCAGCTGACGCTGCCCGAGGCGCTGCTGTCGTACTGGCTCTCGGCGCGCGAGGTGCTGCCGCGCGATGCCGTGTACCCGGCGGGCGCCAGCGTCGACGAGATCCGCGCCCGCGAGGTGCAGATGATGGACAACTCGCAATCCTCGGCGGTCGCGGCGGCACTGCGCGCGGCCGGCCAGCAGGTCCGCGAATACCCGATGGTGATGGGAGTGTCGAACGGCAGCCCCGCCGACGGCAAGCTCAAGCCGGGCGACTTCATCCTGCAGATCAACGGCAAGGAGGTCAGCACCACCGACGACGTGAAGGCTGCGGTCAACAAGGTGGCCGTCGGTGAGGCGATCCTGTTCAAGATCCTGCGCGACCGCCAGGAGCTCACCCAGACGATCATCACCGCCGCCTCGAACGCGAACCCGGCGCAGCCCGTGGTGGGCATCAACCTGACCATCGGCTACTCCTACGAGCCGCGGGTGACGTTCCGGATCAGCCCCGACATCGGCGGCCCGAGCGCCGGATTGATCTTCGCTCTCGCGATCTACGACATGGTGACCTCCGGCGACCTGATCGCCGACCGGTCGGTCGCCGGAACGGGCACCATCACCGGCGACGGCAAGGTCGGCGCGATCGGCGGCATCCAGGAGAAGATCGCCGGTGCCGAGGCCGCCGGAGCCACCATCTTCCTGGTGCCCGCCGAGAACTGCGCCGACGTGCAGGGCGTGTCCACCGCGGTGCGGCTGGTCCGGGTGGCCACCCTCACCGACGCCATCGCGAGTCTGCAGGAACTGAAGGATCCGGCGAAGGCCGGCAGCGTGAGGGGTTGCGTGTGACGTCCGATGCTCTGATCGCCGCACTGATGGAGATCGAGCGGCATGTCGGGGGAGTCGGCTGGGATCAGCCCGCCCGGCTGTTCGCGCTGGTGCCCACCGCCGACCTGGTCGCGGCCGAGCCGCAACTCGCCGAACACCTCACCGGCGGTCTCGAACCCCAACCGGGCCACCTGTCCGCCATCGAACAGGACGGCTTCGCCGGCGGTGCCGACCTGGGCGAGGCGCTGGCCAGAATCGCCTGGCCGGACACCGTCGCCGGCGTCGCGCTGAGCTTGGAGCGGTTCTTCCTGCCCGGGGCCGCGGACGCCGGACTGGGTGAGGGCGCCGCGGCGTCCGAACAGGTCCGGAGCAACCCCGAACGCCAGGAGATCCGGGTCGTGGTGGGTGCGACCAGGGCCGGCGATTCCTACGGCGTGGCCCGGATCCGCAGCCATCCCGACGAGTTGTTGTCGAGTACTGATCTGGTTCCCGGGCTGGCCGCCGCGCTGGCACGTACATTGGACTGACACCGAACAAGGAGACCCCGCGTGAGCCTGCCTGCAAGTGTCCACCGACGATCGCCACTACTACTGACCTTCGGCATAGCTGCCGTGCTGGTCATCCTGTTCGCGGTCTTCACCCAGGTGTGGACCGACAAGCTCTGGTTCGATTCGATCGACTTCGGGGTGGTGTTCTCCACCCAGCTGTGGACCCGGACGTTGCTGTTCCTCGGCGTCGGGCTGCTGATGGCCGTCCTGGTCGGCGGCAACATGTGGCTCGCCATCCGGCTCGCGCCTCCGGCGCAGAAGCGCGGCGACAGCGCCGTGCTGGACGCCTATCGCAAGCTGCTCGAGCACAACGCGAAGTTCGCCGTCGCCATCCCGGCGCTCGCCCTCGGCGTGCTGGCCGGCATGTCGGCGGTCACCGAGGCCCTTCCGGTGCTCAGCTGGATCAACGCGGTCCCGTTCGGCCAGGTCGACCCGATGTTCGGCCTCGACTACAAGTTCTACGTCTTCGAACTGCCGATCTGGCAGGCCTTCCTGTCGTTCCTGCTGACCGCGGTCGCGTTCAGCCTGATCGGTGCCGTGGTGGTGCACTTCACCACCGGCGGGCTGCGTGCGGTGCGCGCGACGGGGCGTCCGCAGTTGACCCAGGCGGCCCGGGTGCACCTGTCGGTGCTGGCCGGTGTGCTGCTGGTGCTGTACGGCCTGCAGTGCCTGCTCGATCGCTACGCGATGCTGCTCACCCAGGGCACGCTGTTCACCGGCGTCCACTACACCGACGACCACGCCAGGCTGGGGGCCAAGCTGGTGATGGCGGTGATCTCGTTCCTGGTGGCCGGCCTGTTCTTCGCCAACCCGATCCTCAAGCGCGGCATCTATCCCGCAGCGGCGCTGGTGCTGATGGTGATTTCGGGGCTGATCCTGACCCTGATCTACCCGGCGATCGTGCAGTCGTTCGTGGTGGCGCCGAACCAGCCTGACAAAGAGAACCCGTACATGCGGCAGCACATCGACATGACGCGGCAGGCGTTCGGGATCGCCGACACCGAGATCACCTCCTATGACGCTGTCACCCAGGTGCGGGCCGGGCAGTTGAAGGCGGACGCCGAAGCGCTGCCGGGCATCCGGCTGATGGACCCGGCCGTGATCGGGCCGACCTTCGAACAGTTGCAGCAGGTGCGTGGCTACTACACGTTCCCCGAGGCCCTGGACGTCGACCGCTACATCATCGACGGCAAGGAGACCGATGTGGTGGTCGCCGCCCGCGAGATGAACCTCGGCGGACTGCCCGACCAGAACTGGAACAACATCCACACCGTCTACACCCACGGCTACGGCCTGGTGATCGCCTACGGCAACCGCCGGCAGAGTGACGGTCAGCCCGAGTGGATCGTCCGTGACATTCCGCCGCAGGGCAAGCTGCCCGACCACGAATCGCGGATCTACTTCGGTGAACAGTCCACCCAGTACGCGATCGTCGGACGCGAGCAGGGCCAGGAGCCGATCGAGCTCGACACGCCCAACGGCAAGTCCAACGTGTATTCCGGCAAGGGCGGCGTGCCGATCGGCGACGCCTTCACCCGTGCCCTCTACGCCGCCAAGTTCATGGACTTCAACCTGCTGCTGACCGACCGGGTGAACAGCCAGTCGCGAATCCTGTACAACCGGACCCCGAAAGAACGGGTGCAGGAGGTCGCGCCCTGGCTGACCCTCGACTCGAACATCTACCCGGCGGTCGTCGACGGTCGCACGGTGTGGATCGTGGACGGCTACACCACCTCGAGCAGCTACCCGAACAGCGAGCTGGTCAACCTGCGGAACTCGGCGGCCGACACCCAGTCGCGCGCCGTCGGCACCCAGGTGGACGCCAACATCAACTACATCCGGAACTCGGTGAAAGCGGTGGTGGACGCCTACGACGGCACGGTGGCGCTGTACGCCTGGGACGAGGCCGACCCCATCCTGCAGGCGTATTCGCGAGCCTTCCCCGGTACCGTGCAGCCGAAGAGCGCGATCAGTTCCGACCTGCTCAGCCATCTGCGCTACCCGGAGGACCTGTTCAAGGTGCAGCGCGAGATCCTCGGCCGCTATCACATGACCGACCCGTACACCTGGTACGCGCAATCGGATCTCTGGCAGGTGCCGAACGATCCGGTCAAGGCCAGCACCGACGCCAAGGAGCCGCCCTACTACCTCAGCATCAAGTGGCCCGAGGACAAGAGTCCGGTGTTCAGCCAGACCACCGTTTTCGTGCCGAAGAACCGCTCCAACCTGGCCAGCTACATGTCGGTGATTGCCGAGGCCACCAGCCCCGACTACGGCAAGCTGCGGGTGCTGCGGATGTCCGACACCCATCAGATCGACGGACCCGGCCAGACCTTCAACGCGATCAACACCGACCCGAAGGTCGCCGAGAAGCTGCGACCGTTCCTCAACCAGGGTGCGGCCTCAGCCACCTACGGCAACCTGTTGACGCTGCCGATGGGCAACGGCCTGCTCTATGTGGCGCCGATCTACACGATGCGTCAGGGCAACACCGGCTCGTACCCGGCGCTGGCCTTCGTGGTCGTGCGGTTCGGTGCGCACGTGGGCATCGGCAACACCCTGCAGCAGGCGCTCGACGAAGTGTTCGATGGCAGTGCCGGTGCCACCACCGGTGAGCAGCCGAGTGCCTCGCCCTCGCCGTCCGGGACGGGTAGCCCCGCCCCGCAGCCGTCCGGATCGACGCAGCCCGCCGGACCGGCCGCGATGGCCAAGCTCGACCAGGCGCAGAACGCCTTCGTGGCGGCTGATGCCGCACTCCGCAAGGGCGATCTGGCGACCTACCAGTCGAAGGTGAACGAGGCCAAGACGGCACTCGCCGAGGCGCTCAAGCTGATGGGCCGCTGAGCAGGCCGGTCACCTCTGTGGCTACCCGGTATAGCCCTCCCTAACTATCTCTGCCCTCCCACATGCGGGAGGGCAGAGATAGTTAGGGAGGGCTTTGCGGGTCAGGGGGTTGGGGCGGACG
>NZ_JAPUED010000157.1:7577-8749 GCF_027492755.1 Micropruina sp. | reverse complement strand
GGTGAGGCCGTGTCGGCGGCTGAACCGCGTCAGTGGGTGGCTTCGGCGTCAACGGGTAGCGCGCGCGTCAGTCAGTAGCTCCGGCGTCCTCGGGGAGCACGCAGCCGACCTGGCGGCGCAACTCGTCCAGCACCTCCATGACGGCGATGCTGTCGTCGAGGGTGAGCCGCGGACTCTCGGTCAGCCCTTCGTGCAGGCAGCGTTCCACCTCGAGCGCCTGGAAATGCATGCCGCGCGAGGTTCGGTGCGGCTCGAAGGTCTCGGCGAGCTCCTGGCGTCCGGTGTAGCGGCGCACCGTCGTCCAGTTGTAGAAGGCGCCGTCGAGTTCGAGGAAGCCGTCGGTGCCGATCACCGCCCCGCGGGACGGTCCGGCGCTGAGCATGGTGGTGTGGCTCTCCGACAGTGCTCCGTCGGCGTGCGTCAGGGTCATCGCGACCTCGGCGTCCACACCGGTGGTTGCGAGGGTGCCGCGGGCGACGATGTCGGACGGCGCACCGAGCAGGTCGAGCGCGAACGAGACGTTGTAGACGCCGAGATCGAGCAGGGCGCCACCGGCCAGCTGCGGGTTGTGCAGGCGTCCCTTGGGGTCGGGATTCAGCTTCTGGCTGTGGTCGGTGATCACCGCGCGCACCTCTCCGAGCGAACCGTCGGCGATCCGGGCGCGGACGAAGTCGGTGGACGGCAGGAACCGCGTCCACATCGCCTCCATCGCGAAGACGCCGGCGGCGCGGGCGGCGTCCGCGACCTGTCGGGCCTGCGCCGCGGTGACCGTGAACGCCTTCTCGACCAGCACCGGCTTGCCGGCCCTGATCGCCAGCAGCGCATGCTCGGCATGGAAGTTGTGGGTGGTGTTGACGTAGATCGCGTCCACCTCAGGATCGGCGACCAGTGCCTCATACCCGGCGTGCGCCGTCGGAATCTCGAACCGGTCCGCGAACGCCTGCGCCTTGGCGCCGTCCCGGGCGGCCACCGCCTGCAGGTGCAGACCCTCGGTGCGCAGGTTCTCGGCGAAGACGCCGGCGATTCCCCCAGCCCCCAACAAACCCCAGCGGATGCGGTCCGTCATCGGTTCTCCTTCGATCGGCTTCGGTCGAGTCTTTCAGATCGCCCGGTGGTACGCGGGGACGGTTCTTTTCGTACCACCCGTGGCACGCGGGGACGGTTCTTTTCGT
>NZ_JAPUED010000157.1:3983-7477 GCF_027492755.1 Micropruina sp. | reverse complement strand
ACGATAAGAACCGTCCCCCGGCGTTCGAAAATCGCACGCGGGAGAACCGTCCCCGGGCGTTCGAGGTCAGTAGAGGACAGTGGCGAACTGGCCGGCGATGGTGAAACCGGTGCGCAGGTAGGTGCGGACGGCTCGGGTGTTGAAGTCGTTGACGTACAGCGACACCACCTCGTGGTCTTCGAGGATGTGCCGGGTGGCGGCGGCCATGGCGGGGGCGGCCAGACCGCGGCCGCGCAGCCGGGGGTCCAGCCACACCCCCTGCACCTGGGCGATGCCGCCGCAGCTGATGCCGACGTCGGCCTTGAACACCACCGCGCCGGTGTCGTCGACGATGCCCCAGGCGCGTCCGCTCTCGACGGTGCCCTGACAGTGGATCCGGTAGCCGTTGCGGCCGCCACCGGCGGTCGGGTCGACGCCCACCTCCTCGGTGTACATCGCGATCGCGGCGGCGTGATACGAGGGGAACTCCGCCATGGTGATCCGCCGCACCGGGACGTCCATCGGAAGCGACGCCACCCGGCGGGTGACCATCAGCGGTTGTCGCGGACGGATCTCGCGCTGCCCCGCATAGCTGCGGCTCCGGACGGCGAGCGCACGATGCAGCGCCAGCGCCGTCCCGCTCTCCCCGACGATCGACTGGCACCAGCGGTGCTGTCCGAGTGCGTCGGCGAAGGCCGCGAGTGCGGCGTCCCGCTCGTCGGGCTCGCAGTAGGCGAACGCGGGCACCAGGTTCGAGCCGGCGTGCAACAGGTGTCGGGGCGCCTCCGCGGGCCAGCCGTACAGAGTGGCCGGCGAGCCGTGACGGAGCACACCTGCGTCCACCCGGGAGGCGATGAAGAGATTGGCGACCGGATCGGCGGAGACCAGCCGCCGGACCAGGGCGTCGTCGCACGCGTCCATCACCCGCGCGCGTTTCATTCCCTGGATTCCCGGTTCAGCTGACGGACACCATCGGTGCACCCACGGGCGCCCCTTCCGGGGCCTCCTCGGCGATCCGATTGGCTTCGGCGATCAAGGTCTCGACGATCTGGTCCTCGGGAACGGTCTTGATCACCTTGCCCTTGACGAAGATCTGGCCCTTGCCGTTGCCGGACGCCACCCCCAGGTCGGCTTCGCGGGCCTCGCCCGGGCCGTTCACGACACAGCCCATCACGGCCACCCGCAACGGCATCTGCAGACCTTCCAGGCCCTTGGTGACCTCTTCGGCGAGGGTGTAGACGTCGACCTGGGCGCGTCCGCAGGAGGGGCAGGAGACGATTTCGAGGTGCCGCGGCCGCAGGTTCAGCGACTCCAGGATCTTGATCCCGACCTTCACCTCTTCGGCCGGCGGCGCCGACAGCGACACCCGAATGGTGTCGCCGATGCCCTTGGCGAGCAGCGCCCCGAACGCCACCGAGGACTTGATGGTGCCCTGGAATGCCGGCCCGGCCTCGGTCACGCCGAGGTGCAGCGGGTAGTCGCAGGCGTCTGACAGCAGTTCGTAGGCACGCACCATCACCACCGGATCGTGGTGCTTGACCGAGATCTTGAAGTCGCGGAAGTCGTGCTCTTCGAACAGCGAGGCCTCCCACAGCGCCGATTCGACCAGCGCCGCAGGCGTCGGCGCGCCGTATTTGGCGAGCAGTCGCTTGTCCAGCGAACCGGCGTTGACACCGATCCGGATCGACACCCCCGCATCGGACGCCGCCCGCGCGATCTGCTTCACCTGATCGTCGAACTGGCGGATGTTGCCCGGATTCACCCGGACGGCGGCGCAGCCGGCATCGATCGCGGCGTACACGTACTTGGGCTGGAAGTGGATGTCGGCGATGACCGGGATCTGGCTCTTCTTGGCGATGATGTGCAGCACGTCCGCGTCGTCCTGGCTGGGCACGGCCACCCGGACGATGTCGCAACCGGTGGCGGTGAGCTCGGCGATCTGCTGCAGGGTGCCGTTGATGTCGGTGGTCTTGGTGGTGGTCATCGACTGCACCGAGATCGGCGCGTCGCCACCGACCAGAACCTTGCCGACCCTGATCTGCCGGGTGGGCCGGCGCGAGGCCAGAACGGGCGGCGGAGTGGCGGGCATGCCCAGGTTGACGGTCATGGACTCCTCGTTCGACAGGCGGCGGCCGACGGCCGCCGCGAGACAGCCTACTCGGGCGCCGCCGTCCGCACCCGAGTGGGGCTGTGTGCTTGGCCGCGATCCACCGATCTGCGCGGCCCGTCGGTCAGTCGGGGCTCAGGTCCGCTGGGTGTCCAGGAACTCGGCGATCCGTCCGATCGCCTCGGTGAGCACCTCGGCGTCCGGCAGGGTGACCAGCCGGAAGTGGTCGGGCTCGGGCCAGTTGAACCCGGTGCCGTGGGTGACCAGGATCTTCTTGGTGCGCAGCAGTTCGATCACGAACGCCTCATCGTCGACGATCGGGTACACCTCGGGGTCGAGCCGCGGGAAGCAGTACAACGCACCCATCGGCTCGACACAGCTGACCCCGGGAATCTCGTTGAGCAGCCGCGCGGCCAGCTTGGACTGGTCGTAGAACCGGCCGCCGGGAACGATCAGTTCGTTGACCGACTGGTAGCCGCCGAGCGCGGTCTGGATGGCGTGCTGCGCCGGCACGTTGGAGCACATCCGCATGTTCGACAGCAGAGTCAGGCCTTCGAGGAAGTCGGTGGCCAGGTGCTTCGGTCCCGACACCATCACCCACCCGGCCCGGTAGCCACAGACCCGGTACGCCTTGGACAGGCCGGAGAAGGTGAGGCAGAGCACGTCCTCGCCGGCGAAGGTGGCCGCGTGGTGGTGGACGGCGTCGTCGAAGATGATCTTCTCGTAGATCTCGTCGGCCATCACCACCAGGTCGTGCCGGCGGGCGATGTCGATCAGCCCGCGCACGGTGTCCTCGCTGTAGACCGCGCCGGTCGGGTTGTTCGGGTTGATGATCACCAGCGCGTGGGTGTTCTCGGTGATCAGCGATTCGATCTCTTCCAGATCGGGGTTCCAGTCGTTGGCCTCGTCGCAGCGGTAGTGGACGGGGACGCCACCACACAGGCTGACCGCACCCGTCCACAGCGGGTAGTCGGGCGCCGGCACCAGGATCTCGTTGCCGTTGTCGAGGAAGGTCTGCAGCACCATCATGATCAGCTCGGAGACGCCGTTGCCGATGTAGACGTCGTCGACGCCGGTGTGCGGCAGCCCCTTCGACTGGTAGTACTGCGCCACCGCGGTGCGCGCGGAGTAGATGCCGCGCGAATCCGAATAGCCCTGCGACTGGGGCAGATGGTGAACCATGTCGGCGAGGATGCGCTCCGGAGCCTCGAAGCCGAACGGTGCGGTGTTGCCGATGTTCAGCTTCAGGATCTTGTGCCCCTCGGCCTCCAGCCGCTGAGCCTCGACCAGGATCGGACCCCGGACGTCATAACGGACGTGCTGCAGCTTCTGGGACTGGACGATGCGACGCATGCGCCCCAGTCTCTCAGCCGCGACGGTGTTGGTTCCGACAAGCTCAACCCGCGGC
>NZ_JAPUED010000157.1:0-3883 GCF_027492755.1 Micropruina sp. | reverse complement strand
CGGTGGTTGGGTGTGCCGGTTTCGACAAGCTCAACCAGGGGTGAGGAGGCGGTCGAGCTCTGCGATGGCGGCGGCGGTGCCGTCGACGCCTCGAGCGATCCGGGCCACCTCGGACGCGCGGGCGCGGTAGCTATCGCCGGCGACGGCGGTGAGCAGCTCAGCGAGCCGCTCGGGGGTGATCCGGTGCAGCGGGACCGCTTCGGGTCCGACGCCGAGCTCGGCCAGTCGGCGTCCGTGGTAGGGCTGGTCGAAGGCGGCCGGCACGCATACCGACGGCACGCCGGCCCGCAGCGCCGCGGCGGTGGTGCCGGCGCCGCCGTGGTGCACCGAGCCGGCCAGCAGCGGCAGCAGCGCGTCGTGCGGCACCGCCCCCACCGTGCACAACCACTCGTCCACCACGCCGAGCGGTCCGCCCGGCACCACCGGGGCGACGATCCGGCGTCCGGCCAGCCGGGCGGCCTTGCCGAGCAGCTCCAGCCACCGCACACCACCGGCGTCGTTGAAGCTGCCCAGCCCCACGTAGACCGGCCGCTCACCGGCCTCCAGGAACGACCGCAGCGGTTCGGACGGCGTCCACTCGGCGGGCGCGGGCCGGATCGCACCGGTCTGGACGCAGGTCGCCGGCCAGTCGGACGCCGGCGGGATCAGCACCGGGTCGGCGGCCAGCCAGATCGGGAAGCGGTCCGCCGCCGCAGCCAGCCCGGAGGCGCGATACCGGCGCAGTCCGGCACGT
The DNA here is from genome assembly GCF_027492755.1 of Micropruina sp. Lineage (GTDB taxonomy): Bacteria > Actinomycetota > Actinomycetes > Propionibacteriales > Propionibacteriaceae > Micropruina. The sequence continues at coordinate 3,150 of NZ_JAPUED010000157.1, read as the reverse complement.
CGCCGGAACACCCGGCCGGTGTTCCGGGACAACCCCTGCACGGTGTGCCAGTACCAGTCCACGAACCGCCGCCGAGCCCACCGTGGACCTCGCAGCCGGTACCCCTCCAGCTGACTCGCCGGCGACAAAGTGGGCAGGATCGCGGTGTGCAGCACGGTCGCCATCCGGCAGCCGCGATCCTCGACCAGCGCGAGCGCGGCGTCCCGGGAGGCGACCCCGGTCACCACCAGCGAACCCGCCGCCACCTCGTCCAGGGCGGACGCCAGCGGTGCGGCGAGCCCGGCCAGCCAGCGGCCCAGCAGCACCGGCTGCGCCAGCGGCGTCCGATAGGCAAGGCGGCCCAGCCAGCTGCCGCCGAGCCGCGCCACCTCGTCCATCGCCGGCCCGATGCCCCGGAACGCCGCCCCGTGCGAGCGCACCAACGCCGCATAGTCGTCCACCGCGATCACCGTCGCGGGACGTCCCTGGGCCACCAGCACACCGGCCAGCACCGCCATCGGCTCGACGTCGCCTCGCGAACCGATCGCCAGGAACGTGACCGGCTGCGGGGTCACAGCAGCTGCATCGGGCTGATGATGTCGGCGATGATCAGCACCGCCCCGGTGAGCAGCAGGAAGGCGCCCACGACGTACGCGACGGGCAGCAGTTGGGCGGTGTCGAACGGTCCTGGGTCGTCCCGACCCAGCAACTTCGCGCCGGCCCGCCGGATCGCCTCCCACAGAGCGCCGGCGATGTGACCGCCGTCGAGTGGTGGCAGCGGGACGAAGTTGAACAGGGCCAGGAACAGGTTGACCGCGGCCAGCAGCGAACCGAACAGGACCAGCTTGTCGGTGCCATCGATAGCGCTACTCGCAGCGACCTCACCGGCCGCCCGGCTGGCGCCGACGATGCTCAGCGGCCCGTAGATGTCGCGCGGCTTGCCCTGGATCAGGTCGACCGCGACGTTGTAGACCTTGACCGGGAACTGCGCGATGGCCACCGCGCTCTGCTCGGTGAGCTGCCACATCTGCGCCACCACGTCCCCGGGGCCGCCCTTGACCAGCACCGAGGTGGGGGTGATGCCGAACCAGCCGGCCGGGATCCGCTTGCCCGGGTCGAGCTTGTCGGGCACACCGGTGACCACGGTGTGCACCGGGGTCAGCGGCGTCCGGACGCCGTCGCGCTCGACGACCAGCCGGGCCTCGCCGTCCAGGTTGGCCCGGATCAGGTCAGTCAGCTGCGGGTAGCTGCTGATCGCCACCCCGTTGAACTCGACTACACGGTCGCCGGCGCGGATGCCCGACTTGGCCGCGGGCGTGTCCGGTACCAGGCATTGGGCGGTGGGCTGGGTCTCGCGGATGATGCAGGACTGCACCTCGGCGACCACCGGCTGCGGCTGCCAGCTGCCGTGCAGGCCGAGGATCGACCAGAACAGCGCGAACGCGATCAGCAGGTTCATCACCGGACCGCCGGCCATCACGATCAGCTTCTGCCAGGTCTTCTTCTGGTAGAACAGCCGGTTGTTGGCGATGTCCTCGGGGGTGATCTCGTCCCATTCATAGGCGCGGGCAGAGTCGGCGAACCTGGCCAGTCGAGTGTCCCGACGTCCCGGACGCGCCGGCGGGTACATGCCCATCAGCCGCACGTAGCCGCCGAGCGGGATCCATTTGATGCCGTACTCGGTTTCGCCCCGCGTGGTCGACCACAGGGTCGGGCCGAAGCCGACGAAGTACTTGGGTACCCGGATGCCGAACGCTTTCGCCGGCACCATGTGACCGATCTCGTGCAGCGCGATCGACACCAGGATGCAGGCGAAGAAGAGCAGGGCGAAGACGACGATGAGCACTCCGGTCACGCTCCCGCGGCGATCAGTTCGGCGGCCCGGGCGCGGCCCCAGGCGTCGGCGGCCAGGACGGCGTCCACGCTCAGCACCGAATCGGCAGGGTTGCTGAGATGTTCGTCGACGACCGCGGTGACCGTGTCGACGATGGCGAGGAAGCCGATCCGTCCGTCGCAGAAGGCGTCGACGCAGATCTCGTTGGCGGCGTTGTAGACGGCGGGCGCGGTGCCGCCGGCGTGGCCGCAGCGGCGGGCCAGCTCGACGGCCGGGAAGGCCTCGTCGTCCAGCGGTTCGAAGCGCCAGTCGATGCCGCGGCTCCAGTCGAAGCCTCGGGTGACGCCGGGCAGCCGATCCGGCCAGTTCAGGGCGAGTGCGATCGGCAGCTTCATGTCGGGCGGCGAGCATTGCGCGATCGTCGATCCGTCGCAGAACTCCACCATCGAATGCACGTCGGAGGTGGGGTGCACCACCACCTGGATGGCGTCCAGGTCGACACCGTAGAGCAGCCCTGCCTCGAGCAACTCCAGGCCCTTGTTGATCAGGGTGGCCGAGTTGATGGTGATGATCCGGCCCATGTTCCAGGTCGGGTGGGCCAGCGCCTGCTCGGGGGTGACCTCGGTGAGTTCCGCGCGGGCCCGGCCGCGGAACGGTCCCCCGGACGCGGTCAGGATCAGTCGGCGGACCTCCTCGGCGCGTCCGGCCCGCAGTGCCTGGGCGAACGCTGAATGTTCGGAATCGACGGCGACGATCTGGCCGGGCGCGGCCGCGGCGGTGACCAACTCGCCGCCGATCACCAGGGATTCCTTGTTGGCCAACGCCAGGGTCGTGCCTGCGGCGAGCGCGGCCAGGGTCGGTTCCAGCCCGGCCGCTCCGGTGATCGCGTTGACCACCACGTCGCAGGGCAGCCCGGCGAGCCGCTGGGAGGCGTCCGGACCGGCCCAGACGGCGGTGGTCGAAGGGAGTCGTCCGTCGAGGGCTGCGGCGGCAGCCGGGGTCGGGACGGCGACCACGTCCGGGTGCCAGGTGTTCGCCTGGTCGACCAGCAGATCGAGGTTGCCGCCGCCGGCCGACAGTCCGACGACACGGAAGGCGTCGGGGTGGCCGGCGATCACCTCCAGGGTCTGGGTTCCGATCGATCCGGTACTACCCAGCAGGACGATGTCACGCACCGAGCCAGGCTACAGGCGACGGTGCACCGGCTATCCCCAAGCAAACGAGGGCCCATTGATGCGGATGAAGATGCAGGGTCAGGCTGCCTTTCCGCGTTCGCGACATGCTGCCGCGACCGACAGCACTGCGGTCCTGACCGCCGGCCAAAGCGTCTCCTCATC
>NZ_JAPUED010000156.1:6181-8781 GCF_027492755.1 Micropruina sp. | reverse complement strand
GCCAATCGTCGCTACGCGACCTCCGCTCCCCGCAACTTCGACGGCTATGCGCACGCCGGCGTCGCGGTCGTGACCTGCATGGATTCGCGGCTGCAGCCGCTCGAGATGCTCGGGCTGATGCTCGGCGAAGCCAAGATCCTGCGCACCCCGGGTGGTCATGTCACCGAGGATGCTCTGAACGGCTGCATCCTCGGCGTCCACCTGCTGCGGGTCGACCGCATTCTCGTCATCGCACACACCCGCTGTGCGATGGCGGCCTGCGACGACGTCGAGATGCGGCGCCGGGTCGCCGAGGCCAGCGGACGGGACGCCTCCGGCCTCACCGTGGGCGCCACCACCGATCAGGAAGCCAAGCTCCGCGCCGACGTGAAGATGCTCAGGGAACATCCGCTGATCGAGGGCACCGCACAGATCGGCGGCTTCCTCTACGACGTCGACACCGGCCTGCTCAGCCAGGTCTGCTGAGCGGAATCGCTGGTGAGCTTGTCGCAGCCGGGAAGGATCTCGACAAGCTCGATCACCGGTGGTTGAGCTTTGTCGAAACAACAACCGCAGCCCTGACTGACGAGCCCTCCGCCTGCACTCTGCATTCAAGAACTGTCGGTGGGCCGTGAGACGGTGGCAGACATGACCCCTTCCGCGACCGACACGGCCCCTCCGACGAGCGAGCTGCGTGAGCGTGCGACCGCGATCCTCGCCGATCTCACCGGACGCCCCGACGCCGCCTTCCATCCCGGGCAGTATGAGGCGATCGAGGCGCTGGTCGCCGACCGGCGCCGCGCCCTGGTGGTGCAACGGACCGGCTGGGGAAAGTCGGCGGTGTACTTCATCGCCGCACTGTTGCGTCGCCGCGAAGGTGCCGGTCCGGCGCTGATCGTGTCGCCGCTGCTGGCGTTGATGCGTGATCAGGTGCGCGCCGCCGAGCGGGCCGGCGTCCGAGCCGCCGCGATCAACTCGGCCAACGTCGCCGAGTGGCGCGATATCGAGCAGTTGCTCGACGACGACGCCGTCGACGTGTTGTTCGTCTCACCGGAACGCCTGGTCAACCCGCGGTTCCGGGCCGAACAACTGCCCCGGCTGGTGGCTTCGCTCGGCCTGCTGGTGATCGATGAGGCGCACTGCATCAGCGACTGGGGCCACGACTTCCGCCCCGACTACCGGCGCATCCGTGACCTGATCGGCGAACTCGGCGACGGCGTCCCGGTGCTCGCCACCACCGCGACCGCGAACCAGCGGGTCGTCGACGACGTCGCCGAACAGCTCGGCACCGGCGGACGCGACGTGTTCACCCTGCGCGGCGCGCTGGCCCGCGACTCGCTGCGGCTCGGGGTGCTCGAGCTGGGCACCGCGCACCGTCGGCTGGCCTGGCTCGCCGAGCACCTCGACACGCTGCCCGGCAGCGGCATCATCTACTGCCTCACCGTGTCGGCCGCCGAAGACGCCGCCGCCTTCCTGGCCAAGGCCGGGCACCACGTCCTGCCCTACACCGGCCGCACCGACGCCGCCGAACGCCAGGCCGCCGAAGAGGCGCTGCAGGCTAACCAGGTGAAGGCGCTGGTCGCCACCTCGGCACTCGGCATGGGCTTCGACAAGCCCGATCTGGGGTTCGTGGTGCATGTCGGCGCACCGAGTTCACCGGTCGCCTACTACCAACAGGTCGGACGCGCCGGCCGCGCCACCGAGCGCGCTGACGTGCTGTTGCTGCCCGGCATCGAAGATCGCGACATCTGGCACTGGTTCGCCACCAACGCGATGCCCACCCAGGCCCGGGCCGACGCCGTGCTGGGCGCCCTGGCCGAAGCCGACCGTCCACTGTCGGTGCCGGCGCTGGAGGCTCGGGTCGATCTGCGCCGCGGGCCGCTGGAGTTGCTGCTCAAGGTGCTGGCCGTCGACGGCGCGGTCGAGTATGTCTCCGGCGGCTGGGTCGGCACCGGACGCCCCTGGCACTACGACGCCGAACGCTACGAGCGGATCGCCGCCGCCCGGGTCGCCGAGCAGGACGCGATGCTCGCCTACCAGGCGCTCGACAGCTGCCGGATGGCCTTTCTGACCCGCCAGCTCGACGATCCGCACGCGGCGCCCTGTGGTCGCTGTGACGTCTGCGCCGGCAGCTGGTACCCCACCGATGTGACCGTCGCGGCCACCAGCACGGCGTCCGAGGCGCTCGATCGGGTCGGGGTCGCCGTGCCTCCGCGGGCCTTGTGGCCGACCGGTCTGGATCGCCTCGGCATCCGCGCCGACGGCAAGAACGTCACCGGAAAGATCGCCGCAGCCGAACAGGCCGAACCCGGCCGAGTGGTGGCCCGGCTCACCGACCTGGGCTGGGGTGGTCCGCTGCGCGAGCTGTTCGCGTCCGACGCCGACGGGCGTCCGATCGATGCCCAGGTGCCCGCCGAGTTGGGCCGGGCGTGCCTGCGGGTGCTGAAGGCCTGGGACTGGGCCGAGCGACCGGCCGCCGTGGTCTGGGTACCGAGCGTGGGCCGTCCGCGCCTGGTGGAGTCGTTGGCCACCGGCATCGCCTCCGCCGGACGCCTCACACTGCTCGGTCCGCTCGCCCTCAACCCGGACACCGGCGCCGGACGAGGCGCCTCCAACAGCGC
>NZ_JAPUED010000156.1:0-6081 GCF_027492755.1 Micropruina sp. | reverse complement strand
GTCCGCTCGCCCTCAACCCGGACACCGGCGCCGGACGAGGCGCCTCCAACAGCGCTTACCGGGTGCGCGACCTGTGGGAGCGGTTCGCGGTGCCGGACCAGCTGGCCGAGGAACTGCGCGAGGTGCGCGGGCCGGTGCTGCTGGTGGACGACCTGATTGACTCGCGTTGGACGATGACGGTGACCGCGCGTTTGCTGCGTCGCGCCGGTGCCGATTCGGTCCTGCCGTTCGCTCTGGCCCTCGCCGGCTGACCGCTCCTCACCCGTCGATCACAATGCGCCGGAATCAGGACAGTTTCGCCCGAATACACCCGTCGACACCGCCAAAGGTGACATTATTCGCCGGCCGGTTGCAATTGCCGAGATAGGCGTCTATTGTCGACGAAGACATACGACCGCGACCACAGAAGGGAGGCCGAGAGAGATGATGATCCGATTCACATCGAAGATCGACGGCACTGTCGTGCCGGCCCTCGGCTGCGTGGGCGGTACGTCGCTACTTGCCGGTTGACGGTGCGACGACTGCCGATCCCCTCCTACTGAGGGGTCTGCCGAGCGTCCCTTGCCGAGGACTGTCGAGTTCTTCCTGCCACGATTGATCGCACACGAGCGATCGCCGTCGGCACGCACCGAGTCGGCACGCCTCTGTCATCGCCGGCACCGGTAGACAAATCGAAATCGCCGCGAAGCACCGCTTCATTGCAGAAAAGCCCGCCGTGGCTCACCCGCGTCCGCGCCATTTGTGGACACGTCAAATTTCGCCTGCCAATTTCAGAAATGCGCCATCATGAATACGCTAGAAAAGCCCATACACGAATACACAACGTCAACCGAACTGCGTCGACTGTCTGTCTTCGATCGCCTCGCCCTGCACGGTGGCCTCGCCTTGATCCGCTGGGCTCAGCGCGAGCAGCCGTCGGTGCCGTCCGAGCAGCACCGGATCGACGCCGGACGTTCGCATCGCTTCGATTCGGTGTCCGAGTCGCGCGAGCGGATCGAAGCACGTCATCGGCTTCGTGCCGTCGGCTGATCCCGATCAACCGGTGACTGCGGTTGCCGCGCAAGCGGCGCTCCGGACGATCAACAGGCCGGCGAAACCCTCAGGGTTTCGCCGGCCTCGTCATGCCCGTCCGTTCGGCGTCACACCTCCGCGGTCAACTCGAGACCGGTGATCGCCCCGTGGAAGGTGGCGGCCGCCCGACCCCACACCGGATCACCGGTGAACAGTCCCGGCAGGATGGGCACCAGGCCGGACGAGAAGTCCTGGCTGGCCTGCTGCGGCAGCAACGACGGCAGGTTGTCGATGACGATGGCGTCCAACGGCACCGGATCGTCCCAGATGCGTCGCACCGGCTCGCTCCAGCTGGTGAGCCGGTTGCTGACCGGCAGCAGGTTGAGATCAGAGGGGACGTCGGCGGTCACGTCGGCCAGCACCCGCAGGCGGCGACCCGGACGCGTCCGATCGGCCTCGGTGAGGAACGGCGGCTGCGGCACATTGGCATGCACGCAGTGCACCAGCAGGTCGTGCGCGACCAGGGCGTCGGAGTCGAGGTCCCGGGTATCGTCCCGGTCCCAGCGGGACACCCCGACGCCGGCCAGAACCAGGGCGTCCGTGGCACCTCGCCCCGCCCGTCCGAACGCACCGGTGACCACCGCGGTGGCACCGGTCAACCGCGTGCCGGCGCTCTCCAGCTTCCCCGCCAGTTCGTCGAGCGACATCGGCACCAAGGGCGCGGTCAGTTCACCGGCGAGCTGCAACGCGCCGAGCGCACCGCCGACGAAGCCCGCCCAGTAGCCGAAGGCGACCACCCGCTGGCCGGAGGAGTTGACCAGGTACTCCAGGTCGAGCAGCTCTCCCCCGCCGGCCACGAACCTGCGCAGCAGTTCGGCCGCACCCTGCTGACCCTTGTAGGCGTGTCCGAAGTAGATGTGCCGATGGCGCAGTTGAGCCGGCTCATCCGGCAGTTCCTTGATGCCGAGGACGACGACGTCGGGGTCGGCGTCCAGCCAGGACCGCGCCGGCACGATCTCCAGACCCTGGGCGCGATATTCCTCGTCGGGGTAGACCCGCGTCGTCGACGACTCCACCAGCACTCGGATGCCGGCCGCCTCGACCTCGGCCGCGCCTTCCGGCGTGAGCGGCGTGCGCCGCTCGCTGGGGCGCTCCTCGGCGCGCAGCAGGATCGTGGGCTTCGGCGGGTTCGTGGTCATTGCCGCAGGTTATCGCCCGTCGGCGGTGAGTCCCGAGAGCACACCGCTGCGTTGGACATGCTTCCGGCTACAGCCCGTCCGGCGCAGGGCGACTCTCGTCCCCCGGGACAGCCGTCCGGAACTCCGGCGGCAGCCGGACACGACAGTTAGGCTCGAACGATCGGATCCGCACAAGGAGGTGCACATGTCCAGCCCGCTCGTCATCGGTATCGACAGCTCGACCACCAGCACGAAGGCCCTCGTCGTCGACGCCACCGGCTTGGTCCTCGCCCAGGGCAAGGCCGAGTTCGCCATGCAGACGCCACGCGTCGACTTCTACGAACAGGACCCGCGGGACTGGTGGCGCAGCACCAACGACGCCGTCGCGCAGGCGGTGGCCGCACTGTCGGCCGCCGACCGGGCTCGGATCACCCATCTGTGCGCCACCATCCAGCGCCAGACGTTCACCCTGGTGGACGCCGAGGGCGAGCCGCTGCGCCCCGGCATTCTCTGGCTGGACGGACGCGCAGCCGACCAGGTGCGGCGCTTCGGCACCGAGCACATCCATCAGCTGACCGGCTTCCAGCCCGACGTCACCCCGTCGGTGTACAAGATCGCCTGGCTGAAGGACAACGAGCCCGAGGTGTTGCGGCACGCCCACAAGGTGGTCGGCGTGCACGCCTACCTGGTGCACGCGATGACCGGACGCTGGGTCGATTCGGCGGCGACCGCGGACAGCCTGGGCCTGTTCGACATGGCCCGGCTCGATTGGTCCGACGAGATGCTGACCCACGCCGGCCTGCGCGCCGAGCAGCTGTGTGAGCTGGTCCCGGCCGCCAGCGTGATCGGGCCGATCGACCGCGAGATCACCACCGCTTGGGGACTCGACCAGGAGGTGCTGCTGGTGGCCTCCTGCGGCGACGGCCAGGCCGCGGCGCTCGGCGTGGGTGCGATCGGCCTCGACGAGGCGTACCTGAACATGGGTACCGCCCTGGTGGCCGGCGTCCATTCCCCGCGCTACGAGCACGCCGCGGTGTTCCGCACCGATGCCGCCGGCATTCCCGGCCAGTACGTACTGGAGATCGTGCAGAACTCGGGCGCCTATCTCGCCGGCTGGTTCCGCGAGAAGCTCGGCGACCCGGCTCTGGGAGGCCGTCCGGACCCGGCGCTGGACGAGCGGGCCGCGGCCGTGCGGCCCGGCTGCGGCGGCCTGGTCACCCTCCCCTACTTCAACGCCGTGCAGAGCCCGTTCTGGAACCCGGTCGCGCACGGCGCGATCGTCGGACTGGCCGGCGCCTACGGACGTGCCGAGCTGTACCGCTCGACCCTGGAAGGCATCAGCATCGAGATGGCCCGCAACCTGGCCGGGCTCGCCGACACCACCGGCGTCCCGCTGCGGACGGTGACCGCGGTCGGCGGCGGGCAGCGTTCCCCCTTGTGGCGACAGATCATGACCGACGCGATCGGGTTGCCGCTCACCGAGAGCCCGACCGAGGAGGTGTCCGCGATGGGTGCCGCGGTGATGGCGATGGCGGCCACCGGCACACACGACTCGCTCGAGATCGCCGCCAAAGCGATGTCCAGGCACGGCAACACGACCGAGCCGGACGCCGCGAACCACGAGATCTACCGGGAGCTGGGCGAGATCCAAGCGGCCACGTACCACGGGCTGAAGGACGTCTTCGACCAGCAGTACGAGTTCGCCCAGCGGCATCCGCTGCACTGAGCCGCCATCGGTCGAACCCCCGCCCGTCCTAGGGGTCGCGGACGTCGTCCCGCGACCAACATGGGGCTTTCGAGGTGCGCGTCTCGGCTTCTCCATAGACTGGGCCGAAAGCTGGGCGGCGACGCTCGGCGAAGGAGGCGTGCTATGACCCGGGGACCCGCTCGTCGGCCAACTCTGGCCGACGTCGCAAGGGAATCCGGCATGTCCAAAGCGGCCGTGAGCATGATCCTCAACGACAAGCCGGGCACCCGGCTGTCCGCCGAGGCCGCCGAGCGGGTGCGCGCCGCCGCCGCCAAGCTCGACTACCGCCCCAACCCCGCCGCGGTGAGTCTGCGGCACGACAAGACCCAGACGATCGGCTTCATCTCCGACCACGTCACGCTCACCCGCTACGCATCGGGGATGATCCGCGGTGTCCTCGGCGCCGCCAAGCAGCGCGGCTACACCGTCCTGATGACCGAGACGGACCGGCACGAACTCGCGGACGCCGTCGAACTCATGCTCGACCGGCGGGTCGACGGCATCCTCGTCGGCCTTCTGGGTGCACGCATGATCGACCTGCCCGAGGTGCGCTACGTTCCGCTCGTCGTCATCAACGGCACCAGTTCGCGCGAGCACCCCAACGTGCTACCCGACGAACGTACGGCGGGGCAGGCCATCGCCGGCCTGCTCATCGAGGCGGGGCATCGGCGCATCGGGCTGATCGGCGACATTCCGCGGGTGATGGGCGACCCGCGAGCATCGGTCACCATCGGTGAGCGGTTCAAGGGGCTCGACGGCGCACTCGACGCGGCCGGCATCGTGGCCGTCCGTGCGGTGGTCGACGATTGGCAGCCCCATGTGGGCTATGAGTACGGGTTACGCATGCTCACCGAGCATCCTGAACTCACCGCGATCATCGCGCTCAACGACAACGTCGCGTTCGGCGTCTATCAGGCGGTGGCGAAGCTGGGCCTGCGCATCCCCGATGACGTCTCGGTTGTCTCCTTCGACGACGAGGAGGTGGCCGCCTACCAACGTCCGGGCCTGACCACCGCCCGGCTGCCCTACGAGGAGATGGCACAACGCGGCGTCGAGATGCTCATCGGTGACTATGAGCCCTCCCACACGATGTTGCCCATGCCGCTCGTCATCCGTGAGTCGGTACGCCAGCTGAGAGTCGCTGCCTCAGCCGGCAGCTGAGCTCCGCACCGCGTCCGGCTCAGAGCGGGGCAACGACCAGGGAGCGCACGACGGCCTCGCCGCCTTCGGCGAAGACCTCGATGCCGCGACTTTCGGGCGACGGAAACACCAGGTCGGTGAGGGCCACTTCGCCGTCGGCGGCGAGCACCTCCACCGAGGAGACGTCGACGAAGACGTCCAGGCGCACCACCTCGGCGCCCCTCGCGGCCCCGTCCTGCGGGTCGGCCACGGGCAACGCGGCCGTGTGCACCGCGGCGAAACCTTCGTGGAAGGAGGCCTCACCGGAAGACGTCCGGTCCAGCGAGATCGTGCGGGCGTCCCGATCGACCACGATGCGGGTGCGCTCCCCATCGGAGTCCCCGACCCTGACGTCCAGACCGGCCCGGGTGGCGGAGCCGAACTCGAGTTCGAGCGATACCCGAGCCGCAAGGAGGTCGACCGGGACCCGCCAACTCCCCTCGATGCGCAGCTGCTCAGCCTCGTGGACGGCGGGCGCCTCGGCCGTGACCATGTCCTGGACGAGCCGCAACCCGCCCGGCCGCTCGCGCAGGGTGAGCCTGCGCGGCAGCGTCATCGAGCCGCGGAAGGCGCCCGCAGGGATGGTGGCCGCATAGGCCCAGTTGTTCATCCAGCCCTGGATGACGGGTTCGGGGTCGTCGGTGCCCGTGTAGGAGATGGCGGCGTAGAAGTCGGAGCCGAGGTCGAGCCAGCGCGCGTCGTCGAGCGGCTGAAAGGTCCTCCCGTCGTAGTCGACGATGGCGTACTGCATACCGGAGCCGCCGGCCGGGCCGCCCGCCTGCACGCTGAGCAGCAGCACCCACGCCGTCTCGTCGGTGCCCTCGATGGGCACGCGGACGATGTCGGGGCATTCCCACACGCCTGCCGTGAAGCCGAACCCACCCACCTCCGAGGAGAGTCGCCAGTCGAGAAGATTCGTCGAGCGGTACAGCCGCACGGCGCGATCCTCAGCCATCACCAGCACCA
>NZ_JAPUED010000155.1:1673-8793 GCF_027492755.1 Micropruina sp. | reverse complement strand
AGCATGATCAACGCCGCCACCCAGCCGTGGGTGATCAGCGCCAGCGAGGTGGCCACGGTCCCGGCGATCACCGCGCCGACGACCGGCACGAAGCAGACCACGAAGGTCAGCGCGAACAGCGCCAGGGCCATCGGCACGCCGATGATGGCGGCGATGATCGCGACGCCGGCCGCGTCGACGGCCGAGACGATCACCTGGGCGCGCATGTAGCTGACCAGGGACGCCCAGCCGCGATTCGCCGCGGCGTCCGTCGAATCCTGGTAGCGCGCCGGCATGATGCCGACGAACCCCTTCCACAGATGCTCGCCCTCGGCGAGGAAGAAGAAGGTGGCGATCATCGCGATGGCGATGCCGGCGAAGAAGTGGCCCACCGAGGCGCCGATCTTCGCCGCGTACCCGGCGAGCAGTGCCCGCGAGTCGGAGATCCAGGCGGTGACCGAGGTCATCCAGCCGTTGATCTGCTCCTGGTCGATGTGCAGCGGATCGCCGGCCAGCCATTGCATGAAGGCGTTGAAGCCGGCGACGGTCTGATCGACCAACTCCGGTGCCTGCCGGGCGGCCGTCGCACCGATGCCCCAGCCGATCGCCACCATGACCAGCACCATCACCAGCAGACCGCTCGCGGCGGCGAGCAGCGGGTGCCAACGCCATTCCTTGAGCCGGTGGACGATCGGAGCCAACAGCGCCGTCATCAGGAAGGCGATGGCCAGCGGCACGGTGACTCCGGAGAATTCCGACAGCAGCCAGCCGACGCCCCAGACCAGGGCGGCGAGGACCAGGGCTCGCCAGGCCCAGCCGGCGGCCGTCCGGACACCTTGCGGAATGCGATCCTCGGTGGATTCGGTGGCCGGTTCGACGACCACCACCTGCGGTTCGGCGATCCGCGCCGGCAGCGCCGGGCGACGGCGCGGACGACGGAAGAGACTGAATGCCACGCACCCGTCCTTTCGTGGGGTAGCCGCCAGCTTAGTCACTGCCCTTTGTCTCGGCGGCGGAGCCTCCTACTGTGGAGGGCCACGGCCCGCGCGGAGGCCAGGCCGGGCGGAAGGGGGCGCCATGAGCGCCGACCGACAGCAGGCCACGCGTCTGCGGGCCGTGACAGCGGGCGTTCTCGCGATGCTGGGCGGGTTGGCCGCCGGGCACCTGGTTGCCGGTCTGGTCGCCCCCGGGGCTTCCCCGGCATTGGCGGTCGGCAGCCGGCTCATCGATCTGGCGCCCACTCCCGTCAAGGACTGGGCGGTGGCCACCTTCGGCACCGCTGACAAGCCGATTCTCGTGACCGGCGTGGTTCTGGTGACATTGGGCGTCGGCGCGGTGACCGGCCTCGTGGCCTTCCGGCGTCGCGGGTTGATCTGGGCGGTGCCGGCCGTTCTGGCTGTGCTCGGTGGTATCGCGGCAACGTCTGCGGCGTCGGGTTCGACGGTGTCCACGACGCTGGGTGCGCTGCCGTCCGTGGTGGCCGGCATCGTCAGCGGAACCGTTCTGGGATGGCTGCTGCCCCGGGCACCTCTATTGCCGTCCGCTCCCGGTCAGCCGGACGGCACACCGCGCGCCATGCCACGCCGTGCCTTCCTGGCCGGCGCCGGGGTGGTCGGCGGTTCGAGCGCTGTCGCGGTGGTCACCGGGCAGTGGTTCGCCGATCGGGCCCGGATCGCGACCGACGTTGTGCTTCCGAAGGCGTCCCCGGCCCTGCGGGCGCTGCCTGCCGGCTTCGACGTGCCGGGTTTGTCGCCGTGGGTGACGCCGGCGTCCGACTTCTACCGGGTGGACGTCAACCTGCTCGTTCCGGGCGTGGATGTCGGCACTTGGCGGCTCGACATCGACGGGTTGGTGGAGCGTCCGTTCAGCCTCAGCTGGGACGAGTTGACGGCGCTGCCGGTGATCGAGCGCGACATCACGCTGAACTGTGTCAGCAACGAGGTGGGCGGACCGTACATCGGCGGTGCCCGCTGGCTCGGCGTCCGGACCCGCGACCTGCTGGAGCGTGCCGGCGTCCGGCCCGAAGCGGATCAGGTGCTCAGCCGATCGGTGGACGGCTTCACGGTCAGCACACCGGTGCAGGCGCTGCTCGACGAGCGGGACGCGCTGGTCGCGATCGGCATCAACGGCCGTCCGTTGCCCGCCGAGCACGGGTTTCCCGCGCGGCTCATCACGCCGGGGCTGTACGGCTACGTGGGCGCAACCAAATGGCTCACCCGGATGACACTCACCACCTACGCCCAGCAGGCCGCCTACTGGACGGCCCGCGGCTGGGCCGAGCGCGGGCCGGTGAAGCCGTCCAGCCGGATCGACGTGCCCCGTCACCTGTCCCACCTGCCCGCCGGGACCGTGACCGTCGCCGGTACGGCGTGGGCGCAGCAGATCGGCGTGGCCCGGGTGCAGGTCCGCATCGACGAGGCGGAATGGCAGGACGCCACCATCGGCCCGGACGCCGGGATCGACTACTGGCGGCAGTGGCGGTTCAGCTGGCCCGCCGCCCCCGGGCAGCACACGCTGGAGAGCCGGCTGGTCGACGACCGCGGCACCCCGCAGTCGGAGCAGGTCGCCCCGCCCTTCCCGGACGGCGCCAGCGGCCTGCACCGGATCACCGTCACCATCGGCTGAGTAGGCAGCCCGATCTCGAGCCCGCCCGGGTTCCGGATCGACTGGGGAAACGCTGACCAAAGCCCCCCATCGTCATCCCGGACTTGATCCAGGATCTCTCCCACGTTGAGATCCCGGGTCGGAGCCCGGGATGACGTGAATGAGCAGCGCTTCCCTTGGGTGAGTCCTTGCCTGTGCACGGCACCGTCGGCCCGGTTCACCCCGACGTACTCGCAAGTTGGTCTGAAATCGACCCCAGAGTCGCTACCGGAGACGGCCGGGAACGCTTCAGCAGTGACGACAAGCTCCTCGTCTCTGGGGTCGATTTCAGACACTTGCCCGATAGCCAACATGTCCGGTCCGGGCTGACGGTCGAGGTTCAGCCCGACGACGCGAGTCCGTTAAGTTGGCTCGAGTGAAATGGACGCTGCGGACGCCGTTGCCACGCACCGTGGTGATGCTCGCGGTCGCCGCCTTCTTCGTGGCCGTCGGGTTCGGCGTGATGATCCCGGTGTTGCCGATCTTCGCCGCCTCGTTCGGGGTGACGAACTTCATGATCGGCCTAGTGGTGTCGGCGTTCGCCGGCATGCGGCTGGCGATCAGCCCGTTCTGCCGGCGCATCTCGGACCGGATCGGTCATCGCCGGACGATCGGCATCGGCATGTGGATCGTCGGGGCATCGTCGGCGTTGTGCGGCCTGGCCGGCAGTTACTGGGAACTGCTGCTGTGGCGGGCGATCGGCGGGCTCGGTTCGGCGATGTTCACCATCTCGGCCACCGCGCTGCTGCTGGCCAGCGTCGGACCGGAGCTACGCGGCCGGGCGAGCGGGCTGTACCAGGGTGGCTTCCTGCTCGGCGGAATGGCCGGGCCGGCGATCGGCGGTCTGCTGGCGACCGTGTCACTGACCGCGCCGTTCTACTTCTACGCCGGCACCCTGGTTGTTGCGGGTGCGATCGCGTTCAGCCAGCTGCATGACCCGCCGGGGATGGCCGAGGCAGCTGCCGTCGCCCCGTCCCGATCGTTGCGCGAGGTGATCGCCGACAGCCGGTTCCGCGCCGCCTGCCTGATGAGCTTCGGGCAGGGCTGGCAGAGCTTCGGCGTCCGGTCGGCGCTGGTGCCGCTGCTGGTGGTGGGCGCGTTGGGATCCGATCCGTCGTGGGCCGGCATCGCGTTCGCGATCGCCGCCATCGCGCAGACCGCCGCGCTGCCGGCCGCCGGACGCGCCACGGACACGCTCGGACGCCGTCCGGTGATGGTCGTCGGCGGGTTGCTGGCGGCGGCATCGACGCTGGCCACTCCGTTCGCACCCAATATGCAGCTGCTGATCGTGCTGCTCTGCGTCTACGGCGTCGGCGCCGCCGCCCTCGGCACCGCGCCCACCGCCGCGCTGGGCGATGCGGCCAAGGACGCCGGCAGCCAGCCGGTCGCGATCTATTCCATGGCGGGTGACCTGGGTTCGATCCTCGGTCCGCTCGCCGCGGGCGTGTTGGCCGACAGTTGGGGAATGGGTGCCGCATTCGGCTCGGGTGCCGCCATTCTGTTGGCGGGTGCGGTGGCCGCCGCGCTCATCCCGGCACGGCTGGACAGGAGGAACAGTGAACCCGAAACCGTTGGCTGAACTCATCGCCCCGGACTGGGCGCAAGCACTCGCGCCGGTCGCCGGCCGGGTGGCGTCCATGGGCGACTTCCTGCGCGCCGAGATCGCCGCCGGACGCGGCTACTTCCCGAGCGGCCCCAACGTGCTGCGGGCGTTCAGCCGGCCGCTGTCCGGCGTCCGGGTGTTGATCGTCGGGCAGGATCCCTACCCCACCCCGGGCCATGCCGTCGGGTTGTCGTTCTCGGTGGCGCCGGACGTCCGGCCGCTGCCTCGGTCATTGGCCAACATCTATGCCGAGTTGTCCACCGATCTGGACATTCCGCCGGCCGTCCATGGCGATCTGAGCGGCTGGTTCGATCAGGGCGTGCTGCTGCTGAACAGGGTGCTGACGGTCCGTCCGGGCGCCCCGGGGTCGCATCGCGGCAAGGGCTGGGAGGAGGTCACCCAGTGCGCCATCGAGGCGCTGGCCAGCCGCGGCGGCCCGCTGGTCGCGATCCTGTGGGGCCGGGACGCGCAGAACCTGCAGCCGATGCTGGGCGACGTCCCGGTGATCGCTTCGCCGCATCCTTCGCCGTTGTCGGCCCGCTCCGGTTTCTTCGGCTCGCGTCCGTTCAGTCGGGCCAACGCCGCGCTGGTCGCCCAGGGCGCCGACCCGATCAACTGGGAGTTGCCGGCCCTGAGCTGAGGCGGGCGGCCTGGCGAGTCGTCGGACGGCTGTGTCATGGTGGGCGGGCCCCCACCCCCTGGAGCTCCCGATGTCTCGAACGCGCCGCGGCGTGCTTACCGCCGTCCTCACCCTGTGCAGTCTCGCGCTGGTCGTCACCCCTGACGCCGCGCACGCCATTCCCACCGTGCCGTCGGCGGTCAACGACGACGCGCTGGCCGCCAAGGTCACCGAGGTCCTGAAGGACTCCCGTGCCGCCAAGGCCACCGTCGGCGCCGTCGTCGCCGATACGGCGAGCGGCACCGAACTGTTCACCACGAAGGCCACCACCGCGCTGAAGCCGGCGTCGAACATGAAGCTGCTCACCTCCGCCGCGGCCCTCGACGTACTCGGACCGGACGCGAGGTTCAGCACCGAGGTGTTCGCGCCCAGCGCACCCACCGGCAGCGGCACGGTCAGCCGGCTCTATCTGCGCGGCAATGGCGATCCGACGCTGCGCGAATCCGATCTGAAGTCGTTGGCCGCACAGGTGAAGGCGTCCGGCGTCCGGCGGGTCACCGGTTCGGTGATCGGCGACGGCGGGTTCTTCGACAACGACAAGTACAACAACTACTGGAACCCCGTCGACCAGAACTCCGCCTACGCCGCCCAGATCTCCGGGCTGACGCTGTCGCCGACCTCGGCGTTGCGGGTCGGCACCATCAACGTCAGCTACAAGCCGGGTTCGAAGGCCGGCAAGAAGGCGGTGCTCGGGGTCGTCCCGGCGCTGGCCAGCGGGTACGTGAAGCTGGTCAACAAGACCACCACGAAGAAGGCCGGCAGCGGCGCCGCGATCAGCCTGCGCCGCTCGGGCAACACGATCACCGTGTCGGGCCGGGTCGCACTCAAGCGCTCGAAGGCCAGCGCGGTGATCACCATCAGCAAACCGGCCGGGTACGCGGCGCACGTCTTCACCGGCATGCTGCGCTCGCTCGGTGTAGCGGTGGACGGCACCGCCACCATCGGCAGCACCCCGAAGACGCGGGTGCGGCTGGCGTCCGACACCTCGGTGCCGCTGAGCACGATCGTCGGGTTGCTGATGAAGCCCTCCAACAACGGCATGACCGAGCACCTGATCAAGACCATGGGACGCACCGGCAACAAGGCGGGGACCTGGGCGGCCGGTTCGGCGCGCGTCCTGAAGTGGCTGAAGACGACCCAGAGCGTGCCGTCGACGGTGCGCATCGTGGACGGCTCCGGTTTGGCGCACACCAACCGGCTGACCGGACGGGTCATCGTCCGCGTGCTGCAGTACGCCCGCACCCGTGGGTGGTTCGGCACCTTCCGCGACGCGCTTCCGGTCGCCGGCAATCCCGACCCGGCGATCGGCGGCACACTCACCGACCGGATGGTCGGCACCGCCGCGCAGAACAATCTGCGCGCCAAAACCGGCACGCTCAGCGGCGTGACCGCACTCAGCGGCTACGTCACCGACAAGACCGGGCGGACGTACACCTTCTCTATGCTCGGCAGCTACAAGTCGAACTCACCACGGGTCGTGTTCGACAAGGTCGGCGCGACCCTGGCGGCTTGGGCCGGCTGAGGAATGCCGGACGGCCCGTCGCGGTTGCATCTGCCAGGAGGCCAAGCATGCTGTTCACCAAACCGACCATGGTCGATCCGCGGGTTGCGCTGCCCGGACGCGAGACGCCCGTCCTGCGGCAGCCCTTCTTCCATCGGGTCTTCGGGCACCGGATCGACCGGGTGCCGGAGGGCGCCGAGGTGGCGGTGCTCGCGCTGGGTTGTTACTGGGGCGCCGAGAAGCTGTTCTGGAACACGCCCGGCGTACTCAACACCGCCGCTGGATATGCCGGCGGCTACACGCCGAACCCGACCTACGAAGAGGCATGTTCGGGACGCACCGGGCACGCCGAATCGGTCCGGGTGGTCTACGACCCCACCCAGCTGAGCTACGAGGACATCCTGCGGATCTTCTTCGAGAATCACGACCCGACGCAGGGCTTCCGCCAGGGCAACGACCGCGGCACCCAGTACCGCTCGGCGATCTTCCCGCAGAACGAGGACCAGGCCCGTCGCGCCGAAGCCGTCCGGGACGCCTTCGCACCCGAGTTCGCGGCCGCCGGATACGGCCCGATCACCACCGAGATCATCCCGACGGACACCTTCTACTACGCCGAGGACTACCACCAGCAGTACCTCGACGCGAACCCGAACGGCTACTGCCCGGTGCACGCCACCGGGGTGACCTGCAACCCGGGCAGTCGCGCCGGCTGATC
>NZ_JAPUED010000155.1:0-1573 GCF_027492755.1 Micropruina sp. | reverse complement strand
ATCCCCGGTGGCGAGCTGGCCGATGAGATCTTCGTCATCGCCGAGATGGTGATTCAGATCCAGGACGTTCCTGGCGGCTCGAGCATCTTCAAGTTCAACGGCACCACCGAGTGGGCGTTGGATTCCATCGACCAGACTCGGGTGCTCTGGCTGCCGCGCGAGGACCAGTTGCGTGACGCCCTCGGCGATCATTTCCGGGAACTGGCTGCCGTGCCGGGCGGTTTCGCGGTCGTGCTGGCCGATGGGAGCAGGCATCTGGACATCGACGCCGAGCGGGCCTATGCGCGCGCCGTCCTGCATGTGCGGGGTGAGCCGTGAGCGTGCTCATCCCGCACCGGTTCCGCGGCCCCAACACCTCCGGCAACGGCGGCTACAGCGCCGGCAGCGTGGCGGCGGCCTCGGGCCGTCCGCTCGGACCGGCCGAGGTCACCCTGCGGCTTCCGCCCCCGCTGGACGTCGAACTGCCGGTCGCAGCGGACGGCGACGGCGTCCGGGTCGATTCGGACGCCGGCACGGTCGCGCTCGGACGTCCGGCGCCGTTGGAGCTGGAGGTGCCTCCCCCGGTCAGCTTCGCCGAGGCCGAGCAGGCCAGCCGCGACTGCCCGTGGCTGGTGAACCATCCGTACCCGCAGTGCTTCGTCTGCGGCACCGATCGTCCCGACGGTCTGCACATCTTTCCCGGCCCGGTCGCCGGACGCCGGGTCGCTGCCGCACCCTGGGTGCCGGACCCCACAGTGGGTGCCGACGACGGCACCGTGCTGCCCGCCGTGGTGTGGGCGAGCGTGGACTGCCCGTCGCTGTTCGGCTACGGCTGTTTCGCCGAGTGGCCGGCCCTGATGCTGCTCGGCCGGTTCACCGCCCAGGTGTACCGGCTCCCCCAGGTCGGCGAACCCTGCGTCACGATGGGCTGGGCTCTCGGTCATGAGGGCCGCAAGTACGACACCGCCGCCGCCCTGCACACCGCCGACGGCGAACTCCTCGCCGCCAGCCGCGCCCTCTGGATCACCCTCAAGCCCACCACCCCACTCATCTGACCAAACCAGTGACCGAGGGGACGGTTCCTTTGGTCACCAGGGACGGTTCTCCCGGTCACCAGGGACGGTTCTCCCGGTCACCGGGACGCGACTAGGGTGACGACATGACTTCGGACACCGCCCCTACCCGCATGGCCTGGCAGCAGCAGGACGTGATCGATCACTTCCTCGACGAGGCCGAGGTGTGGGCGGTGGTCGGGCTGTCCGGTGACCCGGACAAGACCGCCTTTCGCATTGCCCGGCTGCTTCAGAACAACGGCAAGAAGATCGTGCCGATCCACCCGTCGGCGCCGACTGTGCTCGGCCAGCAGGGGTACGCGGCGCTGGCCGACGTGCCGTTCCAGGTGGATGTGGTGGACGTCTTCCGCCGCTCCGAGGCGGCCGGACAGTTCGTCGACGAGGCGATCGCGATCGGCGCCGGCGGGGTCTGGTTCCAGTTGGGCGTCGTCGACCACGACGCGTTCGCCCGGGCCCAGGCCGCCAACCTGCCGATGGTGATGGACACCTGCCCCGCGATCGAATGGCGCGAGCGCGGCTGA
>NZ_JAPUED010000154.1 GCF_027492755.1 Micropruina sp. | reverse complement strand
AAGGTGCTCTACCCCGAGGACTCCACCCCGCAGGGCAAGGAGCTGCGGCTGCAGCAGCAGTACTTCTTCGTGGCCTGTTCGCTGCGCGACTTCATCGACGGCCAGGGTCCCGATTTCGACCTGCACGACCTGCCCGAGCGGGTCATCTTCCAGCTCAACGACACCCACCCGGTGATCGCGGTGCCCGAGCTGATGCGCATCCTGATCGACGAGAAGGGCTTCGAGTGGGACGAGGCCTGGGCGATCACCTCGAAGTGTTTCGCCTACACCTGCCACACCCTGCTGCCGGAGGCACTGGAGGTGTGGTCGGTCGACCTGCTCGGACGGCTGCTGCCGCGCCACCTGGAGATCATCTACAGGATCAACGAAGAGTTCCTCGACCTGGTCCGCGAGACCTGGCCGGACGACTACCTGCGGCTGGGCCGGATGTCGATCATCGCCGAGTACCCCGACCGCGGCGTCCGGATGGCCTTCCTGGCGACCGTGGCCGGCATCAAGGTGAACGGTGTCGCCGCCCTGCACTCGCAATTGCTGCGCGACAAGGTACTGAACGACTTCGCCGAACTGTGGCCGGACAAATTCACCAACGTCACCAACGGCGTCACGCCGCGCCGGTTCATGAAGCTGGCCAACCCCGACCTGTCGAACCTGATCACCGACGCGATCGGTTCGGGCTGGGTCACCGACCTGGAACGGCTGCAGGAACTGGCGCCGCTGGCCGAGGATCCCGAGTTCCGGGCGGCGTTCGCCAAGGCCAAGCAGGCCAACAAGATCCGGCTGCGTGACCGGCTGCGGGTGCGTGACGGCATCGAGCTGCCCACCGACCAGATGCTCGACGTGATGGTGAAGCGGCTGCACGAGTACAAGCGGCAGACGCTGAAACTGCTGCACATCGTGTCGCTGTACGAGCAGATCATCTCGGGCAAGGTGAAGGCGTCCGAGGTCACCCCGCGGAGCTTCGTCTTCGGCGCCAAGGCCGCCCCGGGCTACCGGATGGCGAAGCAGATCATCCACCTGATCAACGCCGTCGGCGCGAGCGTGAACAACGAGCCGCTGGTCGAGGGTCGGCTGAAGGTGTTCTTCCCGGCCAACTACAACGTGACACTGGCCGAGCGGCTGATCCCGGCGGCCGACCTGAGCGAGCAGATCTCGCTCGCCGGCATGGAGGCGTCCGGCACGGGCAACATGAAGTTCGCCCTGAACGGTGCGCTCACCATCGGCACCGACGACGGCGCGAACGTCGAGATCCGCGAACTGGTCGGCGACGACAACTTCTTCCTGTTCGGCATGGACGAGCCCAAGGTCGCCGAGCTCGGCGCTCGCGGCTACCACCCGGGCGAGTACTACGAATCGAACCCGCAACTGAAGGCCACCCTCGACCTGATCGCGTCCGGTCACTTCTCCGGCGGCGACCCGATGACCTTCGAGCCGGTGGTCTCCAACCTGGTGCACCACGACCGGTTCATGGCCCTGGCCGACTTCGGCTCGTACATCGAGGCCCAGCAGCGCGTCGACGCCCTCTACGGCGATCCGGAGGCCTGGACCCGTTCGGCGATCCTGAACGTCGCCCGCTGCGGCTTCTTCTCCTCCGACCGGTCGATGAAGGACTACATCAAGCGGATCTGGAACACCCCGCCGGCACTCTGAGCCGAGCAACGAGATCCCGGTGTTCACCGGATGACAGATGGCGACGCTCGCCCGTCATCCCGGCGGACGCCGGGGTCTCGACGTTTCGCCGGGCGGAGGCACGCCGCGTGGGGTTTCGGAAGCACTCGGGAGCCGCGCCTACACTCGCCAACGTGCCTGTTACCTCCCGCAGCCCCCGCCGTCCCCTGCTCGGTCTCGCGATCGTCGGGGTGGCCGGCGCCCTGACGCTCAGCGCGTGCACGGCCCCGGACGTCTTCGTCGAATCACCGCGCCCGAACTCGCCGACGGCCTCCGCCTCGGCCTCGGTGAACCCGCAGACCGATCCGGCGAAACTGCAGATACCGCTCGACTCACTGCCCGGCTGGACGGCGCCCACGGCCCTGGGTGGCGGCAAGTTCAGCCGTCCGTTCGCTCCGGACGGCACCGTCACCTGGGAGCTGTTCAACGGCGACAACCAGCAGATCGCGAACTACACCCCGGCCGGCCCGGTGGCGTTCGGCGACCCGCAGACCTACACCAAGATTCCGGGCGTGCTCACTTTCCGCGGCAACAACTACCGCAACGCACCCGCCTACGGCACCGCCGACATCACCAACAAGAAGTTGGAGATCGCCTGGACCCACGACACCGGCGACGTCAAGGCCGAGGGCTCCTACTGGGCCGGCGCCGGCTGGACGGGCCAGCCGCTGATGGTCAACTGGCCGCAACAGACCAAGGCGGCCATGGGTCTCGACCCGGCACAGGTGCAGGACAAGAACTTCGTCGAGGTGATCTACCCGGTTGTCGACGGCAAGGTCTACCGAATGGATCTGGCCACCGGCAAGGACACCAAGCCGCCGATCGACGTCGGCTTCGCCTTCAAGGGCACCGGCTCCATCGATCCGCGCGGCTACCCGCTGCTCTACTCCGGGATGGGCCTCAACCAGAACGGCGACAAGACCGGCGACTGGCGCTACCGGATCTTCGACCTGATCCAGAACAAGGAGGTCAGCGGCTGGAACGGCACCGACCCGTCCGCGCCGCGCGACTGGGGTGCCTTCGACTCCTCCGCGCTGGTCAACGCGGCCTCGGACACGCTGATGGAGCCGGCCGAGAACGGCCTGATCTACAAGGTGAAGCTGAACGCCAAATTCGACCCGGCGAACAAGACGGTCAGCGTCGATCCGCAGTTCACCAAGCTGCGCTACGACACCGGCGATCCGAACGCCCGGCACGGCATCGAAGGCTCGGCGGCCGCCTACCGCAACCTGATGTACGCCCCCGACAACGACGGCAACATCATCTGCTGGGACGCCACCACGATGCAGGTCGTCTGGGTGTTCCCGACCGGTGACGACACCGACGCCACCATCGTGTTGGAGAACACCCCCGATGGCCCGTTCATCTACACCGGCAACGAGTTCGACAAGCGCGGTGAGGGCGACAACGGCGCGAAATCCGGCCCGGTCACCTTCCGCAAGATCAACGCGCTGACCGGCAAAGAGGTCTGGAAGTGGGAGATCAACGCCCAGTACAACGCGGTCAACGGCGGCATGATGGCCACCCCGGCGCTCGGCTTCGGCGACGTCTCCGACCTGGTCTTCGTCACCATGGCGCGGACGGCGTCGGAGAAGCAGGGTGACCTGGTGGCGCTGGACAAGAAGACCGGCCAGGTCGTGTGGCAGCGCACCATGGGCGCCTTCTCGTGGAGTTCCCCCTTGCTGATCCAAGGCTCCGACGGCCACGTCTACGGCATCCAGGGCGATTCCAGCGGCCTGCTGCACCTGTTCGACCCGAACACCGGCAAGGACTTCTCGACGCTGCAGCTGGAGAAGAACATCGAGGCCTCGCCCGCCGTCTACAACAACATGCTGGTGGTCGGCACCTACGCCAAGAAGCTGTACGGCATCCGGATTTCCTGACTGCCGCTGGTCGAGCTTGTCGAGTCCCTCAATAGAGGCGGCTCTGACGAGGTTGTTTCGACAGATTCAACCAAGGGGCGCGTTGATCGACGCCTCCTTAAGGAGGCTTGCCGAGGAAATCGGTATCAGGAAACGGGCGCGGCGGCTCATGTGGAGCATTCCCGTCAACAGGAGCCCTCCCATGGCGAAGCAGGCGAAGAAGTTCTCCAAGGTCGTCCGTGACCTCGAATCGATCATCGGTGCCCCGGTGCTCACCGGCCCTCGCGACGGTGAGCCTTCCGCACTGTTCGTGGTGCTGTTCGGCCGGCTCGAGGGCGCATCACGGCCTTCGGTGCTGGGCCGCGGCGAACTGATCAAACAGGAGTTGGTCCTCGCCGATCCGGACGCCGCCGCAGCACTCCGCGACGGCGCGACACCGACCGCGGTAGGCATCGCCTGGCTGACCGGGGACACTCCGCACAGCCAGCTGCGAGCCGTCCGTGAGTTCGGTCACCGGGAGGGTGAGTTGGCCTCCGAAGCCGCGATGTGGATGATCGAACTGAGCGCCCCGAGCACGGTTCCGATAGGCGCCGCGGCGCCGCGCGGAACGAGCCGCGCCAGCGGCTGGTGCATGCTGTTCCCGTGGCTCTCGATGTGCCACAAGAACTGATGTCCTCCTCGTTGCGCAGTCTGCTGGTGGTCACCGCCGCGATCACCGTGGACCTACTGTTCTGGGACGGCGAGGCCCGCCTGATCAGTGGCGGCCAGGTTCCGCTGTGGCTGCCGGTGAGCGTCACGGTCGCTGCGCACACGGCGCTGTTCTGGCGGCGCAGCCGTCCGCTGGCGGTGTTCGGCGTGCAGGTCGCGTTCGCGATGGTCACCCTGCTGGTCCCGCTGTGGCAGCCGGTGGCCGGACTGCTGATAGCCACTTTCGCGGTCGCCGCGAACTCTCCGGCCGCCACGGCCCGCTGGGGCTGGCTGGCGGCGGTGCCGCTGGTCACCCACTCGTACGTGTTGTCGATCTCGGTGGACAGCAAGTGGATTGGCTTTTCACAAGGGGTTCTGCTGTCGCTGATCGCCGGTGGGGTGGCGTGGGCGTCCGGACGGCGCGTCGCGCTGCGCAGCGAACGACTGCTGGCCTGGCAGGCCGATCAGGAGCGGTTGCGCCTCGAGGCGAGCCACCACGAACGGCTGTCGCTGGCCCGGGAACTGCATGACGGGGTGGCGAACACGATCACCACGGTGCTGTTGCAGGCCGCCGCCGCCCGCTCCGCCGGAGTCACCGATCCGGGTGCGTTGCGCGGCATCGAATCCGCGGCGCGCCGGGCCATGGAAGAGATCCAGACAACGCTGGGCCTGATGCCCCGCGAACCGTTGGCCGCCGGCGGACCGCAGTTGGCGGATCTTCCCGCGCTGCTCGCCCTCGCCGCCGAGACCGGTCTGGCGGTCGACTTCGTCGAGACCGGACGCCGCGTCGAACTGGCCCCGGAGGCTCAGACCGCGATCTACCGGGCGATCCAGGAGGGCATCACCAACACCCTCAAGTACGCGCCGTCCGGTACCCGCTGCCGGATCGCGCTGGCCTGGAGCGCCGACGAACTGCGGGTGGACATCGCCGACTTCCCGGCCCGCGCCGGCGACACTCTGCCCGCGCTGCCGCCGACCGGTGGACGCGGCCTGACCGGGCTGCGGGACCGGCTCGGCAGACTGGGCGGCGCATTGGAAACCGAGGCCGACGACGACGGCTACCGGCTCGCCGCCCGGCTGCCGGTGGGCGTCCGATGATCCGGGTCGCGATCGTCGAGGACGACCCGCTGATCCGGGCCGGGGTGGCAGCCGTCCTGGGTTCCGAGGCCGACCTGAGCGTGGTCGGCCAAGGCTCGGACGGCGACGAGGCGGGCGCCCTGGTCGAAGCCTGCCGTCCGGACGTGCTGGTGATGGACATCCGGATGCCGCGGCTCGACGGAATCGAAGCGACCCGCGCCGTCTGCGCCACCGACGCCGCCCCGCCGGTATTGCTGCTGACCACCTTCGACGGCGACCCGGACGTCGTAGCGGCCCTGCGCGCCGGCGCGGCCGGCTACGTGCTGAAGCGGCATCCGGACGACCTGGCTCCGGCGATCCGGCGGGTCGCCGACGGCGAGGTGTGGCTCGATCCGGCCGTGGCGGGGCAGGTGCTGGCCGCGCTGGCATCCCTGCCGGTGTCCGGGAGCCCCAGTGTGGTGGTGGCCGGCCTGACCGCCCGCGAGCGTGAAGTGCTGGCCCTGCTCGCCGAAGGGTTGAGCAACACCGAACTGGCCGAGCGGCTGTTCGTCGGCGTCGGCACCATCAAGACCCACATCTCACGAATCCTGTTCAAGACGGGTTGCCGCGACCGCGCCCAGGCCACCGCGCTGGCCTTCACCTCGGGCCTGGTCGTCGTGCGCTGAGCCGGGCCGGACCCGCTACCCTGGGGTCGCCCGAGACAGCGTCGTCATCCGCCACCCGCACAAGGAGGGGCCCGTGACCGACGTCGCTGCCTTGCCCGGATTCCTCGACGAACCTGACGACGTCCGACTGCGCCGCGATATCCGGCGCCTCGGCGATCTGTTGGGCGAGACCCTGGCTCGCCAGGAATCCCCCGAACTCGTCGACCAGATCGAAGAGATCCGCCGGCTCTCCCGCGAGGCGCTGGCCGGTGACCGGAAGGCCCAGCAGGCCCTCACCCGGCGGCTGAACACCAGCGATCTGCCGACCGCGGTCAACCTGATCCGCGCCTTCCGCACCTACTTCCATCTGGCCAACATCGCCGAGCAGGTGGCCCGCATCCGCACCTTCGACGACCGTCCCGAGGGCACCGGTTGGCTGGCCCGGGCCATCGACCAGGTGGCTGACGAGTTGGGCGCCCCCGCGCTGACCACGGCGCTGGCCAAGCTGCAGGTGCGGCCGGTGTTCACCGCCCATCCGACCGAGGCGAGCCGGCGCACCACGCTGATCCAGCTACGGCAGATCGGCGACGCCCTGCTGCAGGCCCCCGACGAGCTGACCCCGCGTGCCGAGCGGCTCCGCGATCGTGAGTTGAAGCGGATCATCGAGACGCTGTGGCAGACCGACGAACTCCGGGTCGACCAGCCCACCGTCGAGGACGAGGCCCGCAACGTACTGTTCTACGCCGCTGCGCTGATGGCCGACACCGTCCCGCAACTGCTGGACGATCTGGCCGACGAGGTGGCTCAGCAGGGCGGTTACCTGCCGGTCACCGCGGCCCCGTTGGCGCTCGGCAACTGGATCGGCGGCGACCGCGACGGCAACCCGAACGTGACCGCCGAGACGACCCTGCAGGTGCTCGACAGGCAGCACCTGGTCGGCATCGGGGTGCTGCTGTCCGAGCTGGACGGCGTGATCGGCGAGGTGTCCACGTCCGGACGGCTGCGCCGGATCAGCCCCGAGCTGCAGGCCAGCCTGGAGACCGATCTGGAGCTGTTGCCCGAGCTCGACGAGCACGTCCGCCGGGTGCATGTCGAAGAGCCGTACCGGCTCAAGCTGCACTGCGTCCGGCAGAAGCTGGTGAACACCGCCCGCCGGATCCGCGACGACCAGCCGCACCGGCCCGGCCACGACTACCGGGGCAGCAGCCGGCTGCTGGCCGATCTGGAGTTGGTCCGCGCCTCGCTGATCGCGAACTCGGCCGAGTTGCTCGCCGGCGGACGCCTCACCCGGCTGATCCGCACGGTCAGTGCGTTCGGTCTCGGGGTGGCGACGATGGACGTCCGGGAGCATTCCGAGAAGCACCACCACGCGCTCGGTCAGCTGTTCGACCGGCTGGGTGAGCTGGGCGTCCCCTACGCGTCGCTGAACGCCGACGAGCGCTTCGAGGTGCTGTCCGCCGAGCTGGCGAAGCGCCGTCCGCTGGCCCCGTCACCGCCACCGCTGGACGCCGACGGCACCCGCACCTACGCCACCTTCGAGGCCATCCGCGAGGCGCACGAACGGTTCGGTTCGGCCTGCATCGAGAGCTACATCGTCTCGATGACCCGGGGCGCCGACGACCTGCTGGCGGCCGTACTGCTGGCCCGCCAAGCCAGGCTGGTCGACGTCACCGAGAACCTCGCCACGGTCGGTTTCGTGCCGCTGCTGGAGACGGTCACCGAGCTGCGGGCCGCCGGCGAGATCGTCGAGAAGCTGTTCGCCGACCCCTCCTACCGGGCCTTGGTGAAGCTGCGGGGCGACGTCCAGGAAGTCATGCTGGGCTACTCCGATTCGAACAAGGACGCCGGCATCGCCACTAGCCAATGGGAGATTCACCGGGCTCAGCGGGTGCTGCGCGATGTGGCGGCCGCGCACGGCATCCAGCTGCGGCTGTTCCATGGCCGCGGCGGCACCGTCGGCCGCGGCGGTGGCCCCACCCACGAGGCGATCCTGGCCCAGCCGTTCGGCTCACTACAGGGCGAGATCAAGGTGACCGAACAGGGGGAGGTGATCTCGGACAAGTACACGCTGCCCGCGCTGGCCCGGGAGAACCTGGAGCTGACGCTGGCCGCCGTCCTCGAGGCCAGCACCCTGCACCTGAGCTCGCGGCAGAGCGCCGAGCAGCTGGCCCAGTGGGACGCCGCCATGCAGACCGTCTCGGACGCCGCCTTCGTCTCGTACCGCTCGCTGGTGGAGCATCCCGACCTGCCTCCCTACTTCTGGCAGTCCACGCCGGTCGATCAGCTGGGCGCGCTGAAACTCGGTTCGCGGCCGTCCAAGCGGCCCGACAGCGGCTCGGGGCTGGAGGGGCTGCGCGCCATTCCGTGGGTGTTCGGCTGGACGCAGACGCGGCAGATCGTGCCCGGCTGGTTCGGTGTCGGCAGCGGCCTCGACGCCGCGGTGGCCGCGGGCCTGGGCGATCAGCTTCAGGAGATGTACCAGCAGTGGCACTTCTTCCGGACCTTCGTCTCCAACGTGGAGATGACACTGACCAAGACCCGGCTGGACGTCGCCCGGCACTATGTGGCGTCGCTGGTCGACCCGAAGCTGCACCACATCTTCGACCGGATCTCCGAGGAGCACGACCGGACGGTGGCAGCGATCCTGGCGATCACCGGCGAGGACGAGCTGCTCGACAACCAGCCCATCCTGAAGCGCACGCTGAGCGTCCGAGATCTCTACCTCGACCCGGTCAGCTACCTGCAGGTGGCGATGTTGGCCCGGCTGCGCGCCGGTGACCGTGATCCCCAGTTGGAGCGGGCCCTGCTGCTGGCCGTCAACGGTGTCGCCGCCGGCCTGCGCAACACCGGGTAGTCACCGTTGATCGAGCCCCCCACCCGTTGATCGAGCTTGTCGAGATCCCTGGTTTCGACAAGCTCA
>NZ_JAPUED010000153.1 GCF_027492755.1 Micropruina sp. | reverse complement strand
CCGACGCGCCGCCCGCGATCACACCCCCGCTACACCCTCGTTTGTGATGAGCCCGCAATCTTCGATGTTCATCCCGGAACCACCGCAAGCGAACAATGCGCGATGAATTGTGGATCAGGGAGGCGCGGCGGGCAGAAGGGCCACAGTACCCAGACTGCCACATTCGCATCCAAGTCCGCTGGAGGTCACCCCGATCACCCACGTCGCCCCGTTCTCCACCAGAAACACCGGTCCGCCACTGTCTCCCCCGCAGACCCCATGTGAGGTATCGGTGTTCCGCACGCATAACTTGCCGACCACTGCCACACCTGCGGCTTCGCACAACTCCGCGGCAACCACAACCTGGTGAGCGCGCCGGGGAGTGCATGCTCGGAAGCCGTACTCAGACTCGGCCCCGTATCCCCATACTTCCAGCGCCGTTCCGACCGACACGGTTCTCCGACTCCGCTTTCAGGTCAGTCGACCGGGTCGCAAGCCTGGTCGAATACCAATCCTGCGTAAGTCCGATTGACATGGCGGGACGACCCCTCGCGGTAGCGAAGATCAAACCACTCCGCACCACCAATGCCATCTGGACCCGGCGTCACGGCGAGCACAACGTTCACCCCTCACCCGAGACGACCGTGGCCCCCTCAAGCGGTTCTCGCAAATCCCACTCAGCAACAATATCGGGGTCATCGTAGCCATCCGGTGGAACCTCCAGCCCGAACCCAAATAGCTGCTCCTGCGGGTATCGGATAATATAAGCTCCAGTCAGCGTCAGCAGCGGCATGTCGCCATCCGCGCCGAGTTCAGCAGATTCCAGAACTACGGGCCCACTGCCTGCGTTCGTCACCCAAGTCACGCCGATCGCTCGTGCCGACTGCGTCCAACACACCTCGCCTATCTGGGCGCTGCCGCCAGTCCCGTCGTCCAGTGATCCTGCCGCTGACGCACAACCTGAATGAGCAAGACACAAGGGCGCCACTGTTGCCAAGAGCAGTCGCACGCCACAGCTGGAGGAATTGAGACCTTTCTTCACCAGACTACATTGCGACGGATTCGGATGAACTCCGGTCAGCGCGGCACCGAGGTCTGAGGTGCCGGAGGATATTCGATCGTGAAAGTGTCAATCTGTGTCATGCCATCTTCGGCGTACACAGGGATGACGTGCTGCACGCTATCGCCAGCGGTTCGGGCGGCCTCGCGCGCTGCTTCCTGAGCCACCGCGTCTTTCGGGTTGGCTGCCTGCCAGGCATCACCGAACACCAGCGAGCTTTCTGCGTAGCCAAGCACACCGTTGTCGCCCATGACCGAGACCAGGTCGGGAGTCAGGGAGTCAGGGACCGTATCATCGTCGCCGGAGGGCATCGGCACCGGGCCATAGCTGAGGCCAGCTTCGGTGACTCCGGACGGTATCACCTCGGCCTTCTGCGACGAGTCACCCGGCAACGGCGAGGCGGACGCTGCCAACACCCCGGCGAACCCACCGGACACCGCGGCCACTAGCACAACACCCGCGAGCGCTGCCTTTACTGTTCTCGTCATGCTCGCACCTCTCTCACCACGTCAGGTAGGGTGAGTATCGGACTTCATCATCCACAATATACTCGTCCACATCGCCGTCCCATTGCGCACCTTTGGCACGGGATCGAACCGTGTGACAGTTAGTTCCGTTGCCGGTGCCAAACCAGGTGCCACTGGTGGTGTAACTCGTGTACTGCCAGCCACCCGATCGACAGACGGTTCCACTGCTGTTGACAGCTGATTCGCTGGTTCCCATGTAGCCAGCTGGTCGACTGTGAGCCTCCGCAGCCGTGCACCCGCCATCCCTGGTCGATACCCACCCCCAGGCTGCATAGCTGCTGCTGGTGGTCGAAATACTCGCTCGGTCGTACCCGCAGAGCTTCACACCTGAGGAGTGGAACGTCGTGAACTTGTAGAGCGAACCGTCGGCCGAGGCAGCGTAGGCGACACCGAAGCTCATCAAGAAGCTTCCGACCACCACTGCTACGATAGTGACCAGACGACGAGGCTTCACGTACATATCCAATCTTCAGGCACCTCCTGGGGGATACATCCGATCGTAGCCCTACATGTCGGACGTGTCTACGCCGCGGCATCTGGTCAGGTGGATCACCATGTGACACATTCCTCCAGGGCCGCCCTGAGTTCGCCACTGGCCTGGGTTTGGGGCTGCGGTTGCCGACGCCTCGCGATGAGCTAGGCGACCCACTCCTGCCAGGCTCCGCGCCACATGACCTTCGTCACCTTCAGGGCGTCGTCGAGGACGAGCAGGTCGGCGCGCTTGCCGGGGGCGAGCCGGCCGACCGAGTCGAGGCCGAGGTAGTCGGCGGGGACGGTGGACGCGGCCCGCAGAGCGGGCACCAGGCCGACCCCGGCGGCGACGGCATTGCGGACGGCCTTGTCGAGGGTCAGGGTGGAGCCGGCGATGGTGTCCTGGCCGGCGAGCCGGGCGACGCCGTCGCGCACCTCGACGGCCAACTCACCCAGGATGTAGTCACCGTCGCCGGCGGCAGCGGCGGCCATCGCGTCCGTCACCATGGCGACCCGGCCGGGAGCGGTTCCCATCACCCAGGCGACCAGTTCGGGCCGGACGTGGACGCCGTCCATCACCAGTTCGACGATCACCCGCTCGTCCTGCCAGAGCGCCAGCACCGGCCCGGGCAGGCGGTGCAGCAGCGGTGGCATGGCGTTGAAGAGGTGGGTGGCGCCGCGCGCACCCGCGTCGATCGCGGCGACCGCGATCTCGTAGGTGGCGGCGGTGTGACCGACCGCTGCCAGGCAGCCGGCGTCGACCATCAGGCCGATCGATTCCATCGCCCCGGCGCGCTCCGGCGCGATGGTGGCCATCTTCACGGTGCCGCGTCCGGTCGCCAGCAGGGCGGCCACCGCGGCGGGCTCCGGGTCGGTCAGCAGCTGGGGCGGGTGGGCGCCCTTGTAGCGCTCGGCCAGCCAGGGACCCTCCAGGTGGATGCCGGCCAGCTCGCCCGCCTCCACCAGGCCGGCCAGGCAGGCCACCTGCCGGTGCAGGTCGGAGTAGGCGCCGGTCACCAGCGAGGCCACGATCGAGGTGGTGCCCAGCCGGCGGTGGGCCGCCGTGGCCACCCGCACCACCTCGGGATCCTCGGTGACGAAGGAGGCGCCGCCGCCGCCGTGGCAGTGGGCGTCCACGTAGCCGGGGACCAGCACCCCGTCCACGACCAGGTCCGGAGCCCGCGGCGGCTCCCCTCTACCGATGTCGAGGATCTGCTCCTCCGCCACCTCTACCCAGCCCTCGGCCAGCTCGGGGGCGTCCTCCAGCAGCACCCGCTGCGCGCTGATCAGCACCGAAGTCGCCCCTAGATCTCGAGCCGCTGCCAATCGGGCAGGTGGGCGTAGGTCTCCTTGTAGTACTCCCGCATCGAGAGCTTGGCGGCGGCCGCCTCGTCGATCACCAGGGTGGCGTGCTGGTGCAGTTGCAGCACCGAGCCCGGCCACATCGAGGTGATCGGCCCTTCGATGACGGCGGCGATCGCCTCGGCCTTGCCCGCGCCGGTCGCCATGAGCACGACGTTGCGGGCGTCCAGGATGGTGCCCAGCCCCTGGGTCAGGCAGTGCATCGGCACGTCGTCGATCGAGTCGAAGAAGCGGGCGTTGTCGGCCCGGGTGCTCGCGGCGAGGGTCTTGATGCGGGTGCGGGAGCTCAGCGAGCTGGTCGGCTCGTTGAAGCCGATGTGCCCGTTCGAGCCGACGCCGAGGAACTGGATGTCGACCCCGCCGGCCGCCCGGATGGCCGCTTCGTAGGCCTCGCCGGCGGTGCTGAGATCCTCCGCGAAGCCGTTCGGGACGTGGACGCGGGCCGGGTCGAGCCCGAGCGGCACCGTCACGGTGCGGTTGATGACCTCGTGGTAGCTCTCCGGGTGGCCCTTCGGGATGCCGATGTACTCGTCCAGCGCGAAGGCCGAGGCCTCGGAGAGGTCGAGTTCGCCGGCGGCGACCAGCTTGGCCAGCTCGACGTAGGTCTTCACCGGGGACGACCCGGTCGCCACGCCGAAGACGACCTTCGGCCCGACCACCGCGGCCAGCTTGGCGGCCTTCGCAGCCGCGACCTCGGCGACCCGATCCTCGGTCGGGCAGATGATGACTTCCATGACTCTCCTTTGACTCGGCCGGCTCAGCGGGTGCTGCGGGTGACCCTGATCTTCTCACGAGCCTGCGTCTGCTGCTCGCGCTTGAGCGCCTCCTGCTCGGCCTTCAGCTCGTCCATGTTGAAGGTGCCGCGCAGCAGGACGAAGACGACCAGGGCGATGCCCAGCGACCAGGTCGCCGGTGCGCCCATGATGAGCGGCGCGGTGACCACCGCGACCACGTCGATGCCCCGGAGCAGGTTGAACATCAGGGTGGGCGGCATCGCGCCGCCGGGGGTGGCCATCATGGGGACGCCGAAGTCGGGCTGCTTGGCGGTCACCCAGCGGACGCCGCCCAGCACGCCGGCCAGACCGGTGACCAGCGCGGTGGTCAGCCCGCCGACCACCGAGCGGTCCGCCCCGGTCTGCGCGATCCCGATGAAGGCCGGGGTGACCAGCACGGCCCAGAGCAGGGCCAGCCCGGCCGGGACGAGCATCGCCGCCGAGCGCAGCGTCGAGGTCTTGAACGGCAGCGAGCGGGCCATGCCGCCGCTGCGGGTGAGCACCCGCAGGCTGCCCAGGAAGGGCACCAGCGCGATGAACAGCGCCAAGCCGCTCACGAGCGGGTTGAGCTGGCTCATCCGCAGCGCGTCCGCGGCGTACGGGACGACCAGGCTGACCGCCAGGCCGATCCACGGCTTGGGGAAGCGGCCGAGCCGCTGCAGGTCGCGCCACACCAGCGCCCAGACGCCCAGCCCGCGGCCCCGGACCGGCCGGACGTGGCCGCGGGCGGCGGCCTCGCGCTCCACCAGGATGTCGCGGATCAGCCCGAAGTCGAGGGCGAACATCGCCCCCTGCATGCCTGCCACCAGGGAACCGCCGCTGAGCAGCCGGGCGCGGCGGATCCGCTCCAGCCGGCGCAGGGCCAGGCTCAGCCAGAGCACCAGGCCGGCCACCGCGGCCGCCAGCAGGCCCACGACCGCCCAGCGGACGGTCTCGGCCGACGCGGCGATCGAGGCCGGCACCCAGCCGGCGGCGATGGAGACGACCAGCAGCAGCACCGCCAGCGTGCCGATCCCGAAGAGCCACAGCACCGAGCGCACCCCGGTGGTCCGTTCGATGGCCTGCTCGGCCCCGGCCAGCGCCATCAGCGCGGCACTGCCGGCCCCGGCGGCGGCCGTCCACAGCCCGAGGCCGACGGCGTCCATGCCCGAGAGCGCGGCCACCAGGGCGGTGAGCGCGGCGGTCAGCACGCCGGCGAGCACCACCGGGAGCACCAGCCGGGCGCGCAGCAGGCGGCGGCGCCGCAGCGGGGCGTCCATCAGCCAGAAACCTTCGGCGGCCGAGGCGAGCACCGGGCCGAAGAGCCGTCCGGCGGAAAGCGTGAGGGCGTAGCCGGCCAGCACCATGGCGGTGGGCATCATCAGCCGGGCGACGCCGCACTCGGTGGTGGTGCAGGCGGCCGCGCCGGATTGGGCCTGCACCAGGACGTTGCCCAGCATCGCCCCCAGCAGCACGACCGCGAAGAGCGCGATGTAGCCGTCGGAGAGGACCTGGCCCAGGGTGCGGGTGGCGCGGCCGTGCCGCCACTGCTTGATCTGGTCGTGCAGTTCCTTCTCGTCCACCTCGACCGGCTCGAAGGCGGGGACGAAGTAGAACTCCCGCTCCGGCTCCACCGGTTCGGCGGCGGGTTCGGGATCGAGCGCGACCTGCGCGGCCGGTGCCACCGGCTCGACGGCCGCGGCGCGGATCAGCTTGCGCGACTTCTTGCTCATTCCGCCTCGGCGGGCTCGGGGGCCAGCGCGGCGCCGGCCAGCCGCACCTCGCGGGTCGCCACCGCCTTCACCAGGGACGGCTCGTGGCTGGCCATCAGGATCGCCAGGCCGCGGGCCCGTTCGGCCTGCAGCCGCTGGGCGAGCCACTGGACGCCCTCGGTGTCCAGGCGCTGCTCGGGCTCGTCCAGGATCAGCAGCGACCGGGGCCGGACGAAGGCGGTCGCCAACGCCAGCCGGCGCCGCTGGCCCGAGGAGAGGGTGGCCGGCAGCTGGCCGGACTGGGCGACCAGCTGCACCTCGTGCAGCACCTCGTCCACGGCCGCCTCGGCGTCCGGGATGCCGTGGGCGCGGGCCAGCAGGTCCAGGTGCTCGACCACCGACAGGTCGGGGAAGAAGTCGAGGTCGTCGATGACGGTGGCCACATCCCGCCGGATCTGCGGGTTGGTCTCGCTGACCGTGACGCCGTTGACGGTGACGGTCCCCTCGTCCGGACGTTCGGCGCCCACCACGCAGCGCAGCACGGTCGACTTGCCGGCTCCATTGCGCCCGGTCAGCGCCACCGCCTCGCCGGCCCGGATCTCCAGGTCGAAGCCATCGATGATCACCACCGGCCCGAAGGCCTTTCTCAACCCGGTGACCTTGAGCACCGACGCGCGTTTCGCCATGGCTGCGATTCTCCCCCCACCGCCCAAGCCTGCGCGAATCGAGCGGGCTGTCAGCGCGGCGTGGCAGGCTAGTCCCCGTGCTGAAAACCGATGCCCGGGCCACCTTGGAGCGCCGCCGCGCCGAGGTGGCGGAGATGTTCGACCATGTCGCGCCCCGCTACGACCTGATGAACGACCTGATGTCGATGGGTCAGGACCGGGCCTGGCGCTCCGCCACGGTGGCCGCCGTGGCGCCACGGCCGGGCGAGCGCATCCTCGATCTGGCGGCCGGCACCGGCACCTCCTCGCTGCCGTTCGCGAAGGCGGGCGCGACCGTCGTCCCGGCGGATCTCTCATTCGGCATGCTCGCCGCCGGACGCGGCAAGCACCCCGAACTCCCCTTCGTGAACGCCGACGCCCTCTCGCTGCCCTTCGCCGACGACGCCTTCGACGCGGTCACCATCTCCTTCGGGCTGCGCAATATCGCCGACACCACGGCCGCCCTGGCCGAGTTGCGGCGGGTCACCCGGCCCGGCGGACGGGTGGTGGTCTGCGAGTTCTCCACCCCGGTCTGGGAGCCGTTCCGGCCCACCTATCGGTGGTATCTGCAAAACGTCCTGCCCAAGGTCGCCTCGGTGGCCTCCTCCAACCTGGTCGCCTACGACTACCTGGGCGAGTCGATCCTGGCCTGGCCCGATCAGCCGACCCTGGCCGGGCTGCTGCACGACGCCGGCTGGCGGGCGGTGAGTTGGAAGAACCTCAGCGGCGGGATCGTGGCGTTGCACCGGGCCTACGCCTGATGCTGCTGCACTCCTCGGCCGCCGGCTCCTGCGCGCTGAAGACGAGCTACGCCTTCACCGCTGGGCTGGAACAGCCCCCGCCACCGCCGGCGCCGCAGTGGAGCGTCGATCATCGCGGTTTCGCGGCGGGTGTGCTGGCCGAGATCCCGGAAGCGGTCGACCTGCGCGGGCTGCGCGATCAGCCGGTCGCCGAGCAGGAGGCGGCCTGCCTGCGGGCGATGCGGGACGGCGTACCGGTCATCGTCGGCGGGCGGCTTCCGGACGTCGACCACCGCGCCGGACGCCCCGACCTGCTGGTGCGCACCGCGACCGGCTACCTGCCCGGCCTCATCCGCGCCTACCGGATGTTCGAGAGCCGGGCGGACGACACGACCACCACGGTCTCGCGGCTCACCAGCCTCGGCACCCCCGAGGCGCTGCCGCAGACCCGGCTGCGCTGGCGGTACCGCTGGCACCTGGCGCTGCGGCTGGCCCACTACCACCGCATGCTCGCCTCGCTCGGCCTGGCCGCCGAGGGCGCCCACGGGCTGCTGATCGGCAACGACCCGCTGGACGAGTACGGCCAGGTGGCCGTCTGGGTGGATCTCGCCGAGCCGGCGCTCTCCCGCTCCGGCGGGCAGCCCGCCCCCTCCCCCGGCGCCCCCACCTCGGCGCTGGAGCGCTACGACTTCGAGTTCGCCCAGCGGGTCGACCTCGCCCGGCGCGCCATCGCTGCGGAGCCGGCGCCGCTGCCCGTCCGCACCCGGGAATGCGACCGGTGCGCGTGGTGGCCGGTGTGCGTCGAGCGGCTCGACCCCGACGACCTCACCCTGCAGCTGGCCAAGCTGCCGCTGGACGCCCACGAGGTGACCGTGCTGCGCCGGGCCGGCGTGACGACGGTCGCCGACCTGGCCGCCGCCGACCTCGATCGACTGCTGCCCGGCTATCTCGAGCAGGTCGGCCACCGGACCGGCGGCGAGGACCGGCTGCGACTGGCCCAGCGGCGGGCCGCGCTGGTGCACAGCGGCGTCCGGCTGGAACGGCTCGACAGCGGCCCCATCGACGTCCCCTCGGCCCCGCTGGAGATCGACTTCGACCTGGAGACCTCCGCCACCGAGCGGATCTACCTGTGGGGGTTCTGGGTGACCGACACCCGGACGGGGGAATCGTCCTACCACCACGTCAGCGACTTCCGGCAACTGGAACCCGCCGACGAACTCGACCTGGCGATCCGGGCGTTGACCTGGCTGCGCGAGATCAGCGACGGCGCCGAGACCCGGGTGTACCACTACTCCGCCTACGAGCGCGATCAGATCGACCGGCTCGCCCGCGCTCGGCACCACCCGGTGCTGGAGTGGGCGGCCGGCTACGCCCGGGAGAACTTCGTCGACCTCTTCCCCATCATGCGCGAGCACTTCTTCGGCACCGACGGGCTCGGTCTGAAGGTGGTCGCCTCGGCCGGCTCGGGGTTCGCCTGGCGCGATCCCGACCCGGGCGGCCTGAACAGCATGCGCTGGTTCTCCGACGCCGTCGGCGCAGCCACCGAGCCGGAACGGGACGCCGCCCGCCGCAGAGTGCTGGAGTACAACGAGGACGACGTCCGCGCCACCTGGCAGTTGCGGACGTGGTTGCGCTCGCTGACCTAAGCCCGGATCCGGGCCAAGGTCTCAGGTCGATAACGGATCTGCAAGGGGTGTTGACCGAGCAGGAGCGGAAG
>NZ_JAPUED010000152.1 GCF_027492755.1 Micropruina sp. | reverse complement strand
AACAGGAGGGCAGCGTGAAGTGTGAGCGGTTGGGCTGCGGTCAGAAATGCGTGCCAGTGCAGAATGGGTCTCCACAAGTTCGACTGACGCTGTCTGCGTCGTCCCCTGATCGGGACGGCCATCGCGGGCATCCTGTACCACCGCGGTGTCCCGCCTGGCGTTCGGTTGTGCGGCGACCTGGATGATTCTCGTGGTGGCCACGTCCGCCTGGTTCAGGACGCCGCGGGTCGGTGGAGCAGCATCCGGATCCGTTCGCGTCCGACCAGCAACGCCTGGCCAGCACCGGCCACCCAGTGGCTACGGGCACCCAGCCACACCACCACGGGCAGCCGCAGCACCACATACGCCAGCGCCGCCGTCCACCCCCGACCGGACGGCCACAGCAGCCGCGCCAACCGCTCGACGCTCACCGGCACGCCGCGCGCGGCCAGGTTCTCGGCACAGATCCGCAGCTGCACGTGCTGCTGCGGCCCGGCCTCGACCTGGCTGACCTGCCCGGCATGGACGCGGTAGCGCAGGCCCGGCTCGGCCAGATTCTCCAGCGTGCCGATCGCGGCGAGCTCGCTGAACAGCTTGAAGTCCTCGGCGTGCGGATACTCGGCCCGATACCGGACGCCGTGCGCCCGCAACGCGTCGGCCCGCAGCATCACCGCCGGATGGGCGATCGGCGACCCGAACACCAGATGGGCACGGCAGTCCTTGGCGCCACGCGGCGTCCGCACCAGGCCGGACGCGGCACCGAACAGCAGGTAGTCGCTGCCGCAGGCCACCAGTCCGGGGTCGCGCCGGAACCGTTCCACCTGCCGTGCCACCCGGCCCGGCAGCATCTCGTCGTCGGCGTCCAGCCGCGCGATGAACTCGCCGCGGGCCTCGTCCAGGCCGCGGTTGAGGGCACCCACCAGACCGGTGCGCTCCAGCCGCAGCACCCGCAGCCGCGGATCGGCACAATCGGCCAGCACCGCCGGCGTGGCATCAGTGGAGCCGTCGTCGACCACCAGCAGCTCGAAGTCGGCGAAGTCCTGCGCGAACACGCTCGCCAACGCGGTGGGCAGATGGTCGGCGCCGTTGTGCACCGGCATCAGCACCGTGACCAGCGGGTGGCTCACGTGAGCCGCCGGATCATCCGCCATGCCGGGCCGACCAGGATCGCGGTGGTCACCACTTCGATGACCAGGTAGCTGTAGCCGATGCCGTCCAGGCCGAACCGTCCGATGGTGAGCGCCGTGCCGGTGACCGCGACCACGGCGGTCAGGATCTGCATGGCCATCGCCAGCCGCAGCCGACGCGCCACCCGGGCCACCCCGGCGTACAGGATGCCGACCACCGACAGCGGCAGGCTCAACGCCATCAGCCGCACCAACGACTCGGTCTCGAGCGCGTACCGCTCCCCCAGCAACCCCAGCAGCAGCGGGGCCCCGAACCAGAGGAACACCGCACCCGAGACCGACAGGGCGACCAGGATGCCGGCGAACCGGGCGGTCAGCCGGCGTACATCCGCGCCCGGGCTGGAGGCCTGCGCGATGTAGGGCCCGACCACCGTGCCGAGCAGTAGCGCAAGCGCCGAGAACAGCGTCCAGGCCATGGTGAAGCAGGCGTTGAGTTCAGGGCCGAGCCGATCCACCACGATCAGCGGAATGGTCAGCGGCGCCAGCGCACCGACCACCATGATCCCGACGCTGCTGCCGAAGAACGACCACAACTCACGACGTGGGGGCAGCGACGGCATCAGCCGCGTGATCGACTCAGCCCCGCACAGCCGCCACACGACAGGCAGGTAGAGCACCACCAGCAGCAACGCCGGCGCCGCCCAGGCGATCACCAGCGACTCGCCGCCGACCAGCACCAGCAGCGCTGCCCCGGCGGCCAGACCCAGCTTGACCACCGCGTGGATGATGTTCTTGCCGGCCGCCCAGCGGGCCCGTCGCAACCCGACCAGAGTGTTGTCGAGCAGCGCGAACTGGGCCAGGGTCAGCACCAGCAGCGGGAACCCGAGCCATTCCCAGTCGTGCACGAACAGCCGCTGAGTGGGCCCCACCAGCACGAACCCGAAGCCCAGCAACAGCGCCAGACCCGCGGTCGCCAGCCCGCCCCGCAGCAGATAGTGCCGGGTGTCGCGTCCGGTGACCGGCAGGAACCGCTCGTACATGCCGCCCAGGCTGAGGTTCGACACCGTGGCCAACGCCGTCGCCGCCGACACGATCGCGGACGCCCGGCCGACCTCACCGATCGGGAAGCCGCGGGCGGCGATGGTCCAGTAGGCGAGGCCGAGCAGCGCGGTGATACCGGTGGAGGCGGTCAGCGCCAGCGCGTCCAGTTCGAGGGTGGCTCGGCCCAGCCGGGCGCGCCAGCCGCTCTCGGTCGCTGTGGTGGTGGGTGCGCTCATCGGTGGATCCCCGTCATCGCAGCGCTTCCTCGATCGCGGGCCCGGCGATGCCGGCGATGAACGCGTGGCCGGCATCGGTCAGATGGATGCGGTCCCAGGAGTACAGCTGGGGTTCGACGGCGGCTCCCGGCATCAGTCCGACCAGGTCGATCACCGGTGCGCCGAGGCGTTCGGCGTAGTCCTCGGTGATCTGCTGGAAGCTGGTCCAGTCCTGCGCCGGTGTCTGGTCGGGCACCGGTTGGGTGCCCAACACCCAGGACGCCCGCGGCACGGCCGCGGCGACCCGGTCGTGCACGGTGCGCAGATGCGCGGCGAACCGGTCCCGGTCACCGCCCTGCCAGTAGTCGTTTCCGCCCAGCGACAGCACGATGACGTCCGGATCGATGGACTCGATCAGCGGCAGCAGCGCGGGCCGGTCCAGCCAGCCGAGCCAGTCGCTGGTGCTGCTGCCCGACCAGGACAGGTTGTACACCTCGACCGAACCGTGGCCGGCGCGACCCAGCACCCCGACCACCACGCCATCGCCACGCACGGTGAGAGTGTCGGCAAGGGAGTCCACGGTGAAGCTGTGCAGTCCGGCGTCCGGGCTGGTGAAGCCGACCTGCTGGTCACCGCTGGACGCCGTGAACAACTCGCCCGGACGCTCGGCGAAGACCTGCACGACGGCGCTGTCGAAGCCGGCCGTCTGCCAGGTGACGGTGCCTCCGGCCATCGCGCCGGGCACGCCGACCTTGTTGGTGGCCGCCCACGCACCCGCCCCGGCGGTACCCGTCCGGAAGCCGAACATCTGCCCGTTGACGGACGCCGGCAGCCAGGTGCCGCCGTCCTGGGCAGCCTCGCCGCGCTCGGCTCGCAACCGGGCACCGACCAGATGCGGCCAGGTGTTCTGCAGTGCCGTCACCTGGCCCATGCCTTCGGACAGCGAATCGGACAGCACCACCAGCCGCACCGGCTTCGGCTGCCACGGACGGGTGATCGCCAACACGCCCGCGACTAAGGCCACGCCCAGCACGATGGCCAGCAGGACGAACGATGGACGGGGCAGCGCTCGGCGGTTACCACTCCCCGGCCGTGTGCGGTCGCTACTCCCCTGCGGGGTGTGGTCGCTCCGCTGATCGGGGTGATCGTTCCGCGCTGGGGTGTCGTCGTTCCACGGTGGGGTGTGGTCATTCCCCGATCGCGCATGGTCGCTCACCGGGCGGCCACCGCCGAGTGTCGGCGGACCCGGCGACGTGCCCGCAGGTAGGCGCCCGGCCCGACCAGATAGCCGCGCCGTTCCGCCCGGGTCGCCTCAACCGGGAAGGCCGCGGACTTGCCGTGGTTCTTCGCCGACCGTGAATCGAGCAGCAGCCGCAGCCCGCCCGGCAGCCGGCGCAGGACGCCGACCGCGGTGGCCGGCGAGCTCAGGAACCGCTTGGTGACAACGGCGGCCATCCCGACGCCGTAGCCGTGCAGTTGCTCGACCAAGGCGTCGTGATCGGCGCGATGGTGGTGCCGGACCAGGGCGGCCGGCCAGTACACCACGGTGCCGCCGGCCAGGTAGACGGCCTGGAAGGCGTCCAGATCCTCGCCGCCACGGGTCAGCGAGCCTGCCCCCAGCGCCTCGTCGAACCCACCCAGCTGATGCAGGGCCGCAGTCCGGAAGGCCATGTTGTTGCCGGAACCGAAACCGCCGTCGAACGGGAAGGCGATGCCCTCCGGCCCGGCCTCGGTACCCAGTGCGGTGCCGAGGCGGTCTTGACGCCAGTGCACGGCGTGCAGTCCTTTGGCGAAGCCGCCTGCCTCTTCGAAGAACAGCTGGGTCCGGGTGGCGACCTCGGCGGGCAGCACCAGGCCGGTCACGCAATCAACACCGGGGTCGGTGTCGAACACCGCCGCCAGGGTGGCGACCCAGTCGGCGGCAGGCAACGCGTCGTCATCGGTGAACGCGACGATCGGGTGGCTCGCCTGGGCCAACCCGGTGTTCCGGGCTGCGGAAAGGCCGCGGCGAGGCTCGTCCACGATGCGCAGTCGCGGGTCGCCGAGGCCGGCGAGCAACGCCGGCGTCCGCCCGGAGGCCGGGTCGTTGTCGACCACCACGATCTCGAGCTCCGTGTGGGTCTGGCCCAGCAGTGCGTCGATGGTCTCGGTGAGCCGGGGTTCGCGTCCGAGGGTGCAGACCACCACGGTCACGGCGGTGCG
The DNA here is from genome assembly GCF_027492755.1 of Micropruina sp. GTDB lineage: Bacteria > Actinomycetota > Actinomycetes > Propionibacteriales > Propionibacteriaceae > Micropruina. The sequence continues at coordinate 4,473 of NZ_JAPUED010000152.1, read as the reverse complement.
GGTTGTGCGCTCCGCGATGAATCCGGACGGCGCGCGCACGCTCCCGTCGGCGACGCTCCGCCGCACCAGGTCGGCGACGCCGTCGGCCGAATCAGCCCGGGCATCGACGAGGGCGGACGGCCAGCCGCCCACCGTGGCCAGCACGAACAACCGGCCTTCCGCGTTCGGCGCCAGGGTGCCGTCCACCGCGTCCTCAACGGCCCAGGTGGCGCACCGGATGGGCACGAAGCCGTCGCTCACCTGCTCCGTCACGGATGCCATGTCGCCGCCTCCTGGGTGCGGGTCCGGACGGGGGTGTAGCGGAAGACGGTCACCCCGTCGGCGTCGATCACCACGTCCCACCCGGGACGATGCCGCAGGGTTTCGCGCAGGGCGTCCAGGGTGCCGAGCGGGGCGATGCCGCGGTAGTCGGCGTAGGCGTCCATCCGCGGGCCGTACAGCGCGAAGGTGGGTGCGCTGCGGTTCTCGAGGTGGGCTTCCAGGGCCAGCAGGTAGTCGGCCGAACGCAGTCCGTCGCCCTCGTTCTGCAGCGGACGGTCGTACTCCCAGTCGTCGGTCAGCCGCCAGGCGTATGCCTCGCTGGCCCGCACCGGCCAGAACGCCGACCCGGGACTCAGGTAGGCACGACCCGGAACGCCGCGCTCCAGCAGCACCTGCGCCTGGTACTCGGCCTTGGTCACCGCGTAGTGGTAGTAGGTGGCGAAATAGGCCTGTGCCCCGGCCGCGGCCAGGATGACCAGCACCAGCCCCGCCGCGAGACGACGCCGCAGGTCACCGGCCAGCAGCCGGGTCAGCCACGGGCCGACCAGCAGCGCACAGCCGGGAATCGAGTACAGCATCACCCGCAGCAGCGCCTCGCCGCCGTAGCTCTGCGCCAACAGGATGCCGAACGGCGAGAAGGCCAGCACCGCGATGACCAGCCCGGGACCGCGACGCCAGCGCGCCCAGCGCTGCCGCACCAAGGCGGCCACCGCCAGGGCGGCGGCGAGCGCCCACAGGCCCAGGGTGGCGATCCGGTTGCTGACCCCGTGCACGGTGAGGGCCAGGCTGCCCAGGTCGGCGGCGGCACCGGTCTTGGCGTTGGCCAGCACATCCACCCCGGTGAACAGGCCGTAGGCGCTGGCGATCTCGAAGTTGGCCGCCAGTTGGGCCAGCGCCACCGCGGCGAGGACGGCGGCGAGCCGCCACGACACCCGGCCGAACACCATCAGCACGGCGATCGCACCGAGCAGCCAGAACGGGGTCAGCTGATGACTGACCACCAGCGCGGCGAACACCACCACCGCCAGCACACCGGCCACCCGGTTGGTCCGGGCCCGAACGACCAGAGCGGCGGTGACGATCGCCAGCACGTAACCGAGTGCCTGCGGCGAGAAATAGTCCTGGGCGACCCAGTTCACCACCAGCGCCACCATCGCGGCGGCCAGCGCGGACGGGGTCGAGAACCGCAGCGCCCTGCCGAGGGTGTACATGGCGAACACGCCGGCGAAGGTGACCGCCAGGGTGAACCACGAGGCGATCGCGAACGGCGACACACCGCTGGACACGCTCACCCAGCCGATCGCGGCGAAGAAGCCGGGCCAGCCCTGGTAGATGTCGAGGCCACGGTGCAGGGTGCCGGTGGTGGTGATCAGGTCGATCACGCCGAGGTGCTTATAGGCCCAGTCGACCGACGGCGCGTCCAGGGTGAGCGGCGCGGTGCCGCGCTCGATCAGGCAGGTCAGCGCCAGCGTCGTCCAGAGCAGTCCGACGTGCCGCAACCGCAACGCGACCAGGAAGGCCAGCACGGCCAGCAGCAGCGCGGCCGCGAAGGTGGGGGTGGCGACAAGCGGACCGAAGGTGGCACCGATGCGGTTGCCGGCGATTCCGGGCAGCGAGAGCAGCCAGAGCAGCAGCGACACCGCGACCATGCCCAGTGCGACTCGCGCCCAACGTCCGGACGGCAACGCGACCGCCGGCCAGGCCGGACGGCTCAGCGACATGGCGGAATAGCCCGCCGCCAACCCGGCGGCGATCGCGGTGACCAGCCTCGGCGGCCACCACCCCAGCCACAGCGACACGGTGGAGAGCAGCACGGTGACGGACGCGCTCAACGCCGGCACCAGGCCCAGCGCCGACAGTCCGGTGGACGGCAGAGCCCGCACCAGCACCAGTCCCGGCACCACCGCCCAGAACGCCACCGCAGCCCAGCCGAGGGCTGGAACCGCCAGGCCGATCAGCGTGGCCGCGGACAGCACCGAGGCAGCCCACATGCCCCACGGGCGCGGCCGCGCGGGCGGCTGCGGGCGGCGGAGGGCATGGGTCAGCACAGATGAAGTCAGAGTCATGGGAACCTTTGCTTAGGTAAGCCTAACCTACATCAGATTACTGATCTGTCCGACGCCCTCTCAGCGCCCGGACGGCCTCGCCTGTCACCGTTGGTCGAGCTTGTCGAGACCTCACCCGAGGCAGCCCGCCCCTCCGTTGGTCGAGCTTGTCGAGACCCCTCGCATAATGCGGCGCTCACGAGGGTCCGGGTTTCGACAAGCTCAACCAACAGTGCGGGTTTCGACAAGCTCAACCCACAGTGGGGCCTACTCGGTGCGGGCCGCCTCGCCGGTCTGCACCGCCCACAGCGCGGCGTAGTTGCCGCCGGCGGCGACCAGTTCGTCATGGGTGCCCGACTCCACGATGCGGCCGGCGTCCAGCACCCAGATCCGGTGCGCGTGCCGGACGGTGGAGAGCCGGTGGGCGACGACGATCGCCGTCCGGTCCTGGGTGGCGTCGCGCAGCGAGCGCTGGATGGCCGCCTCGGTCTCGTTGTCGACCGCGCTGGTCGCCTCGTCCAGCACCAGGACGGCGGGGTCGCGCAGCAACGCCCGGGCCAGTGCCAGCCGCTGCCGCTGTCCGCCGGACAAGGTGATTCCCCGCTCGCCGACCCAGCTGTCGAGGCCGTCGGGCAGCGCGTCGATGAAGTCCAGGGCGGCCGCGGCCTCCGCCGCGCTGCGGATCTCGTCGCGGCCGGCGTCCGGCTTTCCGTAGGCGATGTTGTCGGCGATGCTGCCCGAGAACAGATACACGTCCTGGGAGACGTAACCCATCGATCCGCGCAGCGAGTCCCAGTCGAGGTCGCGAATGTCGGCGCCGTCCAGCAGCACCGCGCCGGCGCGCGGATCGTCGAAGCGCAGCACCAGCCGCAGCAACGAGGACTTGCCGGCGCCGGTCGATCCGACGATCGCGTGGGTCTCCCCCGCCGGCACCACCAGGTCGATGCCGCGCAGCACGTCCGGACCGTCGACGTAGCCGGACCGGACGCCGCGCAGCTCGACCCGCCCACGGACCGGCTGCGGCAGCGAACGGCGTCCGGCGGGCACGGTGATCGGCACGTCGAGCAGCGCCAGGATGCGGCTGGTCGAGGCGCGCCCGCGTTGGTACAGGTCGAGCACCTCGGCGACCTCGGTGAGCGGCCACAGCAGCCGCTGCGTCATGAACACCAGCACCGAGTACAGGCCGATCTCGAGCTGCCCGTTCAGGGTGGCCCAGCCGCCGAGCAGCAGGGTGCAGGTGAAGCCGGCCAGGATCGCCATCCGGACCAGCGGGACGAACGCGGCCGACTGCTTGATGGCCGACAGGTTCGCCTGCCGGTAGGCGTCGGACACCTCTTCGACCCGGCGTCGTTCCCGGTCCTCGGCGGTGAACGCCTTGATCGTGGTGATCCCGGCCAGGTTCGCCGCCAGCACTCCGGACAGATCGGCGACCTTGGCCCGGACGCCGTCGTAGAGCGGCTCGAGTCGCCGCTGGAACAGCAGCGAACCGACCACGATGACCGGGATCGGCAGGAACGCCAGCAGCCACAGCTGCCACGAGGCGGCCGCGAACACGGCGCCGACCAGCAGCACATTCAGCGCGGTCTGCAGCAACGCCGGCGCCCCGACGTCGAGGAAGCGCTCGAGCTGGTTCACGTCGTCGTTGAGGGTGGCGAGCGTGCTGCCCTGCGGCCTGGCCTCGTGCCAACTCACATCGAGGTGTTGCACATGGTCGTAGGCCTCGACGCGCAATTCGTGCTCAACGCCTTGCGCCAGCCCGCGCCACAGCACGTCGGAGACATACTCCGAGGCCGACTCGATCACCCAGACCACACCGTTGATCACGGCCAGCCAGACCAGCTGCATCGGCCGCGATTCGACGCCGAGCAGCGTCCCGACCAGGGACGCGTCGCCGCGCACCACCACGTCGACGGCGGCGCCGATCAACAGTTCGGGGAACACGTCGGCGACCTTGTTCACCGTGGACGCGATGACGGCCCAGATGAAGCGTGGCCGGAAACGCCGCTGCCGTTCCCACAGCGCCCGTAACGGCGTCTGCGCGGTGTGGTTCATCTGGTCCCTCCGGTCGAGCGGCCCACCAACCTACCGACCCGCGCGTCACCGTCCGGACGCCGTCCGCCCCAACCCCCTGACCCGCAAAGCCCTCCCTAACTATCTCTGCCCTCCC
>NZ_JAPUED010000151.1 GCF_027492755.1 Micropruina sp. | reverse complement strand
CGTCTCCGCTCGGCTGCAGCACCCCAGTACCCCGCCCCGGGCTGCACGGCACCCCTCGGGCGAGCATCATGATCTCTCCAGGTCAGCGCGCAGTTGCGGCCAGACGGTCTCTTCGAGGACGGCCACACCGCGCTCGATCATTGCGGGAGCAAGGCCGGCGTCCCACGAGGCCTCGGTAACCCGGCCCACCGGCGCGCCATGGTCGGCGACCTGACGCAGATAGTCGTCGGTGTCCATCCGCCAAGGCTCAACGCCCGGGATGCTGATGAGATGGTTGGCGATCCGCACCCCTTCGCCGTCGAAATCGCCGTGGTACGCGACAGTAGCCCCCTCAGCGGCCAGCCGGCTGAGCAACTGGGCCACGGCGGCCGACGGCCAGCCCGAGCCACACAGCATGGGTGGAACCCTTACCCCGAACTCACCGACCGCCAGCGCCAGAATCGCCGGGTTCTCTACCACGTACACCCGCTCGGCGTTCCAGGGAGCCGCCTGCCGGCGGACCTGGGCGAGGGTCAGCGAGGCCGCTTCCCCGGCCGCCGCGGCCAGCCGGCACAGCTGAGCCGACGTCGTATCGCCGGCCGGGCGCAATCCCGCCACCAGCACCATTGAGGACAGTTCGTCATCGCGGACGCCGACCGTGCGCCAGAGTTCCCGCCGTCCGGCCGCGTCGTTCGGCTTGTCCACGCCCAGGTCCGCGGCGACCGCTCCCAGGATGTGAGAGGTCAGCGTCCGGCCGGCGTCCAGCGCGTGGGTGTCGTTGAGTAGCCGGCCGGCCAGGACGGGCAGCAGTTCGTCCGCAGCCGGGAGTTCATCCAGGACGAGCAGCACCCGCTCCAACAGCGAGCGGGTAGCGACCGGCCCGCCGCGGGCACCGAGCCGCATCACCTGCTCGGCCCACTCGTTCAGGTGCGGACGTGCCGTCAGGAGAGGATGCCCGAGCCACCAGCGCCACAGCTCGTCCCGCTGATCCGCCCCCTGGCGCCGTGCCACAGCAGGGTCGAGCAACGGGCCGAACCTGCACTGGAGATAGTCGATCAACGACAGGCCGGAGGCTTGCTCGACCGCGACCGCCAGCCCGCGCGGACCGGTGAGCGGAACCCTAGTCCGCGTACCCGGACGCAGCGGGGTTCCGAGCAGGTCGGCCAACGCTTCCCGCTGCTCGGCCACTGGCAGGTCCACCTGGAACGAGCGCGCGGCGGGATCACGCGCCAGCCGAGCGTGCGCGGCTCGCAACACCTCGTCCAGATGATCGCTCCAGGTCACACCAGCATCCCGTCCGCTATCGGATCCTCCACCATCTCGGTGCCGGTCCAGACGAACCGCGTGCTGGTCACCGCATCGTCGGCGTCGTCGCTGGCCAGCGCGTGGATCGCGATGCCGTCGATCTGCGGATAGGCCGCCCACTCGTGATCGGAGGTGAGCACCAGATCGAGGTCGAGTTCGGTGAGCAGGCCGAAGATCTGGCCACGGTTCGGGGTGTCGATGCCGACGAACACCTCGTCCAGCAGGATCAGTCGCGGCGCCCCGGGCGTCGCCTCGTAGTGCGCGGCGAGCGCGGCGAACAGCGGCAGATGCAGTGCGATCGCCTTCTCGCCGCCGGAGAGCGCACTGTGCACCTGCCGGGTCAGCGGCTTCCATTCCGCGGTCTCGCCACGCGCCATCTGCACCCGGAACTGATGCCAACCGGTGTAGTCGAACACCTTGGCCAACTGCTGCGCCCACGGCAGCCCGTCGTCGGTCTCGCGAGCCCGTGCGATCCGCTCCTCGAGGAAGCGGGCCAACGCCTGCTCGTCCGCGTCGGAGAGCCGGTCCGGGGTGGTCAGCAGCAGTTCGCGGGCGCGGGCGAGCAACTCGCCCTCGTCCTTGCGGACTTCCCAGACCAGCCGGACCCGCACCTGGGACGAGGTCCGCACCGCTGCCAACCGCCGGTTCATGCCGGCCACCAGCTCACCGGCGTCCCGGATCCGGCTCGACAGATGTCGTCGGGTGTCGCCGGTCAAGATCCGCCGGAACAGCGCCATCTCACCCTCGGTGATCTCCGCCTTGGTGCGGGCCTGCTCGGCGGCGACGGCGTCGAGCAGGGTGCGGACGGAGGTGCGCCGCCCGCCATGGACCGCGGACGGAATCATCACGTCCCGCTCGGGATTGAGTTCGAGTTGAGCCCGATCGGCGAGCACGCTTTCGGATTGCCGGACCTTGTCGTTCATCTGACTGACCAGTTCGGTGGCCCCGAGTCGCTCGGCTGGCAGGTCGCGGAGCAGTTGCCGTGCCAGATCGAGCGTCGGACGGACACGGTCGGCGTCCACGCTCACGCCGAGCTCGACCGCGTCGGCCAGATAAGTGCTCATGATCCAGGCGAACTGATCGAGTGCGGTGTCGCGGGCCCCGACCGCCTCGGTGTGGGCGTGCTCGGCAGTCTGCAGCCGCTCGTCCAGCCTGGCGATCTCCAGGTCGGCCTTGTTCTTACGGTTCTGGTGCGTGCGGTGGAGATTCTTCTGCTCGTCGATCTGCCAGGTCAGGTCGGCTATCCGGGCTACCACCTCGCGGAACACAGCGCCGCGAGTGGCGTCGAGCTCGTCCAGCTCGGCTTCGAGTCGCCGGGCGGCCGACTCGTCCGCTTCGGCCCGGGCGCGCAGATTCGCTGCTTCGTCGGCTTCCCGGTCGGCGCGGGCGTTGGTGCGCACGAGGCTCTGTACGAGGTCCAGATACGCGCGGAGTTTCCCGCGCAGGTCGGCCGTCAGTCTCAGTAGTTCTCCAAGTGCCGCAGCCAGCCGCAGAAGCTGGTCGCGTTGGACCGGCAGCTGAGATCGGGCCGCTTCGGCCTCGACCGCGATCCACTGCGCCGCAGCCTGCCGCTCGGCCACAGCCCGGGCCTCAACCGCGGCGACATGATCCTGTTCCCGAAGTTGGACGGCCCCCTCAGCCTGGGTGACCTTGCCTGCAGCGAGCTGGACCGCCTTGCCGGAGGGTACCGCGCGAGCTTCGGCACGAGCCTGGTCGGCACGGGCCAGCAGAGCCCGCAGGTCGGCGTCGATGGCAGCCAGTTGTGCGTCGAGGTCGGCCAGCTTCACCGCGAGCAGGGCGAGCCGCTCGTGCCGATGACGTTCGCGGGCGGCGGCACCGATGAACTGGGCGGCAGGCTTAGTCCAGCGGCCATGCTGTGCCCCGAACCGCCAGCGGCCCTCCTGGCTCACCCAGGGGCCGGCGTCATCCGCACCGCCACCCAACCCGATCGCCCGCAGAATCCCGTCCACCACCTCGGCCGGCACCGGCTGGCCGGCCACATCCGGACGCAGCACGTCAGCAAGGCTGCCGGCCGCCCGAGCCGGCGCGGCTCGGCCGAGCACGATGTCATGCCCGTCCAGCCGCACCTCCCCGTCGGGCAGCACCCACGCGTCTAGCAGGCCGCTGGCCTGCAGCGCGGCCTCGACCCCGGCGAGCACGTCATCGGAGACCCCGGGAGCGGCGTCGATCAACCGCCACAGCGGAGCTCCTTCGGCCGCCGGGCTGTCCCGCCATCCGGCGCGGGCCGGTTCAGTGACGGTGTCACCGGCCAGTCTCGCGCGTTCGGCCTCCGCGTCGTCGCGCTCGGCTTGCGCCCCGTCACGGCGGACGGTCAGTTCGCCGCGACGGAGGCTGGTCGTCCGGTCCACTTCGCCGAGCCCGGCCGTGACCAACTCGGCGAGCCTGGAGGACTCGGCCTCCGCGGCGCCCGTCCGCGCATCGCGCGCTGCCTCAAGCGCGGTTTCGACCTCGGTCCGGTCCAGGGCGAGCGCGGCCGCGCCGTCCGCCCAGGCCAGCACCGCGTCGTCGTAGGAGAGCAAGGCCTGGTCACGGGCGTCCTCCGCCGTGGTGAGCGCCTGCCGAGCGGTCGCCAGCTGTTCACTTCGCTCGTCGACCGCGGCCTCGCGCCGTGTCCGCTCCGCGACGGCGGCGTCATGCTGATCGAGCAGCCCAAGCAGCCGGTCAAGCTGATCGCATCGGCTGCGATCGCGGGCGTCCAGGTCGTCCAGCCCGGCGAGCAGGTGCGTCGGCCAGGCGGAGTCCAAGGGTTCCGGCAGCAGGTCGAGCACCGGCGGGGCGGGCAGCTCCAGATCCCCGGGCACCACCAGCGCAGCGGCCACGGCAGCCTCGGAGACCGCCATGAGCTGCCCAGCCAGTTCGTCGCGCCCCTTCTGCGCGATGCCATGGTCGCCCTCGGCTTCCTCGCGGGAGGCCACGGCCTTGGCATCGGCGCCACTGGCGTCACCGGCACTTCGATCAGCAGTCGCTCGGGCATCGGCGACGCGCTGGCGCAGATCCTCCAGGTTGCGGCCCTCGGCGTAGGCCTCGGAACGCTCCAGCGCCTCTTTCGCCCCGGACAGTTCCTCCCACCGAGTCTCCGACTCGGTCGCCAGCCGGTGCGCCTCCGCCGCGGTCTCGCGCTGCCGGTCGAGACCGTTCTGGCCGTGGCGCACGTCGGCGGAGGCCTTGTCCAGCGCGCTGGTGGCCTGGGTGAGCGTCGTCGCGTGCCTGCGTATCGCCGACCTGGCATACCGGCGGACCGAGGCAACCAGCTCGCGGGCCGCCTGCTCCTGCCGCTCGAGCTGCACCAGATGCGCCTTCTGCTGATCGAGCCGCTCGAAGCCCTCGGCCAGTTCGGCGATCTGCAGCTCGTCGACCGGCGGCAGCGCACTCGACAGCAAGCCGGAGAGGGCCTCGGGGTCAAGATGTTCGGAGAGCTTGGGCCGGCGCAGTTGCAGCAACGCCTGCACCAGCGTGCTGTACCGGTCGGCGGTCATGGCCGGGAACAACAGCTCCCGTACCGCGGTCCGGTACTCCCCCGGTTTTGGGTACACCTTGCCCCGATCCCCCAATGCCTCCTTCAAAGCCGCGACGGTCAGCGGAGCACCCTGGTCGTCGGTGAGCCGCAGCTCGTTGCCTACGCTCGCGGTGGTGATGAAGTAGTCGGGGTCAACCCGAGTGGTGCTCACTGAGGCCTGTAACCGGGCGCCGATGGTGACCCGCTCGGCGCCGTCCCCGAATTCCAGCCAGACGAAGCCGACCCGGGTTCGCCCGTTCGCGCCCTCACCCATCAGGTTCCAGTGCATGGTGCGCGCGGTGGTGCCGAAGGTCGAGAGCCGGGAGGGCTGGGTGCTGGCGTCGAGCAGGTACGGCAGCAGCACCTCGAGCGCCTTCGACTTGCCCGAGCCGTTCGGCCCGCGCAACAGGAGCCGTCCCTGTTCGAAAGTGAACACCTCGTCGTAGTAGCGCCACACATTGCTGATGCCGGCGCGCAGCGGTCGCCAGCGGGTCATGATGCCTCCCACTCACCGAACAGGTTGTCCTGCTCCGCTTCCGGAGCCGGTGCCGACGCCCGTTTCGGCGCGCGGCGGGTCACCGTCGCCTCCCGGAAGCGGGCGGCCGCCGGCCTGGCTCGGAACCGGTCGGTCTCCCATCGGACGAGCTGGTGGCCGGCCAGCAGGTCGAGTGCCTCTGCAGTCAGGCGGTGCGGCCCGTCCGGATCGCGGTAGGTGCGCGCCCAGGCCGGGGTGGCGTCCATCAACTCGGCGAGATGGTCGACCAACTCCGCCGGGGTTGCACCGTCGGAACCGTTGGCGAGCAGCCGGGTGATCAGGTGCAGCCCGGCAGCAGACGCGGCACCGGCGGAGGGGAATGCGTCCGGTCCACTGACCCGATCGGGATCGACCAGCAGGAACCCCTCGGCGCGTTCCTCAAGGGCAAAGCCGGCCTGATCAGCTGCCTGACGGAGCAACTCGCGTCCGCTGATCGAGGTGACGTACGCGGCCTCGGCCAGCGTCAGGTCGTCGCGGTAGACCACCGCATCGTCGAACAGCCGGCGCAGCACCGAGTGCCGTGCCCAGCGCGAGCGCTGCACGGTCGTTGGCCGGGACGGATCGCGGTCGGAGCCGGCCTCGAGCCGCGCCGAGGCCCGATGATCGGGGCCGTACCCGGATTCGTCGGTCAGTCGCTCGATCGCCGTGGCGGTCTCGATGTCGTCGGGCAGCACCAGCGAAGGCCCTTGCGGACAGGCCAGCAGCTGGTAGAGCACCGGTGGATTCACCCGGTACAGCACGGTGGCGCCGGCATCCTCGGCGTACCCCTGGGTCTGGCCGTCGACCACGGCGAGCGCACCCCAGCTCTCCAGGCACACCAGCACGTCGACGAAGGCACGGCGATGATCCTGCCGGTCGGTGAGGAACCTGGGCAGCGCCTCAGCGGTGGCGCACGCGCTCGTCACCCGCTCGGCGAGTTCACCGATGGTCACCAGCCGCAGGTCGAGCGCCTCGGCCGCCACCACGCACAGCAGCACGTAGCGCAACCGGTCGAAGGCGGCCCGGCCCGACCGCTGCCGCCGAGCCGGACGGAGATCGCCGCCGGCCACCGCGGCGCCAGGCGTCTTCGCCAGCCGGATGTAGCCCAGGTCTGACTGAATGGTCAGCTGCCAGCCGAGGAAGTGCTCGAACCAGCGGACCAGTGCCGTGTGCCGGCGCCGGATCAGCTCGTAAAGCGCCGGGTCGCCGGCCTGGGTCACCCACGGGTCACGCAACAGGCCCCGGATCGCGCGGGCGACCTCCTCCCGCTCCTGGGCGGCGAGCTGGTTCTGCAGTGTGCTCACGCCGGTACCCCCCACGGCATCCGGCTGGGCACCATGATCCGGAACTCGTAGTCGGGGCAGTCGAGCGCGCCGGACGTGGTGCGCAGCTGGGCGCGAGCTCCGTCCCTCGGTGGGGTCAGCACGACCTCGACCCGGCCGTCGGCGGACGTGGCGCGCAGCTCACCGTGGTGTGGCGGGTGCGAGACCGCTCGGCCGAGCAGATCGAGAAACGCGACGAAGGTGTCGGTCTCAAGTGCGTCGAGGCCCGAGATGCATACAGGGCCATCAGTGCCGAGCGCCCGGATCGCCCGTTCGGTGGCTGCGCGCTCGACCCGGGCCCGTTCGGTCCGGCGGGCGCGCAATTCAGAGACGTCACGCACCCGGGCCGGCCGGGCGAACTTCTCGGCGATACCGCTCTCCCGCAGCAACGCGGCGACCGGGACCGCTTCGGCGTCGGCCCAGGACGATCCACGCGGCACCGTCTCGGGGTCGGCGTGCCCGAGAGAGGTGTGTCGAGCCGGGTGGAGGCCGAACACGGCTCGCCAGATGCGGTGGAGGTCGTCGTCCGCCGGGGCGGTGGCGAACAGCGCGGCCACCCGCCGGAGATCGGCCTGAGCCGAGGACGGACGGCGGCGCGCGGTGCGCATCCGGTCGACCACCTGCAGCAGGCTGACGATAGCGCGACGCGCGGTGGTGCTCAGCAGTTCCGCCCGCGGCCGCGAGTCGCCCGAGGGCGCGAACCAGGCTTCCAGCCCCACCCATCGGGTGTGGGCATGGTCGAGCCACTGGGCGTCACGTTCGGCGGCGTCGACGTGCGGCGGGAGTTCGGCGCCCGCCAGCGCTGCCTGCAGCAGCCGTTCGAGACCCGCCTCGCGGACCCGTCCGGCAGCCTGACGGATTCGCGCGGCTCGGTCGTCGAGCCGGGTGACGTAGTCGTCGAGGTAGCGGACCGTCGCCTCCTTCACCTCTTCGAAGGTGGCCTCGTTCACCTCGTCGGCACGCAGCAGACGTTGCAGATCGCTGTTGAACGTCCGGATTCCAGTGCGCATCGCGTCGAGATGCCCGCTGAGCTCGGCGAAGGCGGCGTAGAGCCGGCGCTGCTCGGTGGTGGCCTCGGTTCGCGGCCCCGTGGTGGAGTCGGGCAGTCGCCTGGTGAGCAGGGCGAGCCGGTCGAGCGTCTCGGCGATGGCGTCCAGCACCGCGGTCTGCAGCCCGCCGCTGGATTCCAGTGCCGCCACCGCGGCCTGATGCCCCGAAAGAGCCGCTTCACCACGCCGCGTCAGCGAGTACTGCAGGTTGCGGCGCTCGTACTCCTGCGCAGTGCGGTACTGCTCGGAGTGGTTCTGGCCGGCGTCCACCAGGCGCCAATCCCTCAGTTGCTGCAATGCCGCACTCAGGTCCGTGTCGTCCAGCGTGCCCGACCACCCCACGGCGGAGAGGTGCTCGCGGACGTCGTCCAGCGCCAGCGAGGTCAACAGCCGCTCATTGGCCTCCCCGAAGGCATAGATAAGCGCGGTGTAGAGCGGTGCCCGATCCGTCGTCGTGAAGGTGAACAGATCGTCCGGCAGAGAGCGGGATTGCCCCGGCACGATCCCCTCCCTTCGTCGAGATTCCTGAACTTGCTCAGGACTGTAGCCGGTGCTGCTGACAGCATTGACGCATCCCGCGACGTCCACCTGGCGATCCTGGGGCGAGACCGTCGATTCGTAGCCTGACGGATCCGAGACGGGTAGGCTGAACATTGAACGGGGCGCCCGGCGCTAGCCTTGAAATAAGAGGCCGACTTGAACGCGCTGGTTCGCCCCGTTCTCCTGTTCACACGAAGTCGATCTCATCAATCTGGCCGCGCCAGAGGATGAACAGCCTCCGTACCTTGCGCCCCAGGGTGCGCTGGTTGTACAGGCTCAGCTCACGGCGCAACTTGTCACGCAACTCACGTCCTCCGATGTCGATCAGGAAGACGTCCTTGGTGAACTCGTGGTTGTCCCACGCGTCGTTGATCGACGGTCGAATCCGACCACGGACAACGCCGTAGTCAGCTCGACGGACCCGCTTGGCGTCTACCGACAGACCGCCACGGTCAAGCCACGCGAAGTCGTGACTGGGGAGACGCCCCTTTTCGGTGACCTCGCCGAGCGGGAGCAGCTTGATCTGCTGTGCCAGTGGCCGCTCCGGGTGCACGGTCGCGAGGTGCTCGTAGGTGAGAATCTCGTCCAGTTCTAGCAGTCGTCCGTCCGGGGATTCCAGGCCCAGCAGGTTCTGCCTTCTACGACGCTCGCACTCGTTCCCACCCACCGCGGCAGGGGTTTGCCCACTTGCCATCTGTCGTCCCGTTGCGGTCGCTTGCCGACACGATCAAGCACTCAGCTCGCCCGGCCTGGGCTGCACCCACGCGGGGATGTCGTACCCGTCGTCCCAGGGGAAGCGACCCCAGCGGTCGTCGTAGGTGAGCTGCAACAGCGGCACCGAGAACT
>NZ_JAPUED010000150.1:5460-9088 GCF_027492755.1 Micropruina sp. | reverse complement strand
CGGGGACGGTTCCCTTGGTCACCAGGGACGGTTCCTTCGGTCACCAGGGAACGGCCTAGGCTGACCGCGTGAAGCTGACCATCGTGGGGGGCGGCGGGTTCCGGGTGCCCCTGGTGCATGCGGCGCTGCTGGCGGATGACCTGATTGACCAGGTCGCGCTGCTGGACGTCGATGCCAACCGACTCGCAGTGATGGATCGGGTACTGACCGGCCAGTCCGCGGGCTCGACCCGATTGCGGCACAGCGTGCATACCGATCCGGCCGAGGCGCTGGACGGTGCCGATTTCGTCTTTTCCGCGCTCCGGGCCGGCGGGACGGCGTCGCGGGTGCTCGATGAGCGGATCGCCGCCGAACACGGGTTGATCGGCCAGGAGACCGTGGGTGCGGGCGGCATCGCCTACGCGCTGCGCAGCATTCCCGTCTCGCTCGAGTTGGCGCGGACCATCGCCGAAGTGGCGCCGCAGGCCTGGCTGATCAACTTCACCAACCCGGCCGGCATGGTCACCGAGGCCTTGAGCGCGGTGCATCCGCGGGTGGTCGGCATCTGTGACTCGCCGATCGCGCTGGCCCGTCGGGCCGCGGCCGCGCTCGGCCTCGATCCGGCGTCCGTCGAGGCGGACTACGTCGGGTTGAACCATCTGGGTTGGCTGCGTGGACTGCGCGCGGACGGCGTGGACCGGCTGCCCGAACTGCTCGCCGACCCGGCGCGGCTGACGTCCTTCGAGGAGGGCCGGCTGTTCGGGCCGCAGCTGATCGGTGACCTCGGGGCGTTGCCGAACGAGTACCTGCACTGGTTCTACTTCCGCCGCGAAGGCGGCACCGGCGGCGGCCGCGGGGCGTTTCTGGCCGAGCAGCAGGACCGCTTCTACCGGTGTTGTCCCAGCGAGCCGGACGCGGCGCTGGCCGCCTGGGACGCCGTCCGCCGGGAGCGGGAGGAAACCTACGGCGCGGCCAACCGGGAGGCGGCCGGCGGCTTCGAGCGAGCGGACGCCGACCTGGTCTCCGGCGGTTACGAAGGGGTGGCGCTGGCGATCATGCGCGCCATCGGACGCGACGAGCCGGCGACGCTGATCCTCAACCTGCCCAATGCCGGACGGCTCGCCGAACTGCCCGACGATGCCGTCATCGAGGCACCCTGCTGGGTCGACGGGAACGGCGTCCATCCACTGCCGGTGGAGCCGCTGCCCGACTATGCCCGCGGCCTGGTCACCACGATCAAGCAGGTCGAGCGCTGGACGATCGAAGCCGCCACCACGGGTTCGGCCCGGGCGGCCCGGCTGGCGTTCACCCACCACCCGCTGGTCGACTCGGCGGCGATCGCCGTCCGGCTGTTGGAGGACTATCGTGCCGCACTCCCCCAGCTGCGCTATCTGCGCAACGACCACTGAGTCATCGTTCGAGCTTGTCGGACGAGGGTGAGGGTCTCGACAAGCTCGACCGACGGTTGGACGAGACGACGAGCGATGGGACGAAAAGAACCGTCCCCGGCGTTCCGCACCACCGCTGATCGAGCTTGTCGAGATCCTGCTGAAGGGGTCTCGACAAGCTCGACCAACGGTTGGGCGAGACGGCGCGCGGTGGGACGAAAAGAACCGTCCCCGGCGTTCCGCACCACCGCTGATCGAGCTTGTCGAGATCCTGCTGAAGGGGTCTCGACAAGCTCGACCGACGATGAGGGGTCAGATGGCGGAGCGGTTGCGGGAGGCGGCGCTCAGCACCGCCCAGAGACCGGTGGCGAGTAGGGCGGTGCCGATGACTTCGACGCCCATCCGGACGAAACGGTCGAGGTCGACGGCGAAGCTGACGGCGACGGCGTCCGTGGCGGCGATCAGCATGGTCACGGTCAGATAGCCGACGATCAGCAGCACCCGGGCCGGACGCGGGAAGCTGGGCGAGTCGCCGTTGGCCTCCTCGGCGCCGGTGAGCAGGTTCCAGACCAGGCCGAAGACCAGCAGTGCTCCCCCGGACGCCCCGAGCAGCCAGCCGATCGGGTCCGCCACCAGATCGCGGCCCAGCACGGCGGCGCTGAGCAGCAGCGCCACGCCGATCGCCAACCCGCGGGGCACCGTCAACCGGCCGCGCACCAGCCAGAACGCGCCGGTCCCGGTGCTGATCAGCACCATCGCCGCGCCGAGGGTGTCCAGGCCGAGCCCGGGCAGCGGCATGCCGGCGCGGCGCGCCGCCGCGAACAGGCAGAACAGACCCGTGATGAGCGCCAGTTGCGCCGCCGCGGGCTGCGCCTGTCGGTAGGCGCGGGCCATCGCGACCACGCAGATCAGCACCGCCACCAACTCACCTGCCAGCAGCAGCCAGCGTCCGGCGTCCACACCGCTGCTCAGCCGGGACGCCAGATCGCCCGGCACGTACCGCACGCCGAGGGCGCGCAGCGGCAGCCACAGGCCGCGTTCCAGATTGCCCCAGATGATGTTGGCCATCTGCGGTGCCGCCAGCGCCACCCCCACCCACAGCGCCAGCCGGCCGAACGCCTCGGAGAGGTCCCCGACATCCGGGACGTCGGGCGGCAACCCGAGTCGTTGCCGTCGACGCTGCAACGCGCCCGCCAGCAGCACCCAGCAGCCGGCGGTCAACCCGACCAGAACGGACGCCACCAGCACCTCGACGCCGGCCAGCCACCAGGGCAAGGGTGAACGCACCAGCCGCCACAGTTGCGCCGCCCAGGCGACCACCAGGATGAGGCCGACCACCCCCACCTGGACCTGGCGCGGGAAGCGGCGTCCGACGTACTCGACCAGCCACACCGAGGAGGTGAAGGCGACCTCGGCGGTCGCCGCACCCGAGGTCACCACGTAGCCCAGGCCGAGGACGCCCACCGACATCACCACCAGCACCACCAGGAAACTGCGGTCGTTGCGTCCGCTGGCCAGCACCGGCCGGACGAAAGTGACCAGGTTCGTTGCGGTCACGGCCCCGATCACGCCGAGGTTCACCACGAACTCCCACCAGGCGAAGGCCCGACCCAGCCGCAGCAGATGGAAGCCGAGCAGCGCCAGCAAGCCCAGACCGCACCAGAACAGCTGGTCGACGCTCAGCGCCAGCTGCGCCATCGCCGACCACAGCAGCACCGGCGCGGCCAGTCCGGCCAGCTTGACGCCCGCCGGCGCGTGCATCGCCGCGGTCGTCAGCGCCGCGGCGAGCAGAACGGTGATCGCCAGCGCCACGCCGAGCAGCTCGGACGCGATGCCGAAGGCGGCGCTGCCGGCGGGCAACGCCTGCCGCACCCACGGTCCAGAGACGGTGATCACCGCGAGTCCGACGTAGCAGGCCAGGCAGCTGGTGACGATCGCGGTCAGTCCGGGCGGCCAGCCGTCGCCGCGCAGCCGTCCGCTACGGACCGGGTCGACGAGCACCCGATGAACCACCTGCACCACGACGTCGACGGCGCCATGGGCGAGACCCGGACGGCCGGGCGAGCGGGACGGGGCCGTCATGAGTACTCCAGCCAACGGAAGTTGTCGCCGACCAGCTGCATCGCGATCACCCCACGCCCGCCGCGCACCGGGGCGATCTCCGGACGCCGCGCGCCGTCGGGATAACGCCAACTGACGTCCGGCGCACCCGGGCCGGCGAGCAGCAGCCCGGCGTCCGTCACCCCGATCAGCTGACCACT
>NZ_JAPUED010000150.1:0-5360 GCF_027492755.1 Micropruina sp. | reverse complement strand
CACCCGGGCCGGCGAGCAGCAGCCCGGCGTCCGTCACCCCGATCAGCTGACCACTGGCCGCCACCGGCACCACCACGGGCGCCTCGGTGGAGCGCCACAATGCGGCACCGGAGGGGTCCAGCACGGTGGCGGCGCGCGGCTCGGACAGCAGCAGCGAGGCGTCGAGCGAGTAGAGCAGCGAATCGTTCGCCACCGCTCGTTGCCATCGGACGGCGCCGGTGGCCCGATCTCGCGCCACCAGCCAGTTGCCGGTCAGCGTGGCGACCGCGTCGCCGAACGGAGCGGCCTGTGGCTGCGAGGAGCCGGCCTGCACACTCCACAACTCCTCGCCGGTGCCCAGGTCGAGAACCGCCACCTCGTCGTCGCGGGCCACCGTAACCGTCGCCGGATCGCCGCCGACACCGAGCAGGTCGCTCACCCCGTCGGTCTCCCACAGGGTGTCGCCGCCGGTGACCCTCAGCGCGCGCAGCAAGCCGCCGGCGTCCAGCGCCAGCACGATCCCGTTCCGTGCGGTCAGTTGGCTGACCGCGTCCGGCAAGGGGTGTCGCCACTGTTCCCAGCCGTCGGCGTCGTAGCCGACCACCTCACGCTCCGTGGTGCCGGCGACGATGCGGCCGTCCGAGGCGGCCAGGCCGCGGATCGAGCCACCGGGTTGGGAACGCCAGCGCTGGGTGTAGAGCGATTCGGGTTCGGATCGCTGGGCCGGCGAGGGCAGCCAGGCCGTCAGCCGTCCGGCGGTGTCGGCGATCACCAGCCGATCGCCGGCCCAGATCGCCCGTGAGCCGGACGGCGCCAGCTGCGGCTGGTAGACGCCGCTGCCGTTGCGGAAGAACAACATCGGACGGGGCGCCTCACCCCGCAACGCTGCCGGTGCCGGCGTTCCCGTCGGTATCGCGACCGGTCGTGCAGCGACCGCCTCGGTGAATCCGGTTCCCGCCGGCACACTCGCCCAGGCGACCAGCCCGGCACCGGGACAGAAACCGAACACCTCGGTGTCGGCGCCGATCGTCACGCTGCTCTGCACGCAACCAGCCCGGGGCGTCTCGAACGCGGTGACGAGTCGGGCTTCAGCGGCGACCGCGGCGTCCCGGTCCCGAGCGAGCCGGCCCGTCCAACGCACCTCGGCGCCGCCCGACTGATCTGCGGAGAGCACCGGCACGCCCGGATCGAACACCACCGACCGCGCGGACGAGGTGATCGCCCGCAGCAGCACCCGGCCCTGGCTCACCTCGAAGTCGATGCTGGTGTTCGGCTGCGGCTGGCCCTGCTGCAGCAGATCCACCGTCCACCAGTCGGCGTCCGGTGCCGTGGACAGCAGCCGGCGAGCCGGCGCACTCAACTCGGCCCAGCCGTCCGCCCCGCCCAAGGGGCCCTGGGTGACTTGCCAGCTGCCGCGTCCCTGCCGATCGAGATGGACGGACGTCCCGGCCCGGGAGGGCAGGAAGGTGGCGACAGGACCGCTCTGGGCGGGCGAACGTCCGGCCCAGACGATCACGCCCGTGACCACCAGGACGGCGGCGAGCACCCCGGCGATGGCGGCCGTCGGACGCCGCCGTGAGGGTGGCCCGACCGGGGCGAAACCGGCCGGTGGCAACGGTGGCGCGGTCAGCGTGAACTCCTTCGGCGCGGGGCTGCGGGGATTCGTCATGGTAGGCACAGGCGGTGCCTCACCGATGGCCCACAGACTCGGCTTCAGTGTTTGTCGCGGCCGAGGAGTTCGTCGAGGGTATCCATCCGCTCGGCCATGCCCGCCTCGTTGCCGTGATCGGTCGGCACGTAGTAACGCGCGCCCTGCAGCTCATCGGGCAGGTACTGCTGGGCCGCCACCCCGTGCGGATGATCGTGGGCGTATTTGTAGCCCTTGCCATGGCCGAGCGCCTTCGCTCCCGCGTAGTGCGCGTCCCGCAGATGCGGCGGCACCTGCCCGATCCTTCCGGCCCGGACGTCGGCGAGCGCACCGTCGATGCCCAGGGTGACCGCGTTCGACTTGGGTGCCAGCGCGCAGGCCACCACGGCATGGGCCAGGTTGAGCCGCGCCTCGGGCATGCCGATCAGCTGGACGGCCTGGGCAGCTGCGACGCAGGTCTGCAGCACCGACGGCGCAGCCATCCCGATGTCCTCGCTGGCCAGGATCACCAGCCGCCGGGCGATGAACCGGGGGTCCTCGCCGGCCTCGATCATCCGGGCCAGATAGTGCAGCGCGGCCTGCACATCGGAGCCGCGCAACGACTTGATGAAGGCACTGATCACGTCGTAGTGCTGATCGCCGTCCTTGTCGTAGCGGACGGCGGCGCGGTCGACGGCGCGGCTGATCGCGTCCGGGGTGATGACCGCCAGACCCGACGACTGGGTACCGGCCGCCGACTCCTCCAGGTAGGTCAGCGCGCGGCGGGCGTCGCCGCCGGCCAGCCGCAACAGGTCGGCGCGGGCCTCGTCGGTGAGGGTGAACGCGCCGCCCAAGCCGCGTTCATCGGCCAGCGCCCGGTCGATCAGGACGCCGAGGTCGGCGTCGGTCAGCGGTTTCAGGGTGAGCAGCAGCGAGCGGGACAGCAGCGGCGCGATCACCGAGAAGGACGGATTCTCGGTGGTGGCCGCGATCAGGGTGACCAGCCGGTTCTCCACCGCCGGCAGCAGCACGTCCTGCTGGGCCTTGGAGAACCGGTGCACCTCGTCGACGAAGAGCACCGTCGAGCGGCCCCGGGCCAACTCGCGGCGGGCGGTGTCCAGTTCGGCGCGCACTTCCCGGACGCCGGCGGTGACCGCCGAGAGCTCCACGAACCGGCGCTTGGCCGACTGCGACACCACGGACGCGATGGTGGTCTTGCCCACCCCCGGCGGCCCCCAGAGGAAGACCGACATGGCGGCGTCCCCCTCGGCGAGCCGGCGCAGCGGCGACCCGGGCCCCAGCAGATGCTGTTGACCGACGATCTCGTCGACGGTGCGTGGGCGCATCCGGACCGCGAGCGGCGCACCCGCGGACGGCATGCTCAGCGACCCTCCCGAGGGTGCCGTGACGGGGTCGGTGTTTCCGAAGAGGTCCTCCACTGCGCCGAGTCTACGAGTGGACGCCGACAGTCTGCGCGCCCACCCGCCGACGGCCTCCGGACCTGCCCCTCTCCCCGCGACGTTGCACGCGGTCAGCACTTCCCTGCCATCGAGACTTGCGCTGTGAACACTCTCGATATATCTTTGACACAACGAGACACACACGAAAGGAGTCCACCCATGTGGAACCAGGAATTTGAGCCGCGGGACTTCCGCGGCGGACATGATGATCGTCGACCCCGTCGCGGCCCCCGCGGCGAAGGTCATGCCCGAGGCGGCCAGCCGTTCGGCGGCGACCCCCTCTTCGGCCCCCACGGTCCCTTCGGACCGGCCGGTCCGTTCGGTCCCCGTGGCCCGTTCGGCCCCGGCGGCCCGCTCGGCGGACGCGGCCCGATGGGTCCCCGCGGTCGCGGACGGGCCCGGCGCGGTGACGTCCGGCAGGCCATCCTCGCGCTGCTCGCCGAGGAGCCGATGAACGGCTACCAGATGATCCAGACCATGGCCGAGCGCACCGGAGGCGGTTGGAAGCCGTCCCCCGGAGCGATCTATCCGGCGCTGGCCCAACTGGAGGACGAGCAGCTGATCGAACCCTTCGACAACTACGGCGCCAAGGCGTACCGGCTGACCGAGGCGGGCCAGAACGTGGCGGCGGGCATCGACCCGAAGCCGTGGGAGGCGTTCAACGCCGAGAACGCTCCGGAGCACCCCGAGGTGCTGCGCAGCATGTGGAAGGAGTTCAGCTCGCTGGCGATGGCGGCCCAGGAGCTCACCCGTTCCGGCAGCCGCGCCCACCAGCAGCAAGCCGCACAGATCCTCGCCGAGACCCGGCGCAACCTGTACGGACTGCTGGCCAGCGACGCCGACGACGAGGATGACCAGGACCTGGCCAACCCCGACGATCTGCGCTGATGCCACCGAAGCCCGGTGAGGGGACAGACCCCGCACGCCGGAACTTCACACCAGGCCGAGGGGCCGTCCGAAGTGATCGAACGGCCCCTCGTGGCATGTTCGGACTGCGACGGAACCCGTTGATCGAGCTTGTCGAGATCTTCCGATGGGTCTCGACAAGCTCGACCAGCGGGTTTTCAGCCCGGGTCTCGACAAGCTCGACCAGCGGTGGCCCGGTCAGGCCTGAGGCTCGGCGACCTTGGGTGCGGGCGGCTTGGCGTCCACCCCGGCCTCCTTGCGCTGCTGCACCGAGATCGGGGCGGGGGCACCGGTCAGCGGGTCGTAGCCGCCGCCGCTCTTCGGGAAGGCGATCACGTCGCGGATCGACTCCGAGCCGGACAGCAGGGCCACGATCCGGTCCCAGCCGAAGGCGATGCCGCCGTGCGGCGGGGCGCCGAACTTGAAGGCGTCCAGCAGGAAGCCGAACTTCTCCTGCGCCTCCTCCTCGGCGAGCCCCATCACGGCGAACACCCGCTCCTGGACGTCGCGGCGGTGGATACGGATCGAGCCGCCGCCGATCTCGTTGCCGTTGCAGATCATGTCGTACGCCCACGCCAGCGCATTGCCGGGGTCGCTGTCGAAGGTGTCCAGGTCCTTCGGCGAGGTGAAGGCGTGATGGACCGCCGTCCAGGCTCCGGCACCGACCGCCACGTCGCCCTCGGCGACGGCGTCGCCGGTGGGCTTGAACAGCGGCGCGTCGACCACCCACAGGAACGACCAGCTGCCTTCCTCGATCAGGCCGCAACGCTTGGCGATCTCGTTGCGCGCCGCGCCCAGCAGCGCCTGCGAAGCCGTCTTGGCGCCGGCGGCGAAGAAGATGCAGTCACCCGGGTTGGCGCCGACGGCCTCGGCGAGGCCGGCGCGTTCGGCGTCCGAGATGTTCTTGCTGACCGGGCCGCCGAGGGTGCCGTCCTCGGCGATCGTCACGTAGGCGAGACCTCGTGCACCGCGCTGCTTGGCCCATTCCTGCCAGGCGTCGAAGGTGCGCCGCGGCTGGGCCGCCCCACCGGGCATCACGACGGCGCCGACGTAGGGTGCCTGGAAGACCCGGAACGGGGTGTCCGCGAAGTACGAGGTCAGCTCGGTCAGCTTCACCTCGAAGCGCAGATCGGGCTTGTCGGAGCCGTAGGAGTCCATCGCCTCGGCGTAGGTGAGCCGCGGGAACGGCGCGTCCAGTTCGACGCCGATCAGCGACCAGATCTCCTTGGCGAGCGCCTCGCCGAGGGCGATCACGTCCTCCTGGTCGACGAACGACATCTCGATGTCGAGCTGGGTGAACTCGGGCTGCCGGTCGGCGCGGAAGTCCTCGTCCCGGTAGCAGCGGGCGATCTGGTAGTAGCGCTCCATGCCGGCCACCATCAGCAGCT
>NZ_JAPUED010000149.1 GCF_027492755.1 Micropruina sp. | reverse complement strand
CGGCGTCCTGGACCGCCCGCCCGAACGCCCGCTCGGTCTGATTGCCGCGACGCCGTGCATAACGCTGCTGCGACCAGCCGCCCGCCTTCGTCCGGCCCTGGACGTAGTGGCGTCCGACCCGGTGCCGGATCAGTTCGGCTCCCTCGAAGATGCCGACGGCGTGGGAGTTGCGCCGAACCAGCAGGGCGCCGAGCCGCCGCGGTCGAGTGGCCGTGTCGACCAGGTCGGCCAGCGGGTCGTCGCCGGACGCGGTGCCCCAGGGCGTCTCGATCCAGGCGCGGGCACCGTCGGGGCTGACCAGCTGCACCGCGTCCGGCGTCACCACAGGCTCCGGCTGCGGGTGGCGGCGGGCGAATCCGGCCAGCCACCGCTCCAGCCTTTCGGGTGCCACCTGGACGCGCTGAACGTCGGTCATGGAGGGCAGCGTAGTGTTCTCGGTACTCTCACCTAACGAGTGGATATGGCCTAGTCTGGCCGCGGAAAACGGAGGCAGCCGGTGAGCGATCTCATTGATACGACGGAGATGTACCTCCGGACGATCTACGAACTCGGCGAGGAGGGCGTCCCGCCGTTGCGGGCGCGGATCGCCGAGCGGCTCAAGCAGAGCGGCCCGACGGTGTCCCAGACCGTGGCGCGGATGGAACGCGACGGCCTGTTGACCGTGGACACCGATCGCCAGCTGCGGCTTAGCCCTGCCGGTCTGAAGCTGGCGACCCGGGTGATGCGGCGTCATCGGCTGGCCGAGCGGCTGCTGATCGACGTGATCGGGCTGGACTGGGTGCACGCCCACGACGAAGCCTGCCGGTGGGAGCATGTGATCTCCACCGATGTCGAACGACGACTGGTGCATCTGCTGCACGAGCCGGTGGAATCTCCCTACGGCAACCCGATCCCGGCGCTGGCCGAACTCGGCGCCAAGCCGGCGCCGGAGGCGTTCCTCGACGGTGCGGTGCCGCTCTCGGAGGTGCTGTCACACCGGGGCCCGGTCACGGTGACGGTGCGTCGGTTCAGCGAGTATCTGCAGACCGACCAGCAGTTGCTGACCATGTTCGCCGAGGCGGGCGTGATGCCCGAGGCCGAGCTTTCGGCCAGCATGGACGGCCCCGCCCTGGTCCTGGCCGCCGAAGGTCGCGAGCCCGGACGCTTCGCGGGCATGGTGGCCGACCATCTGTTCGTGGCGAGCGACGCCTGAACCCGGCGCCACTGCGGGCTCGGAATAGGGCGGCGCCCCGCGGCGTTGGACCCGATGAACTCAGAGAGGAAATATGCATGGCTACGCGCGCCCTTGATCA
Source organism: Micropruina sp. (assembly GCF_027492755.1). Classification (GTDB taxonomy): domain Bacteria; phylum Actinomycetota; class Actinomycetes; order Propionibacteriales; family Propionibacteriaceae; genus Micropruina. Next base: position 7,936 of record NZ_JAPUED010000149.1, on the reverse strand, counting down.
ACAGACCTTCGCCGAGGCGATCCAGGAGAACGAGACGGTGATCGTCGACTTCTGGGCCGACTGGTGCGGTCCGTGTCAGCGATTCGCCCCCGTGTTCGAGAAGGCGTCCGAGGCGCACTCCGACATCGTGTTCGGCAAGGTGGACACCGAGGATCAGCGGGCCCTGGCCGGCGGCCTGGGCATTCAGTCGATCCCGACCTTGATGGCCTTCCGTGGCGGCTACCTGGTCTACCGCGAGGCGGGCGCGATGAGCGGCCCGCAGTTCGAGGAACTCCTGAAAGCGGTGAAGGGTCTCGACATCGAGAAGTTGAAGGAGCAAGCAGCTGCAGCTGCCGGTTCTGACGAATCCTGAGATGTGAACTTCTAGTCACCCGCATGGGTGACATTCGGTACTGAGTCACACTATAATCAAGACGATCCCCGCCCCATCCCCCCGGGCGGGGATCGTCTTTGTGTGCGGAGGATCTCGTTGTCCGGCGGCCCCAGCAAGATTCGAACTTGCGACACAAGGTTTAGGAAACCTCTGCTCTATCCCCTGAGCTATGGGGCCCACCACCTTCGGGCGGTCACCAGCATAGGGGACCGCGGCTGGCCGGCTCATCTTGGGTGACTGGACCTCGGCTGCGGTGCGGCGACGAGGGGGCGCCAGTTGGTTGAAAAGTTGTCGATCGGCAAGAGTTTCCGATGCAGGCGTGCATTTGCCTGACGTATCGTCTAAACTCGGTCCCAGAGAGCGACGCCAGCTCGTTGATGTCTCCTGGGGGTGGGTAGACGGCTTTTGGCCCTTCGATAGGCGTCGCTCTCGTCATGCCCGCACGCTGATCCTTGGGCGTGTCCCGGGTCGTGAATTCCCTAGACTCGCGCCATGAGTGAAAGCGGACTTGCCGCAGCCGTCGCGAAGATGCGGGCCGCCGGCGCAAACGACCCGGCCATCGACGTCTTCTCCCACTACTACGGCGAGGCCAGCTCCGGGGCCACCGGGTTGATCCCCGAGGACACCATCGCCCCGTTGACCGATCCGCCACAGCTCAGCGCGGTCGATGTCGACGAGCGGACGGCCCGCGAAGCGATCGCGCGGACCGTGATCATCAAGCTCAACGGTGGTCTGGGCACCTCGATGGGCTTGGACCGGGCCAAGACACTGCTGCCGGTTCGCGAGGGGCTCACCTTCCTCGACCTGATCGTCCGGCAGATCACGGCTGCTCGGGAGGCTTATGAGGCGCCGCTGCCGCTGCTGTTCATGAACTCGTTCCGGACCAGGCAGGACACGCTGGACTACCTCGAGCGGTACCCGGATCTGCCGGTCGCCGGCCTGCCGGTCGATTTCCTGCAGAACGCCGAACCCAAGCTCACCGCCGACACCCTGGATCCGGTGGAGTGGCCGGCTGATCCGACGCTGGAGTGGTGCCCTCCCGGTCACGGCGACGTCTACACCGCGCTGGTCGGCTCAGGGGTTCTGGACGCCCTGCTGGCCGCCGGCATGAAATACGCCAGCATCGCCAACGGCGACAACCTGGGCGCCGGGCCCGACGCTCAGCTGGCCGGCTGGTTCGCCGCCAGCGGCGCGCCCTACGCGGCCGAGATCTGCCCGCGCACGGTGAACGACCGCAAGGGCGGCCACCTGGCGATCCGCAAGTCCGACGGGCAGCTGATCCTGCGTGACACCGCACAGACGCCGTCCGATGAGATGGACTACTTCACCGACGAGCACCGGCACCCGTACTTCCACACCAACAACCTGTGGATCGACCTCGAACAGCTGAAGAGCGCGCTGCAGTCCCGGGGCGCGGTGCTGGGCCTGCCGCTGATCCACAACGTGAAGACCGTCGACCCCGCCGACTCCACCTCACCGAAGGTGATCCAGCTCGAAACCGCGATGGGTGCCGCCATCGAGGTGTTTCCGGGAGCGACCGCGATCGCCGTCCCGCGGGCCCGGTTCCAGCCGGTCAAGACCACCAACGAGCTGCTGCTGTTGCGCTCGGACGTCTTCGACCTCGGCGAGGACGGACGGCTCACTCAAACCGTGGACGAACTGCCCCGGGTCGATCTCGACGGCCGCTACTACAAGCTGATCGACGACTTCCAGAACCGAGTCGAGGTGGCGCCGTCGTTGCGTGCCGCGCGGTCCTTCGTGGTGGCGGGCGACTGGACGTTCGACCGTCCGGTGGCGGTCGAGGGCGAGGCTGTCTTCCCCGACCTGGGCCGGCCCGCGCTGGCCGGGGTCGACGAGGCGCGGTGAGCGATCCCGCGCTGGCTGCGGCGGTCGGGTTCGCGCTCACCGGCGGCACCGCGTTGATCGCGAGCGTCGACCCGGATCCGCTGACGGCGCTGGCGGACGCCGGGTGGAGCCGGGCTCGGATCGTGGCGCATGCCGAACAGGTGCGTGCCGCCGGCGGCGTCTGGCCGCACCCGGTGCCGGACGAGTTGCGTGCCCAGGTGGGCAGCGCCCGGCTGTTCGCCCTGCTGCAGCGGCTGCAGGTCGAGTTGGGGCTGTTCGGACGCCCGGCCGCGCCGGCCGCGCCCCGTCCGTTGACCGCCGACGAACGCCGGCTGTTGAACGAGGTCCCGCCCCACCACGGCGTCTGAGTTCTCGTTGGTCGAGCTTGTCGAGACCCGGTCAACCAACCAACGGTCGACCTGTGACGCGAAGATCCCCCGCCACCGAGTGGTGACGGGGGATCGTGCGGTTGAAGACTCAGCCCTTCTTGAGTAGATCCCGGATCTCAGCGAGGAGCTCTTCGGTGGTCGGGGCGCCCGGCTCGGTCTCGGTGGGCTTCTCGGTCAGCTTCTTGAGCCGCTCGTAGGGCACCACGATGCCGAAGTAGACCACGAAGGCCATGATGATGAACGCGACCAGCGCGGTCAGGAACGGGCCGATGGAGTTCATGCCGAACGGCTGCCAGGAGTCGAAGTTGGGCGAGCCGCCGAGCTTGGCCAGCAGTTCCACCACGACTTTGGTGAAGGCGGTGGTCACCGTGGCGAATGCGCCGCCGATGATGAACGCCACCGCGATGTCGATCAGATTGCCTCGGAGCAGGAAGTCTTTGAAACCTTGAATCATTGTCATTCCCTTCGGTCACGGCTGCCCCCAAGTGCCGGGGGCTGGTGGTGGACCGTGCCGTGGCGAATGTAGCCAAGAGCGGGGTGAACGCTCTCGTCGTCCCCGGTGCTGGACGATACGGCGAGCGTGGAGTACAGGGTGCTCAGGCCCGTGCGGCGGGCGGTGCAGGACATCACCGGAGGCCGAAACCGAGTGGCCCGCGGGCTGCTGCGGCGGCGACCCGGGGCAGGCTGGCGGGTCTCACTTCGACCAGCAGCACCGGCCCGGAGGACTGCATCGGTGACAGCGGCGACGAACCACCGGGACGGGACAGCACGGCGACCACCCGTGCCGCCGATGCCAGCAGTACCGCGTCGGATTCGGCGTCGGCACCCAGCAGGTCGATGCGGTCGCCCACCTCGATCAACCCCACCGCGGTCGAGGTCAAGGTGACTGGCAGTACCGACAGCCCGGGCGCGGCCAGCGCCTCCCGGGTGACTACCGAGGCAGGTAGGAACACCGCCCCCGCGGGCAGCGAGACGGTGAGTGGACGCCCGAGTGCCTGCTGGGGATTGCTCAGAAAGTCGGCCGGCGCCGCATCCAGCGGTATCTGTCGCAGGCTGACGTCGTCGGTGGTGACGGTCTGTCCGCCCTGCAATGCGCGACTGGCGACCACCGCCGTCGTGGTGGCCGGCCCGGGTGGTCGCAGCACGCTCAGGGCTGCCCACACCGCAAGGCCGGCCAGCAGAGCGGCGCACACCCGTCGATACCGGCGTGCCACGCGCCGCACCCGCGTTCGGAAGGTCTTCACGCCCACAGTGGACGCCCAAGTCCCCGAAAATGGTCAAAATCGCGGTGACAAGGGGCGACGCAGTGCCCTTCTCCGCTGAATCAGGCGGCCGGTGCTCCGCTGCTGGATGAGTTGCTGGTCGTGGCCGGCGTCTTGTCGCCGCCCGACGTGGTGCTCGTGGACTTGCTGTCGCCGGCCTTGGCGTCGCCGGGTTTGCTGTCAGTCTTGGTGGAACTCGACGACGTGCTGCCCTTCTTCGCGGCTCGGCTGTCGGTGGCGTAGAACCCGGAGCCCTTGAATACCACCCCGACAGCGCTGAACACCTTGCGCAGCGTGCCCTCACAGGTGGGGCACTGGGTGAGCGGGTCGTCAGTGAACTTCTGCACGACCTCGAGCTGCGACGAGCAGTCCTGGCAACGGTACTGATAGGTGGGCATCGGCAAACTTCCAGAGATGACGGCGGGCGAACCGAGGGCATTCTAGTGCCCCGCAGGCGGGATCGGTTCCGTCCCACCCAACGCCCCGGGGCGGCGCCGCTATTCCCGGGCCGCGCGCAGCGCCCTGGTCTCGGTCACGATCGCATCGACCGGCCGGTCGAACGGTTCGACCGGCAGGGTGGGCAGCACCTCTGAGTCCCGCAGCAGCACCGCGATCAGCGCCTCCGGTGCGGCGAAGGGAAGGGCCCGGTCGTACCAGCCGCCGCCGGTGCCGAGCCGATCGCCGAACGGGGTCGCGGCGAGACCCGCGCACCACACCAGGGTTGCGGTTGCCAGCCCCTTCGCGCCGAGGCCCGGCCCGACCGGTTCCGGAATGGAGGCGTATCCGAGCCGCAGCCGGCCCCGTCCGGTGTACTGCGCCCAGTCCGGGTCGCGCCGCACGGAGCCGTCGGGGCGGCGTCCGAGCAAGGGGAGTAGGACAGTGCGCCCGGCCCCGTACAGCGCGTCGATCAGCGGCCAGGTGTCGGGCTCGTCGCCGGCCGAGGCGTAGAGCGCGATGACGCGGTGCCCAGCACAGAGCTCCAGGGCTGACGCCGTCCGGGCGCGGCTGGCGGAGGCGGGCTCGGGGACGGCCCGGGCTGCCCGGATCCGGGTGCGCAATGCCGCTTTCGCCGCCCGCAAAGTGACGGTCTCGGTGCCGTCCGGAGGGTTCGACGGGTCGGCCGTGGGCATTGTCCTATGGTAAGTCCCATGGCGCTTTTCGGACGTAAGAAGCAGGCTGCGGCTACGGTCGAGCAGGTGGACGAGACGGCGTCCGATCAGGAGGTGCCCGCGTCGTCGGCGTCGATCGGAATGGCTGAGTATCGTGCCGAGCTGCTCGCCGCGATCGAACCGTTGCGGCCGATCGGACTAGGCGTTCTGGACGCCTTCGGCCGCCGGCTCTGCGAAGACATCGTCTCCGACATCGCGCTGCCCACCTTCACCAGCGCGGCGACCGGCGGTTACGCCGTGCGTGCCGCCGACGTGGCGTCCGCGACGCCGTCCGATCCGGTCCGCCTGCCGGTGCTCGACACCCTGGACTCGCCGGCCTACCGGGGTGCGCCCCTGCTGGAACGGACGGCGATCCGGGTGGCGTTGGGCGCGCCCGTTCCCGAGGGAGCGGACGCCGTCGTCGCGCTCGACCGGACCGACGGCGGCGAATCCGAGGTGCGAGTCGACGCCTCGGTGGCGGTCGGGCAGCATCTGCGGCTCGCCGGCTCCGACATCGCCGACGGCACTCTGCTGCTCGAGCGGGGACGCATCGTGGACGCCGGGGCGGTCGGCCTGCTCGCCGAGGTCGGCCTCGACAAGGTGCTGGTCCGGCAGTCGCCCCGGGTGGCGGTGTTGACCATCGGCTCCGACCTGGTGCCGCCCGGCCTGCCGCTGACCTCACGGCTGCATCGCTACGACGCCACCAGCAGTCTGATCGCCGCGGGGGCAAGGGCTGACGGGGCCCAGGTGTTCGCGGCCGGCACGCTGGCCGACGATGCGGCGGTGATTCTCGAGGCGCTCACCGATCAGTTGATCCGCGCCGACCTGGTCGTGGTGGTCGGCGGTCTCGACGGTGCGTTGCCCGACGTGCTCGAGCGGCTCGGTGAACTCAGGCAGCGTCAGGTCACCGTGCATCCGGGGGGCACCCACGCGTTCGCCGTCGTCGGCGACGACCGGACGCCGGTGATCGCACTGCCCGCCGGGGTGTGGCCGGCCTTCGTCGGGTATCACGCCTTCGTCCGTCCGGCGCTCAACCGGCTGCAGGGTGAGCCGAACGAACTGCCGGTGAGCCGGGTGCTGCCGGCCCGGGTGGCGTTGCACGGCCAGCGCGGCGCGACCGAACTGATCCCGGCCGTCACCACCGGCCGCGGCGTGGAGCCGGCCGGCGACCTGGGTGCTGATCTGGCCCGCGACGTGGCTCGGGCGGACGCCCTGATCGTGCTGCCGCCCGGCACCGATCTGGTGCCGGCCAACTCCGATGTCGAGGTCTGGATGCTGACGCCGGCACGCACATGAGCGGTGCCGTCGGCTGGCCGGTGCGATTGAGTCACGGTCCGGTCACCCTGCGCCCGTGGCGCTTGACGGACCGGCCCGGCTGGGACGAGTTGCGCCGCCGCAACGCCTCGTGGACGGGGCCCTGGGACGCGACCCGGCCGCGAGACTCCGTCGAATCGCCGTTGACCTTCGCGGGCATGGTGCGGCAGTTCAACCGCCGGGCACGACAGGGCACCATGTTGCCGTTCGCGGTCGAATATCTGCCGCCCGAGCAGCGCCGTCCGGTACTCGCCGGGCAGCTGACCATCTCCGGCATCGCCCACGGGTCTGCCGGCTGGGCCCAAGCGGGGTACTGGGTCGACGAGCGATGGGCCGGACGCGGGATCATTCCGTTGGCGCTCGCGCTGGCCTGCGATCACTGCTTTTTCACGTTGCGGCTGCATCGGATCGAGGTGGCCATCCGGCCCGAGAACGCTCGCAGCCTGCGGGTGGTGGAGAAGCTGGGCTTCCGCTACGAGGGCGTCCGGCAGCGCTACATGCATGTGGACGGCGACTGGCGCGATCATGCGATGTTCGCCCTGCATGTCGAGGAGGTCGGCGCGGGTCTGGTCGCCCGGCTGGACGATCAGGCCTGACCATCACGGGATTGAGTGAGGATGGGCGACACTCCGTCGCTGGTCCGCCGACACGCCGACGGCGCCCCGTAGCGTTCGGGTGTGGGCCTGACGGGAGTGATTTTCGGCGTGATCGCCGCAGCATGGTTGGTCTATCTCGTGCCCTATTTTCTGCGTCGGCAGACTGATCCGGCACTCGACGAGGTCGATCCGGCGGCGCCGTTCTCGGCGACCGTGACGATCGTGCGTCCCGGAGTGTCGCTGGCCGATGCCGAAGAGGGTGCCGCGGTGGTGTCGACCCCGCTGACTCGGCGCGCGGCGCTGTACGAGCTGAGCCAGATCGACCGGCAGGCGGCGACCCGCCGGCGCCGGGTGCTGATGGTGCTGGCACTGGTGTTGTTCGCGGTCAGCGTGCCGGCCGCCCTGGGCCTGCTCGCCTGGTGGATACCGATCGTGCCGGCCGGCCTGCTGCTGCTGTTCCTGGTCGTCGCACGGTTCAGCGTCCGGGCCATGCGGCGCGACCTGGACGCCCGGGCGCGACGCATCCGTGAGGCCAGCGACGAGAAGACCGTCGCGATCGCCGTCCTGTCCGAGGATGAGGACACCGCCGAGGCCTCCATCGAGCTGACCGCCCCGGTTGCCAAGCCCGGCTCGCTGTGGGATCCGATCCCGATCACCGCGCCGACGTACGTGTCCAAGCCGCTGGCGCCGCGCACCGTCCGCACCATCGACCTGTCCGCGCCCGCGATGATGCCGACCAGCGGCGTCCCTGTCACCGCTGAGCCACTACCCAGCCAGATCGAGGACGACGGCGACGAGCGTCGCGCGGTCGGGGAGTGACGGCGTCCGGCGTCGAGATGAACCATCGGCGCAGGGGTGCTAAAGTCGTCTCTGCTCGTTGAGCAGTTGGGGCTATGGCGCAGTTGGTAGCGCGTCTCGTTCGCAATGAGAAGGTCAGGGGTTCGAATCCCCTTAGCTCCACCCAGTTGCTCTTATCAAAAGTGCAGATCGACGCTTGTGAGGCCGCCCG
>NZ_JAPUED010000148.1 GCF_027492755.1 Micropruina sp. | reverse complement strand
CGAGTGCCGCAAGGACGCCGGGGTGGTCGACGAGATCCCCGGCGCCTACAAGGACATCGACCAGGTGATCGCCGCCCAGGTGGATCTGGTCGAGGTCGTCGCCCGGCTGCGGACCCTGCTCTGCGTGAAGGGCTGAGCGGTACGCGGGGACGGTTCTTTTCGTTCCGTTCTAGTTCCGTTTCGGCGGAAATGGAACGGAAAGAACCGTCCCTCCGTACCGGAAATGGGACGGAAAGAACCGTCCCTCCGTACCGGAAATGGGACGGAAAGAACCGTCCCTCCGTACCAGAACGAGGCAGAAAGGAGGCCTAAGGATGGATCGGGTGATCGTGCTGAACGCCGATGCGCACCAGGTGCTGCATCAGGTGTCGCTGCGGCACGCCGTGGCGATGCTCTACCGCGACGTGGCGCGGGTGCACCAGTCGGTGCCGGGTCGTACCTTCGGCCCCTACCCGCAGCCGCACTCGCTGGTGCTGGTCAGCTACGTCTACGCGCGCTGGCTGTACGAGCATTCCGGACGGCTGCCGTGCAGCCTGGCCAACGTGCTGCGCCGGGACGGCCACGCCTGCGCCTACTGCGGGCGTGAGGCGTCCACCCGCGACCACATCGTGCCACGCAGCCGCGGTGGGCCGACATCGTGGCTGAACCTGGTGGCGGCCTGTGCCGCGTGCAACGGCTTCAAGCGCGACCGGACGCCGGAGCAGGCCGGCATGCGACTGCGGGTGCAGCCGTTCGTGCCGACCGCCGCCGACCTGCGGCAACGCTGAGATCGGCCTGCTCGCTTCGCCGGGCGGGCCGATCTGCCGCACCGCCGTCGGCTAGCCTCGGTCACGGCACGGGCGAATGAAGGGACGGCATGCCGCGCAAGGACGACGAAACCAAGGCCGGGATCGCCGCCGGCCTGGATCGGGCGCTGTTCACGGCCGGCGGCGTCGTCTCACTGTGGTTGGCGTATCTCACCTTGCAGGAGGGCATTCAGCCGGGCTGGCCCATGCTGCTGGTGGTGGTGTTCTGGGCGATGGTCACCTATCTGGTACTCCCCCGCATTCACCGCATCCTGACTCGGATCTACGTTCCCGACTACTTCATCGGCCGCACCCGGACCGCCGACGGCCTGCTCGGCGACCCGGTCAATCTGGCGATGCTGGGCGAGGCCGAGCACATCCACGCGGCGATGCGTGCCGCCGGTTGGAGCCTCGCCGACGAGCTGTCCTTCAGCACCGGGTGGCGGATCGTGGTGTCGTCGCTGACTCGGCGCACCTACCGCACGGCGCCGGTGAGCCCACTCTTCCTGTTCCAGCGCCGACAGGATTTCGCCTACCAGCAGGAGGTGGCCGGCAATCCCAACCAACGCCACCACGTGCGGTTCTGGCGCTGCCCGGACGACTGGCTGTTGCCCGGCGGCACCAGGGTCGACTGGCTCGCGGCCGGCACCTACGACCGCAGCGTCGGGTTGTCGCTGTTCACCTTCCAGATCACCCACAAGATCGCCGCGGACGTCGATGCGGAACGCGACCACATCGTGGAGAGCCTGCGGCTGGTCGATCCCGCGGTACGGCTGCGAGTGATCGAGGGATTCGGTGCCGGCTATCACTCGCGCAACGGCGGCGGCGACCTGATCCGCACCGACGGCGACCTGCCGATCGTCGATCTGGGCGGCATGGCCTCTGCTCAGGCCGGCACCCCGGCCCTACCGCCGACACCGCGCGCCACCCCGCCGCTCCAGGTGCTGTTCGCGCTCGGCGTCACCGCGATCCGTGGGCTGGTCTACCTGCTGCTGGCCTGCTTCGCCTTCTGGGGAGCAAGCCCCGCACTGGTTGCGGAGGTCGACGCCGAGCTTGCCCCGCTGCTCCCGGTCGTCGGCATCGGCCTGGCCGCGCTGGCCGCGATCGACCTCGGCCTCGGCGCCTTCCTGTTCACCCGGCACAACTGGGCCCGGATGACGCTGTGCTGCCTCAGCCTGGCCAACGCCGCGATCGTCTTCGTGAGCCGCACCATGACGAACGACCACGGTCGATTGGGCGGCGACCTCGCCGGGCTCGGCCTGAGCGTTCTCGTGCTGCTGGCCCTTTCCAGCGAAGCCGCGCGGGAGTACACCCACCCCCGTCCCCGCCCCGGGTTCAGTCGGCGGTCCGCTCGGCCTCGACAACTCGGACGCGGCCGCGACGATCAGTACAGTGAGCCGGGTGAGCCTCCAACCACACCGGCCGACGCCGAGCAGGCCGTCCTTCGACGACGGCGCGATGGCTGATGAGGCGCCGACCTCCAGCGAGACCGAACGTCGCAGCCTCGACCTCGTCCAGCGGATGGTGGTGTCGTTCCTGCTCGGCGGGGTGATCGCGATGGTCGCCTCGGTGCTGGCGCTCTTCGTGGTGACCCGGGCCCAGTACGAACTGCCCTACGACTCGGTCATCGGGTTGTGGATCATGTGCGGCGTGATCGGTGTGGTGGGTGCGGCCACGGTGCTGATCCTCAACCGGCGACGCCCCTATCATCCGCTGGTGATCCTCGGCCTGGCGCCGATGGCTGTGGCCGGATACTGGCTCTTCAGCTGACCCGAGGATCACCTGGGAGGCGCTGGTCAAAGCCTCTCGACGGTCGTCCCGGACTTGATCCGGGATATCTCCCGCCTGGGATCCCCGGGTCGGAGCCCGGGATGAGGTGAGTGATCAACGCTTCTCTAGCAGCCGCTCGACCAGCACCTCGACCGCATCGTCGGCGGCCACCTCTGCATCGATCGGGACGGTGAGCTGGTCGAGAATCAGCCCATCGAGCGCGTAGTGGAACAGCACGATCTCCCAGCGGCTTCCGGGTAAGCCGGCGTCCTCGGTGAATGCCACGTCGGCGTCCAGGCCGCCCCGCAGCCAGCCGCCCAGCACCTCGGCCACCGACGGACGCCGGGCGGCGTCCAGCCTGAGTTCGAACAACGCCAGCGTGGCATCGCGATCAGCGGTCAGCCGGTGGACGATGTCCTTGAGGTAGGTGGCGAACAGCTCGCGTCCGGGCGGACGCCGGGCCAACTCGGCGTGCGCGGCCGGATCGGGGGCGAGCCGCTCGCCGATCCGGGCCAGGATGGCGTCGATGATGTCGTCACGCGAGCTGAAGTAGTTCGACGCCGTCCCCCGTGGCACCTCGGCTTCGGTGTCGACCGCCCGGTGAGTCAGCCCGCGCGAACCCTGACGGGCAAGCACCCGCAACGCCGCATCGGCCAACTGGACGCGTCGTTCGGGATTCCGTGCCACGCCGTCACTATAGACAACCACGACTGCCGTCGTGGTAGCGTGAACCACGACACCAGTAGTGAAAGGACGACTCATGCGTGAACTGATCTACTACGTGGCAGTGTCCGTGGACGGCTTCATCGCGACGCCCGACGGTGGTTTCGACGCATTCCTGGTCGAGGGTGACCATATGCAGGTGCTGCTCGACGAGTACGGCGACGCCGTTCCGGCGCACATTCTGCAGGCTGTGGGCAAGCAGCCGCCGCGCACTCGCTTCGACACGGTGATCCAGGGCTGGAACAGCTATGACATCGCCTACTCGGTCGGCATCGAACGACCGTATGCACATCTGCGCGAATACGTGGCCACCCGCGGCGATCGCACGCCCGTCGAGGGGGTGACGTTCACTGCCGATCCGCTCGCCACCGTCCGTGAGCTGAAGCGACAGGACGGTCTCGGCATCTATCTGTGCGGCGGTGGCGAGCTCGCCGGCGCGTTGCTGCCCGAGATCGATCGGCTCGTCCTCAAGCGCAATCCGGTGGCTTTCGGCGCCGGCATTCCACTGTTCGGTTCAGTCGGGCTGGCCATTGCCAGGTTTCGCCTCGTCGACGTCCGCCGGTTCGAGTCCGGAGTGGTGATCGAGGAGTACCAGCGGGCGTAGCGGCCCGGCGTCACGCCGAACCGCCGGCCATCGCCTGCTCATAGGCGAGCCGCAACTGCTCACTCGGACGCGGCTCGGCGCCGTCCGGCATCGGAATGCCCAAGTGGTGCTCGCGCAACTCGTCCATCATCCGTTCGATGAACGCCGGTCCCGCGTCGCGCATCAGTTCGGCCCGGACACGCAGCCGGCGGGTCCCCTCACGATGAGCCAGACCCCAGTTGCCGAGCGCGACCATCACCGGCAGCACCTGAATGCCTGCCTCGGTCAGCGAATAGCGGGCCCGCTGACCGCGGCCGGCCTCCGCCCTGGTGAGTAGGCCGGCGGCGGTGAGTTGCTTCAGCCGGCTGCTCAGAATGTTGCTCGCGATGCCCTCTTCGGAGCCGGTGAGCAGTTCACGGAAGTAGCGGCGGTCACCGAACATGATGTCGCGCAGCACGAGCATCGCCCAGGGGTCGCCGAGCACCTCGACGGCGGCGTTGATCGCGCACCCGGAGCGTGGGGTGTGCTGCATGACCTTCCTTCCGGTAACTGATTGCAACCTACCATCACTTGTCGGTGCCGACCTGTTGCCGCCCGGGGTTGCTCTGGTGACCCTCACCAGGGGTCTCGACCAGTTCGACCGGCGGTGGCCGAGCTCGTCGAAACGACTCTCGACCGGGGCGGTCAGAGCGTGGCGACCGTGATTCCGGCGGACGGTGCGGGAGCGTCCATTGCCATCAGTTCGATACCGGCCCGGTCGAGGCCGACCACGCGTCCGACGAGGCGTCCGGGATGGACGGTGCCGTCGGCGATGAGTTGCAGCATCGCCGGGTAGTCGGCGGCTGCCATGCCGTGGCTGCCCGCCACCACCAACTCGCGGGCGACGACCAGGCCCCAGGGCAACGGCGCGGACGCCTGTTCGCCGAGCATCAGTCCGACCTGGACGTGCCGGCCGCGCGGGCGCAGGCTGCGCAACGCCGCATCGACCACCTGACCGGAGCCCAGGGCGTCCATGGTCACGTGGGCTCCCCCATCGGTGAGGTCGCGCACCGCGTCCGGATCGGCGTTGGCGAGCGTCACCTCCGCGCCCAGTGCAGTCGCGCGCTCGCGGGCCGCCGCCGACGGATCGACGGCGATCACCCGGGCGCCGAGCGCCTCACCGAGCAGGACGGCGGACAGTCCGACTCCTCCGCAACCGACGACCAGCAACCACTCCCCTGCCAGCAATCGGCTCTGGGCGGTCAGGGCGTGGTAGGCGGTGGCGAACCGGCAGCCCAGCCCTGCGGCAGTGACGAAATCGACCGCTTCCGGGAGCCGGACGAGGTTGAAGTCCGCCGCCCGGACGGCAACCAGTTCCGCGAACGAGCCGGGATGGGTGAAGCCGGGCTGGGTCTGATCCGGGCAGACCTGCGCCTGGCCGGTCTCGCACCACGCGCAACGACCGCACCCGTTGACGAACGGGGCCGTCACCCGGTCGCCGACGCGGAAGCCGCGCACCCCTGGACCGGCCGCGGCGACCACGCCGGCGAACTCGTGGCCGGGGATGTTCGGCAATGGCACCGGATCGTGGCCCCGCCAGGCGTGCCAGTCGGAACGGCACACCCCGGTGGCCCGGACGGCCACCAGGACGCCGTCGTCCGGACATTCGGGCTTGGGGACATCGGTCAGCCGGGGTTCGGCACCGACCTCGGTATAGACGATTGCGCGCACCGCAGCGTTCTACCAGATCACCTCCCCTCGCTCGCGCCCAGTTCGTCACCTCATCCCGGGCTCTCCGGCGGGAGAGATCCCGGAGCAAGTCCGGGATGACGATGGGCGCGCCGCAGCCGGCACATGATTGATCAGCGCTTCCCTAAGCTGGCGGCGTGATCGACATCGAGGTCAATGGCGCCACAGTCGAGGCGATCCTGGCGACGCCGCCGGCAGGATCGGGTCCCGGTGTGCTGCTGTTCATGGACGCCTACGGGCTGCGGCCACGGATCAAGGAGATGGCGTCCGAGATCGCCGGCTGGGGCTACGTGGTGCTGGCGCCCAACGTGTTCTACCGGGAAGGCACGGTCGCCGACCTCTCGGTGGCCGAGGATCTGGCCGATCCGGACGGCCGGCAGCGGCTCTGGCGAAGGGTCGGGCCACGGGTCGGACGGCTCACCGTGGAGCGGGCACTGCCGGACATCGACGGCTACGTCGCGGCGCTCCTGGCGCGACCCGAGGTGACGTCGCCCCGGATCGGTGTGGTCGGCTTCTGCATGGGGGCGAGGCTGGCCGTCCGCGCCGCCGGACGGCGGCCCGAGGCGGTGGCGGCGTGTGCCGGGTTCCACGGCGGTGGCCTGGTCACCGATGCCCCCGACTCGCCGCACCTGGCCCTGGCGGACGCGACCGCCGAGTTCCTGTTCGGCCACGCCGACGGTGACCCGTCGCTGACCCCGCAGAACTGCGCCGATCTGGGTGCCGCACTCGCGGGCGCCGGCCTGGTCGCGCGCAACGAGATCTATCCGGGCGCTCCCCACGGGTACACCATGGCGGACACCTCCGCCTGGAACCCGGGTGCCTACCGACGCGCGTTCAGCGAGCTGCGCGGGCTGTTCGACCGAACCCTGCAGGACGGGCCGGGATCGTCCGATCCGATCGATCGGCGACTCCTCCAGGATCCCTACATCACCCTGTTCCGAAGCCCCGCTGTCCTCGACGATGCCCTCCGCCGCCTGCGCGGGAGCGGGTACGACGTTCGCACCGCGGACGCGTCGCAGTGGGTCGACCAGCAGGGCATGCACCGGGCGCTGGCCGCGCTGCTCGATTTTCCCGACTACTACGGCAACAACCTGGACGCGCTCAACGACTGCCTGGGCGACGTCGCGGCCGGCGGCTACGGGGTCGACACCGGGGCGACGGGCCTGGTTCTGGTGCTGCGGCGCTACGACGCGTTCGCCGCCACTCACCGTGACGCGGCGTTCGCCGTCCTGGACATCTTCGCGGTCACGGCGCGTGCCGCTGCGTTGCGCGGGCGTCCGATGCTCTGCCTCGTCCAGTCCGACGACCCGGACCTGGATTTCCCGCCGGTCGGTGCGGTGCCCGTGTCGTGGAACGGCGCCGAGTGGCTACGCGCCCGGCGCGCCGATGAGCCGACTGTGTAAGTCTTGGTCGATGCCTACCGGAGCACTGCTGCTGGCGGCGGCGCGTGCCGCCACCCCCGATCAGCTACGCGCGCTGGCCGGCCCCGACGATGCCCGGGCCGCACTGGTGGCTGCGCTGCTGACCAGCCGCCGACCTGACGACGCCCCGTTGCTGCGGGAACTCACCCGGCTCGAGATCGACGGCGTGGACGCCGCCGGCGACGGCTGCGGCGACGTGCTGCTCGCCTGCTGCTGGATGCTCTTCCTCGTCGGTGACCTCGCTGACGTCGAGCTGATCTGGCAGGCCAAGAACCTCAACTTCGACACCTACTCCTACATCGACAGCGTCTTCCTGATACCCGGCGGCGTCCAGATGACCGCCGAGTTCGCGAAGGCGCATGGCCCCGCCGGCCTCGCCGACTGCGTGGAGCAGGACTGGCTCACCGATCCGGACGAACTTGCCGAGCAATGGCGCAACAGCGCCTTCTTCGCCGGGGCACCGGCAGCGACCGCGTCCGTGGAGGAACTGGCTCGGTACATCAGTAGCTGACCCCCTCCCCCGTTGGTCGAGCTTGTCGAGACCCTGGATTCATACGCCGACAAGGGGTTTCGACAAGCTCAACCCGCGATACGGGGAAACGTTGATCATTCACGTCATCCCGGATGACGATGGAGGGGCTTTTGATCAGCGCGGCCCTAGCGCGCGTTCTGGCGGGCCTTCTCAGCGACGACCTCGCGGTAGCTCTCCCGCTCGCGGACCAGCCACTCGGGCGGTTCGGCGATCAGCGCGCCGATCTGGTCTGCGTCCAGCGGTTCGGTGATCCCGGCTCGCGCCAGTCCGGAGCGGGACACTCCCAGCTTCTGCGCGACCACCTCGCGCGGGAACGGTCCGTTGCGTCGCAGCTCGATCAGCCACTGCGGCGGGTCGGCGCGCAGCGCGTCGAGTTCGGCGCGGGTGATCGGCGAGGTGCGGAACTCCTCGGGCGCGGCCGGCAGGTAGATGCCGAGCTTCGCGGCGGCCGTCACCGGCTTCATGGTCTGGCTCACCGGGTCAGCCTATCCGGACGTTCGGAGGTAGCCTGCCCGGGTGACGACTCCCCCGGACGCCGACCCGCGGCTGCGTGTGGGCTTCGTGCCCGGCGTGACCCTGACGAAGTGGACGACGATCTGGCGGGAACGCTACCGATCGGTCCCCCTGGAGGTCGTCGAGGTGGCCCAGGACGATCAGCGCCGGGCGCTGGACGACGGCGAGGTCGACCTGTGCTTCGTCCGGCAACCGATCGACACCGAAGGGCTGCATCTCATTCCGTTGTACGAGGAGGCGCCGGTGGTGTGGGTGTCGAAGGAGCATCCGATCGCGGCCTTCGACGAGGTCACCATCGCTGATCTGGCCGACGAGACGGTACTGACCGAGGCCGACGCGTCCGGCATCAACCAGGTCGCGATCGAGATCGCGGTGCTGCGGGTGCCGATGTCCATCGCCCGCACGCACAGCCGCCGCGACCTCACCTACCGTCCGGTGACCGACGCCGACCCGACCCGGATCGGACTCGCCTGGCGCGCCGAGAATCCGCATCCGCTGACCGATGAGTTCATCGGCGTGGTCCGCGGCCGGACGACGCAGAGTTCCCGCACCCAACAGGAACGGGCTCGCCTCGCGAAGCCGGTGAAGCCCGAGCCCAACCGGCGGGCTGGACGCGGACGTCCGCGCCGCCGCTGAGAGTCCACCCAGTGAAGGGAGCACCGATGAACGACGGGCCGAACCTCGACCGCGAGCACCAACTCGAAGAACATCGCCGCCCTGATGGAGTCGACGACGCCACCGTCGCCGCGGTCGGGAAGCTGTCCGAGGCACTGGAGAAGGTGGAGGACGCCCGGGGCCATCTGTACGCCTTCCATCGGTTGTGCGGCTCGGCCGACCTCGCCCTGGGTGACGCCGTCGACCAGCTGCGCGCGGCCGGTCACAACGAGGCGGCCGAACTGCTCGACCGCGAGCTCATCGGCCGCAACATCATCGAGGGCCGCTGGAGCTACCAGGTCGTCGAGGAATACGACGACACCTACTGGTCGGTCTTTCGCGCGCTTGAAGCACGGGTTCGCGGCGAGCTGATGGCCGGCCGGCGGCACGTCTTCGAAGCGGAGATGAAAGAGGACCGTCGCTCGCACGGCCTCCGGCATCATGAGGCGGTCCCCGACGACAGCGGACCACAGTCACCGGCCGGGGGCTAGCGGTCGAGAGTGCGATGAGTGCGTGGTGAGAGCGGTCGGGGCGAGCCTGTGGGGCAGGCGAACCACACCTACCTCACAGGAGGAACCATCATGCGCAATGCTCGC
>NZ_JAPUED010000147.1 GCF_027492755.1 Micropruina sp. | reverse complement strand
CGCTGGTTCTGGTAGTGCGAGCCGTAGACGGCGGAACCGTACGGGTTCTCCGACGGGCTGGTGAGCTGGAAGAAGGCCAGCTGGCCGATCTTCATGCCCGGCCAGAGCATGATCGGCAGCGTCGCCACATTGGACAGCTCCAGGGTCACGTGGCCGCTGAACCCGGGGTCGACGAAGCCGGCGGTGGCGTGGGTGAGCAGCCCGAGGCGTCCGAGGCTCGACTTGCCCTCGACCCGGGCGGCCAGATCATCGGGCAGGGTGACGGTCTCGAAGGTGCTGCCCAGCACGAACTCCCCCGGGTGCAGCACGAAGCCCTCGGCGGGGTCGACCTCGACCAGCCGGGTCAGTTCGGGCTGGTCCTGCGCCGGGTCGATCACCGGATATTTGTGGTTGTCGAACAGCCGGAAGAATTTGTCCAGCCGGACGTCGACACTGCTGGGCTGGACCATCGCCGGATCCCACGGATCGAATTGCACGCGCCCCGCTTCGATCTGGGCGCGGATGTCGCGGTCGGAGAGCAGCACGCGCCTGAGGCTACCGTGACAAGGCATCGGCCGGGACCGGGAGGCAGCGAATCGGACCAACCGCCTACAGTGGTGTCTTCGTCGCGACCAAGGAGGCACCGATGCCGGAATCCGATCCGAACGCCGACACCAAGGCCGCATTCAAGGCGGCGCTGGAACGCAAGCAACAGAGCCAGCACTCCGGCGCCGACCACACCGACGCCGCCCGCGGCACTGCGAAGAACACCCACGCCCAGGGCGGCAAGCGGCAGTTCCGCCGCAAGTCCGGCGGCTAGAACCCGTCGTGGTTGAGCTCGCCGTTGGTTGAGCTTGTCGAGACCCGGACGTGGTTTCGACAAGCTCAACCAGCGACAGATCTCAGATGTTTTCGTCGCCGACTACGTACAACATCACCAGTTGGGCGGTCCGGTCCTTCAACAGGGTGACCGCCGGCGGAAACTCGGAGAGATTGGTCTGATCGACGACCACAGCAAGCCGCCAATTGTGCTTGCGCACCTTCTTGAACGCCTTTTGGAACGTGTCAGAGAAGTCACGGTGTTTGCGTAGGTAGAGCTGAATGTGGTCGGGCACCTCAACGTTCTGCTGGTTTGCGACGGCGGTGATGAAGGCGAGCGCAGAGCGTCCGCGCCGAACCTCCTCCCAGGCGGCTTGATAGAGCTGCTGCCGGGGCTCGGCTGTCGACCAGTCGTTCCACTGCAAAACGAACTGGGTGGTGTCGTCGTTGGTGACGTAGTCACCTAGACCGGTCTTGGGCATGGGGGGCCTCCTTGTTTGTGAATCGAACCCAGGCGGGTGCGAACCTGTGGGCCACCGATGTCGCAAGACGGGCGTGCCGGGAGCCTTCCTCCAACCTCCCGCACATCCGCAGCAATCGGGCCAGATAGGCGTCTGCGGGACCGATCCCCGCAGACGCCCCGATGGGCAGCCAGCAGCCGCTGTGGGCGGCCAACTCGGTGATCATTTCCTCGGCAAACCGCTCGTCCGGCTCGGACGCACCGAGCGCCATGATGAGCAAGCCCGCCGCGGCACCGGCCCGGAAGGTGCCGCGGACGCCGTCCCAAAGCTGCTCGAGGTAGTCCGGCGTGGCGGGCCGGCCGACCGCGGTGCCAATCGTGGCACCGGCGATCTGGTAAAGCGGGTCGAAGCCCGACATGTCGTCGTCGAGCGCATCCATGGCTTGGGCAAGATCCGTCAGCCGGTCTTCGCGAATCGCCTCGCTCAGCCTGCGTTCGTGCTCGGCGACGGTCACGGTTTCCGGATCGACGCCGGCCTGGAGTGTGTGCGCCTGCTCAGCATGGCGTTCCGCGACCGCAGTCCGTCCGGCCAAGCCGGCAAGCAGCTCGGCCAGCCTCAGCGCCAACCAGCGATGCAACACTGATCCGGACGCCTCGGCACGCTGCATGTAGTCGTGCGCAGTAGCGGTTGCCCCCAGCCGATCAGCCAACTCCACGTGCGCGTTGACCATGAGGTGCAGCGCTTCCAGTTCGGCCTCCGCGCTGCCCGCGCGGGCACCGGTGACAGCCATCCGTTGCGCCAACTCCAAGCGTCGGCGCGGCGGCTGCCGCGTCGGCCAGCTCAACGAGTGGAGGGCGCGCAGTGCATCGAGCGCAATGGCCGGATCGGCATCTGACGCCCGTTCCACCATCTCCGGCTCCACCTCACCGAGGACCGCAAGCATCGTCGCGTCGCCGGCCTTGCCGGCGCGCAGGTATCCCTCGACCAGCCGGACGCGGAGCGCAGTCTGGTCGGCCGATAGCCAGTCCAGCGCCTCGCCGATCAGCAACTGTGTCCGCCGGGCGTCCACGCCCAAGGGCACCCAGGGGCCGGCTGTGGCCAACGCGGCTTGGGCGAACAGCGTCGGTTCACCGGCCCGGCGGGCAAGCGCCGCGAATTCTCCGGCCTGGGACATCGCCTGCTCGATCCGTCCGCCCAGCGTGAGCGCCGCGGCGCCCTCGAGTGCCCACGGTAGCCACAGCCTCGGCGCCAGCCGGGCATCCTGCGCCAGCCCGACAGCCTCTGCGTAGCGATCGGCAGCGGCCAGCGGTGCGCCCGCCGCCACCAGCCCGGCGGCCTCGGCCGCCGTGTATTCAGCGGCGTCCGTCGCGTCGGGCAGCTGCCGCGCATGGTGGGCGATGCGCGGGATGTCAGGATCGGGCCGGGCTGCGAGCGCGTCGATCATCCGGCGGCGCGCCGTCTCCGGGGCGCCCAATCGGGCCAGCGCCTCGCGGAAGCCGGCATGCCGGAAGCCGATCCCTCGCGGCGCCTCAATCAGCAGACCGCCCGCGAGCGCGGCTTCGGCGAGTGCGGACGAGTCCGCACTCGAGAGCCCGAGCGCCTCTCGCAGCAGCGGCAGGTCGAGTTCGGCCGGCGTGTCCGAAGCCGCCAGTGCCAGCAGTTCTGCACACCCTTCGGGCAGGCCGATCAGGCTTCGCCGGACGAACTCCTCCAGGCTGGCCGGCGCATCAACCCAGCCTCCGGTCGCCTCGGTCTCGCGGGCCAGCGCTGCGAGCAGGAACGGGTCACCGCCCGCCGAGGCAACCACCTTCTCAACCAGCGTCTCCCGCTCAGGATTGGTCGCCGACACCAGTGACGCCGCCAGCGCTCGGGCGGACGCGTCGTCCAGCGGTTGCACCTGAAGGGCCACACAGTCGGTGGCGGCGATCCAGCCGTCGGTGAGCAGCGGATGCTCACCGAGCGGACGCGATCCGCCCCCGGTGACGATCGGGCAGATGCCCGGAAAGCGTGCCAGCGCCAGCAACAACTCGAGGGTGTCCGGCGCCAGTTCGTCCACATCGTCGACGATCAACACCCGCCCCGGACGGCACAATTCGCCGGCGAGCGCGGTGGCGCGGTCGCCGGTGGTGGCGTGGCCGGGAAGCGGAACGCCGAGCATCTCGGCCAAGCCGGTGACGGCCGACGCCCCCGACGGCAGCAGCACGGCGTCCGGGATCGCCCGGGCGAGATGGTTCAGCACCGTGCTCACCCCGATCCCCGGACGCCCACCCAGGGCGATCAGGGCGGGCGGTCGCGGCGCAGCCAGCAACCGGGTGACGGCGTCGACCAGGTGCTGGCGTCCGATCGGCGCGGGCGGGGCGGCCACGGTGACGTCGACCGGTGGGTCGAGCCGCGGATGCTGGTTGAGCAGGTCGTTCTCCAGCCGCCGGAAGGCGCGTCCGGCGTCCAGGCCGTAGTCGGCGGAGAACCGTTCGGTGAAGGTGCGACATTCGTCCAGCGCCGCGACCTGATCGCCGTTGCGGTACAGCGCGAGTACCAAGCTGGACGCCAACGCCTCCGATTCGGGGAGTTCGGCGCACCAGCGGCGCAGGTCGGCGATGACGGCCGCGTGCCGGCCGGAGGCCAGTTCGACCTCGGCCAGTTCGACCAGCAGCTCCGCGCGCCGGCTCTCCAGGTAGCTACGAGTCACGTCGATCGACTCGATTCCCTCGATCGCACCGAACGGCGTCCCCCGCCATTCGGCGAGCGCTTCGCGCAGCAACCCCCCGGCCGAGCGCGGATCCCGCCTCGCCAGTTCGCGGCCGCGGCGCAACGCGTCGTCGAAGCGTTGGGCGTCCAGTTCGTCGGGTTCGACCACAAGTCGGTAGGCACCGGCGGCTGAGACCAGCCGGGAGATCTCCTGGCGTCGCATCGCGGCCCGGAGCCGGTCGATGTGCACCCGGATCGCGGTGGTCGCGGTGCGCGGCGGTGTACCACGCCAGACACGGTCGATCAGCGCGTCCAGGGTGACCGGACGGTTGTGATCGGCCAACAGCACCGCCAGCACGGTCGCTTCCATCGGACGCAACCGCTGCGGTTCGGAGTCCACCGTCACACCGACCGGGCCCAGCACGCGGAAGTCGACCGCAGCCATCGGGCCTCCAGGGGGTGTGAATACCTCGCGCCCCGGCCATCGGGAGTGACTGCGGCGCTTGCCAGCACCCTAGCCACTGAATGTTCGCCACGGGCACCTCCTGATCAACCCATGGCGCCATCGTGGTTCGAGCAGATAAACCGTTCGTAAATCGCCGGCCGATGAAAGGGCCGCTGATCGCTCACGTCACCCCGGGCTCCGACGCGGGACCTCAGGCGGGAGAGATCCCGGATCGAGTCCGGGATGACGATGGAGGGCCTCGATCAGCCCATCCCTAGGCAGGCAGCCGGGTCGGGCGTCCCATCCGGTTCCACAGGTAGACAGCGGCCACCAGCGCGGCGATCCCGGTGGCGATCGCGCCGACCAGCAGCGTCCAGCGCGGCCCCCAGGCGTCACCGACCCAGCCGATCAGCGGGGCGCCGAGCGGCGTCCCACCGGTGAAGATCGCCATGTACAGGCTCATCACCCGGCCGCGCATCTCGGGCGCGGTGGTCAGCTGCACGGTGGTGTTGGCGGCGGTCATCACGGTCAGCGAGGTGAGTCCGGTCGGCACCAGCAGCACGGTGTAGACCCAATAGCTCGGGGCCAGCGCGAGCACCGTGGTGACCACGGCGAAGGCAGCCAGTCCGCCCACCACCAGCCGCAATCGCGGACGCCGCCGGCGGGCCGCCATCAGCGCCGCCGCCAGGGTGCCGGACGCCATCACCGAGCCGAGCAGGCCGTAACCCTCGGGTCCGACGCCGAACACCTTGGTCGCCATCAGGGCGTTGGTGATCTGGAAGTTCAACCCGAAGGTGCCCAGCATGAAGATGCAAAACAGCACCAGCTGCAGGTCGGGCCGGTGCGCGACGTAGGCGATGCCCTCGCGGATCGCGCCGCGTCCGCGTCGTACCGGGGCAGGGTGCAGCTGGTCGGGGCGCATCAGGAACAGCCCGAGCAGCACCGCGATGAAACTGATCGTGTTGACCGCGAACACCGGCCAGATGCCGACCCAGGCGATCATCAGCCCGGCGATCGCCGGTCCGAGCAGCCGGGCACCGTTGAACGAGGCGCTGTTCAGCCCCACCGCGTTGCCGAGCAGATGATCGGGCACCACCTCGGAGACGAACGCCTGCCGGGCCGGGGCGTCGAAACCCCACAGCACCCCGGCGATGGTCGCGCTCAGATAGACGTGCCAGAGCTGGACTGCACCGGTGGCCACCAGCGCGGTGAGCGCGGCGAACACCAGCGCGGTACCAGATTGGGTGATCATCATGATCCGGCGCTTGCCGAACCGGTCGGCCACGGCGCCGGCGATCGGTGAGATCAGCACCCCAGGGGCGAACTGCAGCGCGGTGATGTAGCCCAGGTCGGTGGCCGACTGATCGGTGAGCTGGGTGAGCACCAGCCAGTCCTGAGCGACCCGCGCCATCCAGGTGCCGACATTGGAGGTCAGTGAGCCCAGGAACAGCAGTCGATAGTTGAAGACCCCCAGTGAGGCGAACGTCTGAATCGGCTCCAGCGGGTCGCCGGCTTCGCCTTCGCTCATCGCCGCCGTCCGCTTCTCATCGGCGCCATGCTACGCGCCCCGGAACGCACGCCTGTGGCGAGGAGTCGAACCCCCCGTGCGACTCCTCACCACCGACGCCTCCCGAGCGTCTCGCAAGCCCCCCGATCCGCGTCCCTCCCAGTCGCGCCCACTGCTTCGCTTTCGGGATTGGCACCAGCGTGTCGATCGGCCATAAACGACCGGTAAACGCCGCCGAGGTTGACAACATACAACCGTTTGGTTGTATGTTTGTTCCATGACCGAGAGCGACGAGGACCAGGCCGACGCCCTGTTCCACGCCCTCGCCGATCGCACCCGGCGCGACATCCTGCGTCGTGTGCTGGCCGGCGAACACTCGATCAGCGCGCTGGCGGCGAGCTACGAGATGAGCTTCGCCGCGGTGCAGAAACACGTCGCCGTGCTCGAGCGGGCCGGACTGCTGACCAAGCGTCGGCAGGGCCGCGAGGCACTGGCCAGCGGCGACGTGCAGATGCTGCGCTCGGCCGGCCGCCTGCTGGCCGAGCTGGAAGAGGTCTGGCGCGGCCGGATCTCCCGGATCGACGACCTACTCAATCAACTCAAGGAGTGACCATGCCTGTTGTCGACGTCAAGACCGACATCGATGCCCTGACCCTGACGATCGTCGCCGACTTCGCTGCCCCGGTGGAGCGGGTCTGGCAGATCTATGCCGACCCGCGCCAACTCGAGCGGGTCTGGGGCCCACCTCAGTACCCGGCCACCTTCGTCGACCACGAGCTGAGCCCCGGCGGCCGGATGAACTACTACATGACCAGCCCCGAGGGCGAGAAGTTCTGCGGCTACTGGCGGATCACCGAGGTCTCCGAGCCCGACTTCTTCGCCTTCGCGGACGGCTTCGCCGACGAGCAGTTCAACCCCAACACCGACCTTCCCGAGTCGCAGAACGTCTACTCGTTCGCGCCGCACCAGGGCGGCACCCGGGCCACCTTCGTGGCGACCTACCCCAGTGCCGAGGGCCTGCAGCAAGTGCTCGACATGGGCATGATCGAGGGCGCCACCGCGGCGATCGGTCAGATCGACGAACTACTGGCTGCCTGACTCAGCCCTGACGGCGGACGGACGGGTCGCCCCTGTCGTCCCCAGCACCTAGCCTGGGGACGACAGGCGGGCGACCGTCCGCCGATTTCCGAACAGAAGGAGCAGCTTCATGGCAACGCAGAGCACTGCGCAGGCCCACTGGGAGGGCAGCCTGACCGAAGGCGCCGGCAGCGTCGACCTGGTCACCTCCGGCGTCGCACACTTCGACCTGAAGTGGGCGAAGCGGGCCGAGGCCGGTGCCGGCACCACCAACCCCGAAGAGCTGATCGCCGCGGCCCACGCCGCCTGCTACTCGATGGCCCTGTCGCACGCCCTGGCCGGCAACGGCACACCGCCCGAGTCGGTCGACACCAAGGCGGTCGTCGGCTTCCAGCCGGGCGTCGGCATCACCGGCAGCGAGCTCACCGTGGTGGCGAAGGTGCCGGGGCTGACCGAGGAGGAGTTCCTCAAGTTCGCCGAGGACGCCAAGACCGGCTGCCCGGTGTCGGCCGCGCTGGCCAGCATTCCGATCACCCTGAACGCGACGTTCGCCTCCTGACGCATTTCTGTCGGCTCCGCTCCCGGTGCGCCATGATGGCGCCATGACGATCATGCCGGGAGCGGAGCCGATCAGCGTCGACGGCTCCGAGGTCGGGGTGGTGCTGTGCCACGGCTACCCCAGCACGCCGCAGTCGATGCGCGGCTGGGCCGAGCACCTGGCCGCGGCCGGCTACTCGGTCCGGGTGCCGCTGCTGCCCGGCATGGGCACCCACTGGAAAGACCTCAACGCCACCGGCTGGCAGGACTGGTACGGCGCGATCGACCTCGCCTACCAACAGCTGACCGCGCGCTGCGCGACGGTATTCGCGGCAGGGTTGTCGATGGGCGGCCTGCTGGCCACCAAACTCGCGCAGGAGAAGCCCGACCTGGCGGGTCTGGTCGTGGTGAACCCGATCTACGCGCACACCAACCCTGCCCTGAAAGTGCTGCCGCTGCTGCAGCACATCCTGCCTTCGCTCGGCGGCATCGCCGGCGACATCAAGAAGCCCGGCGTGGTGGAGTTGGCCTACGACCGCAATCCGCTGAAGGCGATGTACAGCCAGACCAAGCTGTGGAAGATCGTCGTCGAGGACCTGCCGCAGCTGCGGCTACCGGTGCTGCTGTTCACCTCGCGCACCGACCATGTCATTCCGCCGATCTCGTGGCAGACCTTCCTGAAGCGGGTCGGCTCGGACGACGTCACGCAGGTGATGCTGGAGGACTCGTATCACGTGGCGACGATGGACAACGACGCCGAGCTGATCTTCACCGAGTCGGTGCGGTTCATTCAGAGGCTGACGCCACAGCGCCCCTGACCACGGCGGTGATGATCGGACGCGGGTCGAGGTCGACGCCGAGATCGATCACCTGCAGGAACAGCCCCTCGAAACAGACGGTGACGAGGTGGACGGCGAGGTCGGGGTCGGCGGCGCCCACAGCGACGAAGGCGGACCGGATCGGCTGCACAGCCCTCGATCGGGCATTGCTCAAGATGGCCCGGATCGCCTCGTCGTGGGCCGCTTCGACGAGCAGTGCGAGCCGCGCGGACGTCTGAGTCCGCAGCGGGCCGGTCAGCCGTCCGAACAGCGCGACGAGCGATTCGGCGAGCTGTTCCGGCGAGGCGGCGATCGGTGGCTCGGCGAGCATCCGCAGCTCATCCTCGACCATCTTCTCGGCGATGCCGAGCAGCAGCGCGGCCCGGGTGCGGAAGGCGTTCGAGGTCGAACCCTCGGGCAGGCCTGCGGCGTCGTCCACATGCCGGTGGGTCAAGGCGCGGATGCCCTCGGTGGCGAGGATGTCGATCGCGGCGTCCAGCGCCCGCTCCCGGTTGGATGGCATAGCGACATCGTAACTACATTCGTAGTTCGCATCTAACTACATCCGTAGTATCGTCGCGCCATGTCCGTCACCGTGCTCGCGAGCATCGACCTGGCCTTGCTGCTGGTCGCCGCCGGCTTCGGACTCACCTCGCTACTGGCCTGGCGGCGCCATCGCGGCTCGGGCCACCTTCCGACGGCGAAGATCGCAGCCCACCTCACCCTGCAGGTCATCGGCATCGCGACCTGGACGGCGTTCGTAGTCACCGGCGCCGTACCGATCGCCTGGACGGCTTTCGTGGTGCTCACCGCCGGGCAGGTCCTCGGCGATCTGCTGATGTTCGCCTCGTACCGCGCCCGACACCCCGGCGCCGTCCGACCGCACTACTTGGCCGTGGGCAGCGACGTGTTGAGCTTCCGGCGTCCGGCTCCGGCGCTGCACGCGCTGGTCGGCGCGCTCGCCTGGTTCTCGATGCTGGCGATCTGC
>NZ_JAPUED010000146.1:8831-9416 GCF_027492755.1 Micropruina sp. | reverse complement strand
AAGGCTGAGCTGGAGGCGCAGAACGAAGGCGCCGGCGTCCTGTTCAAGATGGCCAGGGATCCGCGGATCACCAAGGTCGGCCACTTCATCCGTCGTTTCTCGATTGATGAGCTGCCGCAGCTCTGGAACGTCTTCCGTGGCGACATGAGCCTGGTCGGACCGCGTCCGGCTCTGCCCAAGGAAGTTGCCCAGTACGACAGCGACACCGTGCGTCGACTCGACGTGCTGCCCGGCCTCACCGGCCTGTGGCAGGTCTCCGGCCGGTCGAACCTCTCCTGGGAGGACACCGTCCGCCTGGACGTCTACTACGTCGACAACTGGTCGATCATGCAGGACCTCACGATCCTGATGAAGACGGCACGCGCCGTGTTCGGATCGGACGGGGCCTACTGACCGGAGACGAAACCGTCTCCCCATAGACGAGCCCATCCCCCCGGGCTCCCGGAGCAGTGGGGGGGGCCCCCGCCCCCCCCCCGGCAAGTGTTGTTTTTGTGTTTAGGTGGGGGGGCGCAAAAAAGGCACACCCGGAACCCGCGAGGCAGAGGGGACCGGCTAGAAAGCCACCCCCGCCCCCCCCGGCCCGGG
>NZ_JAPUED010000146.1:7756-8821 GCF_027492755.1 Micropruina sp. | reverse complement strand
TCTTTTTTTCTTTGTGTTTCTCGAGAGGTCTCGACAAGCTCGACCAACGGTCACCGAGTTGGGTCTCGACAAGCTCGACCAACGGTCAGGCTCGACCAACAAGGCAGCCCGACCAGCGGGTCTGGCATTAGTCTCTGGCCATGACGCACACCGAGATCAGCACTCCCCTTCCCGGCATCGAGGACGCCGCCGGCCATAGCCGCATCTTCGACCACGGCGCGCACGTCGCCGCCTGGCAGCCCGAGGGTTCAGCGCACCCGGTGCTGTGGCTCAGCTCCACCAGCGAGTACACCGCCGGCAAGGCGATCCGGGGCGGTATCCCGATCTGCTTCCCGTGGTTCGGTCCCGGGCTGACCGGCGACAAAAGGCCCGCGCACGGATTCGTCCGGGCGACCGCTTGGCGCCGCTCCGAGGTGACCGAGCACGGCCACACGCTGCGCGTCGTGTACACCATCGATCCCGACATCACCGGTAGCCAGCCCGAGTTCTCCGACGACTACCGGGCACAACTGACGGCCGAGTTCACACCGACGCACCTGACCGTCCGGCTGTGGGTGAGCAACACCGGCGACGAGCCGTTCACCATCGAAGAGGCCCTGCACACCTACCTTGCCGTCAGCGACGTCCGCGAGGTCACCGTGGAGGGCCTGGACGGCGCCAGCTACCTCGACAAGAACCTTCCCGATCCGGCCTTCGACCAGGTTCAGGAGGGTGCGCTGCGGCTCACCGGCCCCACCGACCGGGTGCACGTGCACGGCGGGCCGGTGACCGTCGTCGATCCTGGATTCGGACGCCGGATCAGGCTCAGCACCGAAGGTTCGGCCGATGTGGTGGTGTGGAATCCGTGGGAGGAGGCCGCCGCCGGCATGGCCGACATGGGTCCGGGCGAGTGGACCGGCATGGTGTGCGTCGAGGCCGCGAACGTCTTCGCCGACGCGGTGACGCTGCGGCCGGGCGAGCACTGGACGATGAGCCAGCGTATTGAGGTGCTTCCGCTGGAGGGCTGAGCTCGCCCAGCCCTTGCTCCCGGACTGATCCGG
This sequence comes from Micropruina sp., assembly GCF_027492755.1. Taxonomy (GTDB): domain Bacteria; phylum Actinomycetota; class Actinomycetes; order Propionibacteriales; family Propionibacteriaceae; genus Micropruina. Next base: position 7,781 of record NZ_JAPUED010000146.1, on the reverse strand, counting down.
GATCTCCGCACGCTCATCGTCACCG
>NZ_JAPUED010000146.1:4584-7656 GCF_027492755.1 Micropruina sp. | reverse complement strand
GGGCAGTACCGGGCGCTGTTCGAACAGACCCGGCGCGAGATCGTGTCGCTGTTGCTGGAGCGGGCAGCGACGACGTCCGAGCTCGCGGAGGTTCTCAGCAAGCCGAAGGGCACCATCGGGCATCACCTGAAGGTGCTCGAGCAGGCCGGTCTGGTGCATGTCGTCCGCACCAAGCGCGTACGCGCGCTGGAGGCGAAGTACTACGGGCGCACCGCGCGGATCTTCGTCTACGACCGGCAGCACGAGGCGGTCGGCGACGAGCAGCGCCTACTGTCCCGGGCTGCGGCCGAGATCGCGCAGGTGCCGGCCGAGGGCACCGTGATGACGGCCAATGTTCGGTACGCCCGCATTCCACAGGACAGGGCCGTCGAGTGGAAGCATCGGCTCGAGGAGCTGCTGATGGAGTTCACCGCCGAGCAGCCGTCCGGCGATTCCACCTACGCGCTTCTGTTCGGGCTCTATCCGACGCGGCGTCCGCCGCTGCCGGGCGCGGACCAGGCCGACGAATGAGCGATACGACGCCGCGCCGGACCAGCCTCGGCCCCAACTATCGCAAGCTGATCGCGTCCGCCACAGCCGCCAACCTCGGTGACGGACTGATGACCGTCGCGCTGATCTGGCTGGCGTCCGCAGTGACCCGCGACGCCTTTCTGATCTCCCTCGTCGGGGTGGCCGGACGGCTGCCGTGGCTGATCTTCAGCCTGCCCGCCGGCGTGATCAGCGACCGGTTCGATCGGCGGCTGCTGATCGGCTGGATGGACGTCTGCCGAGTGATCGTGGTGGCCGGGCTGGGTCTCGTCGTGGCGCTCTACGCCGCCGACCTGCCGACACCGGAAGAGCTCGCCGCCGGCGCCCCGGAACCGCCGGGAGGTCCGGCGCTGATCGTCGCGCTGTGCGTGGCGTCGTTGCTGCTGGGCTGTGCCGAAGTGCTGCGGGACAACACCGCGCAGACTTTGCTGCCGTCCGTGGTCGACAAGTCGGCGCTGGAGCGGGCCAACGGACGGCTCTGGGCGGCAGAGACGACCATGAACAGCTTCGTCGGTCCCCCGCTGGGCGGGGTCCTGATCGCCGTGGCGCTCGCACTGCCGTTCTTCGTCAACGCCGGCCTGCTGGCGGTCAGCGCCGCCATGGTGTTCGCGCTGGCCGGCAGCTTCGCACCCGGCGGGGCGACACCCGGCCCCCGGACCCGGATCGACTGGCGGGGTGAGATCAGTGAGGGCTTCACCTGGCTGTGGCAGCACCGGTTGATCCGCAGCCTGGCCATCATGCTGGGGCTGCTGAACATGCTCAGCAACGTGGCTTTCGTGATCCTGGTGCTGTTCGTCCAGGAGGTGCTCGGGCTGTACGAAGGCTGGCAGTTCGGCCTTGTCACCACCGGGATCGCCGCCGGCGCGGTGCTGGGTTCGCTGATCGCCGAACGAGTCACCGCGCGACTCACTCCGGGCACCGCGCTGCTGGTGTCGATCGCCGGGATGGGGTTGTCCATCGTGCTGATGGCATTGCTGCCGTGGGCGGTTCCGTTCTGGCTGCTCGGGGTGACCTCCGGAGTGTTCGTGGTGATCTGGAACGTGGTCACCGTGTCGCTGCGGCAGCGGCTGATCCCCGACCGGCTGCTGGGCCGGGTGAACTCGGTGTACCGGTTTTTCGGCTGGGGCACGATCGCCATCGGCACCGTGCTGGGCGGCCTGCTGGTCAACCTGGGTGAGGCCGTCCTGCCGCGCGATTGGGCGCTGCGGTCGGTGTTCCTGGTCGCCGGGGTGGCCCAGTTGGCATTGCTCGGCTATGCGGCGAGCCGGATCAACACCGCCGAGATCCGGGCTGCGGAGAAGATCGCCGAAGCTGAGCAAGCCGCGGAGTAGCAGCGAGGGCGTGGTCAGCCGGGCAGGGTGATGCCGAAGGTCCGGGCGTAGAAGGCGAGCTCGGCTTCCAGTGCGGCCTGGATCGTCTCCGCTCTGCGGAAGCCGTGGCCCTCGCCCTCGAAGACGATCAACTCGACGTCCAGGCCCTTCGCAGCGATCGCGGACGCCATCGCTTCGGCCTGGTTGGGCGGCACGACGGCGTCCTCGGCGCCCTGCAGGATGAGCATCGGGCAGTTCAGCGCGTCGACATGGTTGATCGGTGACCGGTCGGCGTACACGTCCGCGGCCTCGGGCCAGGGACCGACGAGTCCGTCGAGGTAGCGCGCCTCGAATTTGTGGGTGTCGGACGCCAGCGCCGCGAGGTCGCCGATGCCGTAGCGGCTGCAGCCTGCGGCGAAGACGTCGGACGTGGTCAGCGCCCGCAGGGTGGTGTACCCACCCGCGCTGCCACCCCGGATGGCGAGCCGGTGCCCGTCCACCCGGCCGTGCTCGGCCAGAGCGTGGGCGCCGGCGACGCAGTCGGCCACGTCCAGGACACCCCACTCGCCGCGCAGCCGGTCGCGGTAGGCACGGCCGCAGCCGCTGCTGCCGCTGTAGTTCACGTCGAGGACGGCGAACCCGCGGGTGGTCCAGAACTGCACGGCCAGGCTGAAGCCGGCCGTGGAGAAGGCGGTCGGGCCGCCGTGGCTGATCACGATCAGCGGTGGAAGATCGGGGTGATCGTTGGAGCTTGTCGGCGTCGAGGGCGCGGGAGGGGTCTCGACAAGCTCGACCATCGGTTCCGCGACCAGCGGTGGAGCGACCGACGGGTTCGTGGGCGGGTAGAACCAGCCGTGCACCTCGCCGGCGGGACCCTCCCAGGTGACCGGCTCGGCGACGCTCACCCAGGCCGCGTCGAGGCTGCGCGGGGCTGCCGTGTCGACCGTTCGGACGCCGTCGGGGCTGAGTTCGATGATCGCGTCCGGGGCGTCGGGGAACTGGACCAGCGCCGCCACCGTGTCACCGGAGGCGTCCAGGCTGTCGCAGTCGATCACGTTCGGCGCAAGGGCGCGGTAGCCGTGGTCGGTCAGCGTCATCGGGGCGCTGCGGCCGTCGATCCGGGGGCGCAGCACGACGTCGCCGGCGCCGGTCAGTGCGTAGGGGCGGCGTCCGAACACCCAGAACGGTTCGACCAGGTCGGCGCCCGCCTCGGTGAGCTGAGTGAGGTGATCGG
>NZ_JAPUED010000146.1:0-4484 GCF_027492755.1 Micropruina sp. | reverse complement strand
CCGCGCCACAGCGGGTGGACCGCGGACTCCCCCGGCCCGCCGGCGATGGTGCGGACGTCGTCCAGGACTGCCCCGGACGCCGACACCGCCAGCCGTCCGGTCCGAATCAGGCAGGCATCCCACGGCATGTCGGGGTGCCGCCACTCCATCCAGGCCAGGCGTCCATCACGGCTCAGCTCAGGACAGGCGTAGAAGTCGGCACCCTCGGCGATCACGGCTCCGCCGTCGGCGTTCGTGACGTCCAAGCGCAGCACGACAAGGCAGTTCACCGGTTCACCGGGCGCGGAATGGTCCTCCCGGACGGCGAGCACGATGCCCAGCTCGGGCCAGACCCGCAGGTCGGCGAAGCGCTGCCGCGAACCCTCGGGGGTCAGCGGGTGCGGTCCGTCGTGGTCCAGCCGCAGCAGCTGCCCGGACGGGTCGGAACTGATCACCACCACGCCGTTGCGGGCGTCCCAGGCGCCGCCGCCGTACTCGTGCACCCGGGTTCGCACGCTCAGGCCCGGCGCCACCTCGGTCACCACGCCGTCCCGCTCACGCAGCAACGCGACCCGCCCCGCCTCGGCCGGACGGCCCTGCGTCCAGTAGAGGTCGGCGCCGTCGTAGCGCGGTTCGCCGAGCCGGACGCCGCCGCTCGCCAGGTCGGCAGCCGAGATCGGGGACGGCCAGGAACCATGGGGCACGGTGCTCATTCCCCCACCGTAGAGGGCCGGACCTGCCGTCGCCCTGGCGGCGAGATCCCGGATCAAGTCCGGGAGCACGGAGTCGGCCGCCCTGGGATGACGGACCCCGCCGAGGAACCTCTCCCCACGGAGATCCCGGATCAAGTCCGGGATGACGAACCCCCACCTCGTCCTCCCGGCGCACGCCAGGATCTCTCGTCGTTCCAGCGGCGCGAACGAGCAGACTGCGGGGTGACCGAATGTCCTAGTCATAGCAGCTTCCGATCAGCCGATGAGACACCGCCATTCGAGCGCTGGACCTCTTCGCAAAGCGGCCTCCGGGCGCGGAGCTAACTACTATCGTGCGTAGTAGCAAACGTCTGGAGAGGCCCGATGTCCCGCGTCCTGAACAAGAAGCTACGCAAGAAGCTCACCACCGCTGCCGAGGCAGCCACGCTGATCAAGCCCGGCACGAACGTGGGCATGAGCGGCTTCACCGGTGCCGGCTACCCGAAGGAGGTGCCGGGTGCGCTGGCGTCCGAGATGAAGGCTGCGCACGAGCGGGGCAAGGACTTCCAGATCGGCCTGTTCACCGGCGCCTCGACCGCCCCCGAGCTCGACGGTCTGCTCGCGGAGGTCGACGGCATCAGTTTCCGGACGCCGTACCAGTCCGACCCGATCATGCGCCGCAAGATCAACCAGGGAACGGCCGAGTACGCCGACATCCACCTGTCGCACCTGGCCCCGATGATCTGGGCCGGCAGCATGGGCAAGCTGCACACCGCCGTCGTCGAAGTCACCGCGATCAAAGAGGACGGCCTGTTGGTGCCGTCGTCGTCGATCGGCAACAACAAGACGTTCCTCGACCGGGCCGAGCAGATCATTCTCGAGGTGAACTCGTGGCAGTCCGCCGACCTGGAGGGCATGCACGACATCTACTACGGCACCCGGCTGCCACCTGAGCGGCAGCCGGTGATGCTCACCCACACCGGTGACCGGATCGGTCAACGCAACTACCGGGTCGACCCCGACAAGGTGGTCGCCGTCATCGAAACGGACGCGGCCGACCGCAACACGCCGTTCAAGCCCGCCGACGCCGACTCGAAGAAGATGGCCGGCTTCTACCTGGAGTTCCTCACCCACGAGGTGAAGCGCGGACGCCTGCCCAAGGATCTGCTACCGCTGCAATCGGGCGTCGGCAATGTGGCGAACGCGGTATTGGCCGGGCTACTCGAAGGGCCGTTCGACTACCTCACCTCCTACACCGAGGTGATTCAGGACGGCATGGTCGACCTGATCGATTCGGGCAAGATGGTCGTCGCCTCGGCCACTGCGTTCTCACTGTCACCTGAATATGCCGAGCGGATGAATGCCGAAGCCCGGCGCTATCGGGACAAGATCGTGCTGCGGCCGCAGGAGATTTCGAACCATCCCGAGATGATTCGGCGACTCGGCATCATCGCCTGCAACGGCATGATCGAGGCCGACATCTACGGCAACGTGAATTCCACCCACATCATGGGCTCGCGCATGCAGAACGGCATCGGCGGCTCGGCCGACTTCACCCGCAACGCCTTCATCTCTGCGTTCGTCACCCCGTCGATCGCCAAGGGCGGCGCGATCTCGTGCATCGTGCCGATGGTCAGCCACCACGACCACACTGAACACGACGTCCAGGTGCTGATCACCGAGCAAGGGCTGGCCGACCTGCGGGGCAAATCACCCAAACAGCGGGCCCGGCTGATCATCGAGAACTGCGCGCATCCGAGCTACCGGCCGATGCTGCGGGAGTACTTCGAGCACGCCCAGAAGGTCTGCAACGGCATGCACACCCCGCACGATCTGCGGCAGTCGCTGAGTTGGCATCAGCGCTTCCTCGAGACCGGCACGATGCAGCCCGCCTGACCCTCGGCCCTGGTCCGTGACACAGCGTGGTGTCCGGCACCAGGGCCCTCCCTAACTATCTCTGCCCTCCCGTCGACGGGAGGGCAGAGATAGTTAGGGAGGGTTTGCCGTCGGGCCGGGGTGGGCGGATCGGGGCGCTACAGGCCGAGCAACGTCTGGAGTTCGGCGACGTCATGCACCACGGCGGTCGGTTCGATCGCGGTGAGTTCCTCGACGCTGGCGGCACCCCAGGTGACGCCGACGCTGCGCATGCCGGCGGCCTGGGCGGCCTGCATGTCGACCACGGCATCACCGACGTAGACGGCGTCGGCAGGGTCGGCACCCACTCGGCGCAGGGCGTGCAGCAAGGGTTCGGGTGACGGCTTGTGTGCAGTGGTGTCCTCCTCGGTCGCGAGCAGGGGGACGCGTCCGGTCAGTCCGACGCATTCCAGGCTCAGCAGCGCCGAGTCGTGACGCTTCGAGGTGACCACCCCGAACGGTCGCTCAGCGGCGTGCAGGGCATCGATCAGTTCAGCCACACCGTCGAACGGCCGCACGTAGGCGTGGTGCTGGGCGAGGTTCCATTCCAGGTAGTGAGCGGTCAGTTCGTCGGCGCGCCCGGGGGCGAGCCGGGTGAAGGTCTCGTTCAGTGACCGTCCGATCCACTCCTTGCATTGGTCGAACGTCGGCTCCCAGCCCAGCAACTCCGAAACCGTGCGTTTGAAGGTCGCCACGATCAGCGGAACGGTGTCAGCGAGGGTGCCGTCGAGATCGAACAGAACGGTCGAGGGAGGCGCGAAATTCACCGGTTCAGCGTAGTGGCTCGGGCGTCCGCGGCCCGACCCCGTCACCTCTCGGATACACTGACCGGTCCAAATCGGCCCCCTCATTCCTTCCCTGAACCGCCGTCTCGCCCATTAGGGTGTTTTCAGCAGACAGCCCCGCCCAAAGATGAGCGGGGCTCCGGGGGGCGAGCGTGACGGGCGGGCCACCGGTTTGCAACGACACGAACAAGGCACGACAAGGAGGAGCGATGGCTGACACCCCCGCCAAGCCACGCGGACGCCGACCAGGCCGCGCAGACACCCGAGGTGTCATCTGCCGAGCCGCACTTGCATTGTTCTCGAGCGTCGGTTACGACAAGGTCTCGCTGCGGGCGATCGCCCGGGAGGCTGATGTCGACCCCGCACTGATTCACCACTATTTCTCCAGCAAGTCCGATCTGTTCGCCGAGGTCGTGCTCGATCTGCCGTTGGACGCCGAGCGTCTGGTCGCCGACGTGCTGAACGGCCCCCGCGACCGAATCGGCCCGGCCGCGGTCGCGGCTTTCCTCGCCGCCTACGACGCACCGGACGGTGCCCGGGAGCGATTCACCGCGATGCTGCGCTGGGCCGTCGCGCAGGGTGGCCCGCAGCGCCCCCTCACCGAGTTCATGTCCAAGGAGGTGTTCGGCGCGATCGCCGAGAGGCTGGGCCACAGCGACTTCAAGCTGCGGGGCCAACTGGCGGTCAGCCTGGTGCTGGGCATGGCGCTGAGCCGCTACGTGCTGCCCGTGCCCACCCTGGCCAACACCGAGGACCGGGTGATCATCGAAAGCCTCGGCCGGGCAATGCAACAACTCCTGGTCGAAGAGTGGTGACTGGTCGAAGAGTGGTGAGGTGCTGATTCGATGCCTCGGTAGGCTGGTCGCGGACTCAGGAGGACGATGAGCTGGCCAGCACCCACCGGAGAGCCGGTGAACCCCAACCGGGACCCCTCGGGCGCGCCCGCACCCTTCCCGGACAGCTATCCCGCCCGCCCGCAGATGCCCGGCGCCGAGACTGCCCAGGCGCCCGGGATGCATCAACCGGCGCATGTCCCGGCCGCAGCGCCCGCGTCCGTGACGTCCGGTGGCGCGTCGCCCGATGTCACGTCCGGGCCGGTCGCGGGTGGGCAGCT
>NZ_JAPUED010000145.1:26938-55544 GCF_027492755.1 Micropruina sp. | reverse complement strand
CGGGATGACGGGGTGCGAAAGCCCGGGATGACGGGGTGCGAAAGCGCGGGATGACGGAGGTGCAAAGCCCGGGCTGCCGGGGGTGGGAAAGCCTGGGATGACCGGCTTGGGAGGGGTGTTCAGGCTCCCGGACATGGAAAGCTCCCCCGCCTGGACTCGAACCAGGAACCCTCTGATTAACAGTCAGATGCTCTGCCAATTGAGCTACAGGGGATCGCGCGGCGCGCGAGAAGAAACGTTACCAGAACGCTCACGCGATGTCGTATTCGGCCCGCAGCCGGGCGAGTTCGGCGTCCGCCTGGTCGATCTGCGCGGTGTCGAAGCTGCCACCGTGCCTGGTCACCGTCCACAGCAGGGCGGCGTGCTCGTCGTCGAGCGGACGCCGGGCGACGATCATCGCCGCACGCCCGCGGTTCAACTCGAAGCGTTCCTGCACGACGATGCTGGCATCCACCCGCTCGCGGAACAGATCGGGCAGCGAGCCGGGGTCACGCAGCAGCACCTCGCCGTCGCTCCCATCGGTGAGCCGCCAGCGCAGCCGTCCGCTGTCGGAATCCCAACCGCCGGAGGCGATCTCGTGCCAGGGCACGAAACGCCAGCCGTCCGGTTGCTGGATGGCGAGTTGTCCGGCCAGACCGACGACCGGGCCGTCCCCGCCCTGCGCCCAGGCCAACACCCGGACGCGACGGCCCACGGCCGCAATGAGGCTGCGGAAGTCGGCGGACGGCAACCCGGCGCGATCGAAGAGACCCATTCGGTCATTATCGCGGCCTCACGCGGCCTGATCGGCCAGGATCCAGCCACGCAGCCGACGCAGCGCCCGGGTTTCGTGGCGTCGCAGTGTGCTGAGCGACATGCCCAGCCGCGCTGCGGCCGGAGCCTGCCGCAATGGAGAGTCACCACCCAGTCCGAAACGTGTCCGCACCACGGCTGCCTCCGCGGCGGGGAGTGCTCTCAGCAGGGGACTCAGATCGGTGTCATCGATCGGCTCGGAGTGCGGGCCGACGACCACCAGGTCCGGGTCCAGCGGCGCCCACACGGACAGATGCCGGACCCGAGCCACCCAGCGTTCGCTGCGGCCCAGGACCTGGGCGACGTCGGCGTCACTTGCGGGACGGCGCAGCTCGGCGGTCAGTTCGTCCGCCAGCCCCCGGACGCCGCGGGCGCGCAACGCGGTCCGCGCCGAGGCGGGCACCCGCTGCTCGACGGCGGCATCGCAGACCCGCCGCTTGATCCAGGTACTGGCGTAGGTGCTGAAGCGGTAGCCGCTGGTGTGGTCCCAGCGCACCAACGCCTCGGTCAGGCCGAGGAATCCTTCCTGGAAGAGCTCGTCCAGACCGGCCGGTGAGCGGCGGGCCTCCTTGGTGGCGATGCTCTGAACCAGTCGGACGTTGGCGAGCAGGAACCGTTGCCAGGCGTCGCGTCCCTGGCGTTCCAGCGTGGTCAGCTCGGCGGCCGTTCCCGCCGACGCAGTGTCCTGCGCCAACTGCTCGCTGGCGAGTAGTCCCGCCTCGATGGCACGCGCCAGCCGGATCTCTTCGTCGGCTTCCAGCAGTCTGATGGTCTCGGTCATGGCGCCGATGCTGGCCGCGGACGCCGCGCCGATCACCCGGCTCCGCCCCATTGTGGAGGCAACACCGTGACAACACCGATCTGTGTGGACGTGTCACAAAACCGTCAATCCCAGCCGGACAAGCAGCGATGATGACCAGTGGCGCTCAGCGGTTGACCAGCAACGACACCAGGTAGACAAGGAACGGCAGGCAGGTCAGACCGAGCAGGATGGCGTTGAGCACCAGGTGGTCGCGCAGCACGGCGATGAACTCGCGGATCACCGCGGTCGGCCAGTAGTAGCGGGCCGTCGGCGAACCGACCGAGTAGCCGGCGATCCCGAGCCGGCGCATCAGCAGCGCCGCCCGGAAGGCATGGAAGTTGTTGGTGACGGCCGCGATCGGTCCTACGATGCCGCGTGCGGCAAGCAGTTCGGCGCTGTAGGCAAGGTTCTGTTCGGTGTTGCGGGACCGCTCCTCGGCCACGACGCGCTCCTGGGGGAACCCGTCGTCGGTCAGGAACTCGGCCATCGCCCGGCCTTCCGGCACCGGCTCGTCGGGGCCCTGACCACCGGAGGTGACCAGCAGGGGAGGGCGGTCGGCGAACTTGTCGTACAAGGCGCGGCCGCGGCGGATCCGGGAGGCCAGCAACGGTGGCACCTTGCCGCCGATCAATCCCGAGCCCAGCACCACGACCGCTGCCACCGGCCGTCCGCGCCGGCCCATCACGGCGGGGTAGAGCGCCCCGTAGAGCAGGAAGGCGACGAAGCCGAAACCCAGGTAGCCCAGCGGCAATCCGAGAAGCAGCAGACCGGCGGCCCACTGGCTCGACGCGGTGGCCACGACCGCCACCCACAGCCCTATGTAGCCGAGCATCCCGACGCCCAATCCGAACCCCAGCAGCCGCGACAGCGCGAAACCCTCACGGCGCAGCAGGGTGATTCCGGTGACGACAAGGAAGCCGGCCAGCGCGACCACGGTGCCGAGCATGAGCACCGCCAGCGCGAGGAAGGTGTAGCCGCCGAGTCGCGGGTCGAACGCGTCGGCCGCGCCCACTGTCAGCCCGACCACGGTCATCAGCAGCCAACTGAGCAGTGCCAACAGATAGAGCGCGGTGCGCATTTTGCGTGGATCGCTGGTGACGCTGATCGTCAGCGCCACCAGAAGAATGGCTACCCCGCCCGGGAGTTCCAGCATCAAGAGACGACCTCAGATCAACTCGTCGTGCTCACCGGCGATCCAGGCCAGGTAGCGGTTCGCGGAGAACCGGACCGTGGCCAGGGCGTCGTCGGCGATGCGTCCGGCGAAGTTGTCGTAGAGCCGGCGGTAGGGATGTTCGTCGAAGCCGTCCACGATCTGCCGGACGCCGCGCGGCGACATCGGGATCATGTTCGGGTAGCTGCGCTGGAAGCTGACGTTGCCGTCCGGCCGCACCGAGCAGGCGTCACCGGCGAGCAGTACACCCGAGTCGTCCGCGCCGCGCCAGTGCGCGACGGTCTGGCCGGGGAAGTGTCCGCCGACCTGGCTCGCCCAGATTCCGGGCACCGGTTCGAATGAGGTGTCCCAGGCGACGATCACCGGGTCCCTGCGTTGCACCCAGCCCAGGTCCTTCCGGGCCACGTACACCGGGACGCCGCCCAGAGAGCGGCTCCAGGCGACCTGCGCGCCGTACATGTGGGGATGGCTGGCCAGGATCGCTGCGACCCCGCCCAGTCGTTCCATCGCCTCCAGCGCTTCCGGATCGACGAACGGCGGGACATCGAACAGGAGATTCCCCGCCGTGCCGCGAGCCAGCAGCGCGGTCTGTCCGATGCCCACCTTCGGCTCGGCGCGCAGCCCCCACAGGCCGGGTTCCATCTCGGTGATCACCAGTCGGTGTCCCTCGGCGAGCAGCCGTTCGGTGCTCGTCCAGGCCGGTCCGGACGGCGGCACGTACTGCCGTTCGTCGGTGCAGATCGGGCACGCCTTCGGCGGCTCGGCGGCCACCGCCTGTTCCACGCCGCAGATGCGGCAGATCCATTCCGTCACGGTCATCGCAACTCCTTCTCAGCGGACGCCGTTGAGGTAGGCCAGCACGGCCCGGACCCGGCGGTTGTCCTCGTTCGGACCCAGATCGAGCTTGGCGAAGATGTTCGCCACATGTTTGGCGACTGCCGCCGGGGTGATCACCAGTTGGCCGGCGATCTGCTGATTCGCGGCACCCTTCGCCATCAACGACAGCACCTCGAGTTCGCGCGGGGTCAACCGGCTCAGCCTGGGGTCGGTCCGCCGGGCGTTGAGCAGCTGGGCCACCACCTCGGGATCCATCACCACCTCGCCGGCCGCGACCAGTTCGGCCGACCGCATGAAGTCGGCCACCCGTCCGACCCGTTCCTTCAGCAGGTAACCGACGCCGCCGGCCGCGTTGGCTTCGAGCAGTGTCGCCGCGTACGCCGGGGCGACGTACTGGCTGACCATCAGCATCGGCAGCCCCGGGTAGGTCTCCCGCAGTTGGACGGCAGCCCGCAGCCCGTCGTCGGTCATCGTCGGCGGCATTCTCACGTCGGTGATCACCAGATCGGGCAGCCCTTCGGCGCTCTGCGCCAAACCGGTGCACCGGGCGATCAGCTCGGGGGCGTCCGCGGCCTCGGCGACGACCTGGTGCCCAGCCCGCTCCAGCAGGCCGACCAGGCCGGCCCGGATCAGCGCTGCGTCGTCGGCCACCAGAATCCGCATCAGTTCCCCTCTCCTGTTCGGCTCACCGTACCGACGGCCTCGGACACTTCGCTCTCCGTCGGTCTCATCGGACGGGGTTCGGGAAGGACGCCCGGATCAGCGTCGGGCCGCCCGGGGGACTGCTCACCCAGCACGCCCCACCGAAGGTCTGGACGCGTTCGATCATGCCGCTGAGCCCATGGCCGGGCCGGACCACCGCGCCGCCGATGCCGTCGTCGTACACCTCCACCTGAAGCGGGTCGCTGAGGTCGAGTCGGACGGCCACCGTGGTCGCCACGGCATGCTTGACGGCGTTGGTGAACGCCTCGCTGACCAGGTAGTACACCGAGAGCGCCAGTTGCTCGGACGGCTGCCGCGTCCCGTTGATGCCCACGGTGACGGGCAGCGGCTGGCGCTCGGCGAGTTCGGTGACGGCGGCGGCCAGGCCCCGGTCGGTGAGGATCTGCGGATGGATGCCGCGCACCGTGTCGCGCAGCGACGTCATGGCCGCCTCCATCGAGGTGTGCGCGGCGGCCAGGGCGTCCCGGACAGCCTCGGGGCGTCCGCCGTCCAGGGCGTATTCGGCCTCACCGAGCTGCATGCTGAGCAGCACCAGGTGCTGCTGCGCCCCGTCGTGCAGATCCCGCTCGATCCGGCGTCGCTCGGAGGCGAAGACGTCCACCAGTTCGCGGCGTGAGGTGGTCAGCTGGTCGAGCTGTTCACGCAGCTCGGCGCGCGGCCGGACCAGATCCTCGACCAGGATCGCCTGCACGCTGGCCAACGCCCAGGCCACGTAGAGGCCGGCGATCAGCACGATCATCAGCATGAGCCAGAGGCCGAGGTGGTTGGCTGTCGGGGGCTCGCCGATGGTGCCGATCAACTGGCTGACCAGGCCCAGGACAAGAAGGACCAACACCGCGCCGGGCAGGAAGTCGACCAGCGCGAACAGCACGGCGATGCCCCACACGGCGAGGTTGCCCTCACGTAAACCCGCGGCGTCCCAGGGATGCCGGATCGGTCCGCTGCGCAGCGGACCTGACCGGTGCAGCCCGAGCAGCCGCAGCCGGCGGGCCTCCAGGTTGGCCGTACCCCAGGCCACCAGCGGCAACACGAAGATGCCCAGGATGCCGGCCAGCAATGCCGCGATACCGCCCAGGATCGCTGTCGCGCAGTACGCCACCGCACCCCAGCCGAGCGGGCTGACCAGCATCCGCAACGGGTTCGGCGGCGGTTTCAGCCGGGCGCGGATCGCGGCCTCGCGCGACTGGTTGGGTTGGGTCACCCTGCCACCCTAGAAGCGTCGGCGCCTGCATGGCAGGGCGCCACGTCCACCCTCGGGTAGTGCTGGCACTACCTGCGGAACTACCTCGGCGACAGCACCGCCTGGCCACACCGCCAACGAACTAGCGAACGCGTCACTGGCGTGGCGATGGGGCCGTGGACGAGCCCCACTGACTGCTCTCGGGTGGCGGTGGGTCCAGTTCGGTAGCCCACTCGGCGAAGTGGTGAGGATCCGTGCGCGGCGGACGGCGTTCACGCCGTACTGGGCGAAGGCCGCTTCGTCGTGCCTGCTGGCCTCGCGGAAGCGGAGGGCGAGCGTCCGCCGGTCGATAGGGCTTCTCGGAGCCATTCGACCGCTGTCGCGAACTCATCGGGCTCGGAACGGTTGGTGGAACATGTCGATGTCCTGGGACGGGCGGTCGCCCATCCCGTTGGCCGATATCGCGTAGCCGCCGGCCAAGACGAACCCGAACTCGGCGATAGCGGCCAGTCCGATTTCTGCCAGTCTCCGGTGGAAGGGCAGCACCTACGACGCCCTGGTCCGCGACAACTCAGCCAACTCGGGAAACCTGGTTTCCCAGATTGCTCGGCAACGGAGAGGAGGGGTCAGGTCGGCCCAGAGGGCAAGCAAGAACTCCCGGTTGAGGATGGCGGCCTGCTCGCTCGGCAACCCGTCGCACACCACGGCGCTGTAGAGGCTCCACCGCTGGGATGAACTGTCCAGATCGTAGACCGGGTGAGGACTGGTGTTGATGTGCGGGCGCACTCGAACGATCCCCGAGATGGGCCCGTGCAGGTCGTCCAGAACATTGAGGTCGCATGCAGGACGTGCAATCGCTCGAAGGGCGCGCGCACTCTAGACAAGTGGAAGAATCGACCCAGGTGAGGATCAGCGGCAATGTTTTGCGAGGTTGATAGTGACGAAGAATGAGAAGATGAAAAGAATAGGTGCTGGCCTTCCGGCGGGCGACACGAAGACCTATATGTGTATCCATATATTCGAGAAGACTCGGCCGATTCTGTATGTGACTAGACCTGAGGGTGACTGGTGTGTGTTATGTGGGGACGACCACCCCCAAGATGGAAGCTACTTTCGGGTGGTAGGTATGGGCCACGCAATCGAGTATGACCCGACCATCCTGGAGGTTCTTGATCTCGGCAAGAATGAGGAAGCGGAGCGTACCAGAGTAGGCGATCGATGGCGGCGTTCGAGCTTCTAGGCTTGGCTGTCCTGACTCGCCGCTCAATCGCCCCGAGGGTGTGTGAGTTAGGTCGGGGTCAACCTCAGACGCCAATGTACATTCTATGTGCTTGCTCGGTTAGGCGTGCGCAGGGCATGGTGAATTAAGGTGCTTACGATTTGCAGAGTGGTGGTTGGCGTGCGAGAGGCAGAGCAAATTTGGGGCGACTGGTTGGCCGCCAATGATGCGGGTAGTGTAGTGGAAGCGGGCTTGTGTGCTGACGAGATGACTCGCGCTCTTCCAGATTCCTTTTATGCGTGGTTTGAGGCCGGGCTGCATTCGAAAGCCATTCAAGACTGGCCGATGTGCGCTACTCGTAACGAGCGTGCCGTGGCATTGTTCAACAATGAGGTCGCCGCAGAGTTCGATGGATCGAATCCAGCCGCGTGGAATCTAGGCATTGCCGCCACGGCCACAGGGGACTGGGCGACTGCCCGACGCGCGTGGACGCTGTACGGTATCGCTGGCCTGGCCGATGAGTCCGGAACGATCGAGAGAGACTTCGGGAAGACGCCGGTCCGGTTGAATCCAAGTCACTCTAGTTTGTCTCTTCAGCGATTGCCTCAGTTCGGCGATACCGAGGTGGTGTGGTGCCGTCGTCTGAGCCCAGCTCATGCCGTGGTGCAGAGTGTCCCGAGGCCTCAGTCGGGTCATCGCTTTGGCGATGTGGTGCTTCACGACGGAGAGCCCACGGGGATCCGCATGCTGGGTGAGCAGGACTTCGACGTGTTCGACGAACTGGACAAACTCGTCGACTCTGGCCTACCCACCTGGCAGGCGATCGTCACCGACGCGACGAATCGGGACATCTCAACACTGGCTGATCTGGCGGTGAGCCACAGCCTGGGTGTTGACAATTGGTCGGGGGTTCGTGTGATGTGTGCTGATTGCTCCCGCGGCGACTCTCCTGCTGGCCACGGCCACCCCTCTGCGAGCAGTAACCAGTCGGTCCTGGGTTTCGCTGGGTCGGAAACTGCATTGAGCGCTTGTCTTGACGAATGGCTGAAGGCGCGAAAGATCGTCCAAGTCGAGATCAAGAAGCTGTGGTGACCCTGGGCACGACAAGTCGCCGAAGGTTGGGCGCCGGCACCACCATGGGGTAGCGCTGGCACTACCCAGCAGACACCGGGCAGCGCCAGTGATCGAACGGCCGCCGCACGGTTGGCTGATTGCATGACGACGAACCACCAGCGGGCCGCCCTGCAGGCCCGGCAGATCTCCAAGTCCTTCGGCGATGTCCGGGCCCTCGACCGGGTCAGCATCGACATTCCCGCCGGGCAGTCGGTGTCGGTGATGGGGCCGTCCGGCTCCGGTAAGTCGACCCTGCTGCACTGCCTGGCCGGCATCCTGCGGCCCGATGAGGGCGACGTCAGCCTCGGTGGCGAGCCGGTCTCGCTGGCCTCGGACGCCGCCCGCAGCCGGATCCGGCTGGCCCGGATGGGCTTCGTCTTCCAGGACGGCCAGCTGCTGCCCGAACTCAGCGCGCTGGAGAACGTGGCGTTGCCGCTGCTGCTGCTCGGACGCCCGCGTGCCGAAGCGTTCCGGCGGGCGGGGGACTGCCTGCAGTGGCTGGGCCTGTCCGGCCTGGAAGCGCGCCGGCCCGGGCAGCTGTCCGGCGGCCAGGCGCACCGGGTCGCCATCGCTCGTGCCCTGGTCGGCCAGCCCGACGTGGTGCTCGCCGACGAACCCACCGGTGCCCTCGACCAGGCGACCGGTGCCGAGGTGATGCGGGTGCTGACCTCGGCGGTCGCCGCCGTCGGCGCCAGCCTGGTGGTGGTCACCCATGACGCCCACGTCGCGGACTGGTGCCAACGGCACGTCGAGATCGTCGACGGCCGGGTCAGCAACGACTTCCTCACCCGGAGGGCCGCCTGATGCACCAGTTCCGTATCGCTCCGCTGTTGCTGCGCGGCCGCATCCGGGCCGGCACCGGGCTGATCGACCTGCTCGCCGTCCTCGCCTTCACGGTGAGCAGCTGGCTGCTGCTGTCGGTGCTCGCCGGCGTGAACACGTTCGTCAACCGCCAGGTGAGTCCGCCCGCGGCGTTCGTCGCCGCCCTCGGCCCGAACGCCGCCCAAGGCGTGCCCGAGCTGGTCATCTGGACGCTGCTGGCGGCCTGCGCCGGCGTCCTGCTGATCGTGCCCTTGGTCACCCTCGGCGCGGCTGCGGCCCGGATGGGCGCACTGGGCCGCGACCAGCGGCTCTCCACCCTGCGGCTGCTCGGCATCACCGGCGGCCAGGCCATTGCGCTGAGCACCGTGGAGACGATGTTGGCCGGGCTCGCCGGCGGGGTGCTAGGGGTGGTCGGTTATCTGCTCACCCTGCCGGCCTGGGCGGCGATCAGCTTCCAGGCGACGCCGCTGAGCGCCGCCGAGATGCTGCTGCCGGCCTGGGCGATCGCAGCGACCGTGGCCGGTCTGGTGGTGTTGGCGGGCCTGAGCTCGGTGACCGGCCTGATGCGGTTGACCATCTCGCCGCTCGGGGTGGCCCGCCGGGCGCCGCGTCCGGCGCTGAAGCTGTGGCGGCTGCTCGCCGTGCCGCTGGTGATCGCCGCCTGGATCATCGTGGCGCCGATGCTCAACCTGGCCCGGGAGTTCGTGGCGTCGGCGGCCATTGTGCTGGTCGTGCTGGCCCTGTTCATGGGCGTGATCAACCTGGTTGGACCGTGGCTGTTGCAACTGCTCGGGTTGCTGCTCACCCGGTCAGGACGACCCGCCGTGCTGTTGGCCGGACGCCGGCTGCTGGCCGACCCGAAGAGTGCCTGGCGATCGGTCTCGGGGCTGGCCTTCGTCGGCTTCACCGGGGGTGCCCTGGTCAGCCTGCCCGATTTCACCGCCTACAGCGAGGACCCGCTGCTGCGGATCCTGGCCGAGGACGTCCGCACCGGCACCTACCTGACCCTCGGCATCGCCTTCCTGGTGGCTGCCACGTCCACCCTGCTGAATCAGGCCTCCGGGGTGCTCGACCGGCGCCGGGAACTGCGCCAGCTGGCCAACCTGGGCGTGCCGGGCAGCCTGCACGACCGCACCCGGCTGGTCGAGGTGGTTGCTCCTGCGGCGCTCAGCGCCCTGGGATCGGGCGGCCTGGCGGTGTTGTTCTTCGCTCAGTTGCCCAGCATGCAACCCGCCTCGATCGGGCCGTTGCTGTTCGTGGCGTCCCTGCTGGCCGGCATCGCCCTGGTCTGGGCCGCCGGTGAGGCCTGCCGACCGGTGCTCCGGGCCGCCCTCTCCGGCGTCGGCGTCCGGGCCGAGTAGTGGATGTCTTGGTCGTCCGAGCGACCAATGTCATCTCGGCGAACGACGGGATCTCCACCAGAGCTCCGTGCGGGTCGCGGCGGAGATCCCGGGGCAAGCCCGGGATGACGGGAACCCAGAGCGACGGATGCGGATCACCAGGCCGGCTGAAGCTTCACGCCGGTGGCCAACCACGGCGCCGCCACGGGTCCCATCCGGCGACCTCGCGCGCGATGACCTCTACGATCGGGCCATGGGCCAACGCACTCTGATCCTGGCGGCCGGCGTCGGGGCCGGCCACAATCAGGCCGGCAGTGCCGTGGAGCACGCGTTGGCTCATCACTCGGACGTCGACGAGGTGCGCCGCATCGACATCCTGGAGACCACCAACGAGGCGTTCCAGAAGCTCTACGACGACGGCTACTTCGCGCTGGTCGCCGAGGCCCCATGGGTGGTCGGCTGGGGCTACGACACCCAGGATTCGCCGTTCAAACGAGCGCCGTTGGTGCAGTGGTGGGATCAGCTGAACACCACCGGCGTGGTGCGGCGGATCCGTGACTACGACCCCGATCTGGTGATCTGCACGCACTTCCTGCCGGCCCGGCTGGTCGCCCTGATGCTGGCCCGGCGCCAGTTGCACGCCTCACTCACCGTGGTGACCACCGATTACGATTTCCAGGGCCTGTGGCTGACGTCGCCGTTCAACCATTTCTTCGTCGCCCGTGACGAGGCTCGTGAGCACATGGCCAACCTCGGCGTGCCACGTGACCGGGTGCATGCCTCGGGCATCCCGGTGCGGGCCGGGCTGGGTGAGCCGGTGGACACCGCGGCCGTCCGACGACGGTTCGGGCTGCATCCCCGGCTGCCGGTGGTGCTGATCTCGGCCGGCGCCTCCGGCGGTAGCTACACGCTCAACATCGTCCGCCAGGTGCGGCGCAGCAATCAGCGTTTCCAGGCGGTCGTCGTCTGCGGCAACAACGAGGCGTTGCGGCGGGACGTGGTGGCCGCGGTCGGCGATGACACGGAGCGGTTCACGGTGCTCGGCTACACCGACGAGATGGTCGACCTGATGCGGGTCGCCACCCTGTTCGTCGGCAAACCGGGCGGGTTGTCGTCGTCGGAATGCATGGCTGCGGGGCTGCCGATGGTGATCATCAACCCGATCCCCGGGCAGGAGGTGCGCAACGCCGACGTGCTGGTCGAGGAGGGTGCGGCGGTGCGCTGCAACTACGCCACGACCGTCGGCTACAAGATCGACCTGCTGCTCGCCGACCCGAAACGGATCCGCGAGATGGCCGCCAACGCCCGCAGGATCGGACGCCCCGACGCCGGCCGGACGGTCGCGGCCACCTCGGTGGAGGCGAGCCCGCGATCGCTGTGGATCAGTCGCGAGGCGCAGAAGGCGATGCTGCAGGCCAGCCAGGACGGGATACCGGTGGCGGACCTGCCCGGCGAGCGCCGGCTCCGCGTCCTCACCGACCCGCACAGCGGCACCTCACTCGCGGTGGCCACCCAGTCCCAGTTGCGACCGCTCGGAGTCACCCCTTGGTCGACGTCGGTGCGGCTGAACCGCCGCGCGTTGCGGGCGTTGCGCTGGCAGCCGGACAACCTCGACCTGGTGGTCACCGGCCGGTGGGTGCTGGGCGACGAGCGGTCACGGATCTTCGGGGTGAGCTGAGACCCGCTGATCATCATGATTGGTCGAGCTTGTCGGAACCTCTCTGGCAACGGGTTCCGTTAATCTCAGCGCCGCCCACCGGCGGATCGAGGCTCAGCCCACGCAGCCCGCGCCGATCTCCACCTCGGTCGGGTGGACGATCGGGGTGGTGCGCACCGCGACCGGCCCGTACTCGCCGGCCGGGCCGGTGAAGGTCACCGAGAGCGTGACCTTCTTGGCGCCCAGGTCGTTGATCGTCATGAACGACGGCACCGGACGCCCCAGGTCGGTGGAGTCGGTCGGTCGCCAGTTCCATGACTTCTCGGTCCGACGAGGGGAGTCGGTGACCGTGGTGCCCGGCGGGCCGTAGACGAAGAGCTGCGTCCGGTACACCTTGGTCGCTGGGTCTCCGCCGGTCACGTAGCGCGGCAGCTTGACGTTCTGGGCCTTGGTGAGGTCGAGCCACAGCGTGGTCGACACCGTGTACGAGCGTGTTCCGTCGGCATTGCAGGTGCTGGTCGTTTTCACCTTCGACCGCAGGTAGTAGTCGATCTTGGAACCCAGTGAGGCGTCGCGATAGAACACGCCGATCGTGGTCGACTCCTTGTTGTCGGTCGGCAGGATGCCGGCCAACGGAGTCTTTGCGATCTCCTGCTGAACCACGGGATCGGCACTCCAGAACATGATGCTGCCGGCCTGGACGCCTTCGGAGACGGCCGGTACCAGCTTGGCGGCGTCGACCTTGCCCGCCACCAGCTTGTCCATCACCGACACGGCGACCTCTTTGAAGATCTTGTCGGCAACCTTGGGCTCGTAGAGCTGGTAGGCGCGGCTGAGCAGGAACGAGGCCGCGTTGTCGCTGTTGATCGTGTGGCCGTCGACCTTCACCGGACCGGTGGCGCGCATCACCCGGGCCAGGGCCAGCGGATCCACCGAGATGACCCCGTCGACCTTGTCCGGGTCGATGTCCCGGTTCCAGAACGCCCGGATCGTTTTGGCCGCGGTGGGGAAGTCCGGACGTCCGACGCTGGTGTTGATGTGGGTGATCAGGTAGTCGTTGTACAACTTGAGCGCACTCTTGTCGATGTCGCTCTTCACCGCCACGCCGTTGCGGTACTGGCTGCTGTCAGCCTGTTTGATGATCTTGGCGGTGCCGTCGGCGAACCGGACCAGGCTCTGCGACGCGACGCTGCCGCCGAGTGCCAGCACCTCGGCATTGCTCTGCGCCGCCAGGATGTAGTTGCGCGGGCCGTCGGCGCCGAGCATGCCCGGCATCAGCCGCAACACGGGGTCGGCGGCGTCCATGATGTCGCCGAGCTGATCGACACCGCCGCGCACCTGCGGCACCAGATCGGGGCTCTGCCGGACCTGCTTGATCTCGGCGGTGAGCGTACTGATCTCGGCCGAGGCGCGCTGCACCACCGGGAGGAGCCGCTGCAGGGTGGGCTCGGAACCGGGGGCATCGAGCGCGGCCATCGCCGGAACCGCCAACCCCGCGCTCAACTCGTTCAAAGAGCGGGAAGCGAGCCGTGCGGCCTTCAGATTCGGGCCGATCACGGGCGCCCGCTCGGCCAGCGCCCACAGTGCACCGTCGCTGGCCGCAACCGCGGCAGCGGACCGGTCCGCCACCACCTGCAGGGCCGCCTTCGGGTCACCGCCCTTGCGGACGTCGTTGACCGCCGCCTGCGCGGCGGTGAGCTCGTTCTGCACCGTCAGCACCCGTAAGCCCAGCCAGGCTGCGACGGCACCGAATACCACCACCACGGCCAGCACGGACAGGACAATCCAGCGGGCTCGACGGCGCCTGCGAGCCGGCCGTGTGGGAGCGGAATCGGCTGAGGGGGTGTCGTCGCCCGCCGCCTCGGAATCGGGAGCGGCAGTCGTCATGGTGTTGATCGTAGCCAGCCGGACGAAGCCGGGCGTCCTGGCAGCCGGGGATGGATGTGAGGCACTAGATTTGACCATCTCTCTGGGGGTGACGAGTGGCGTCGGACGGCATGGGTCAAGCACCGCGGCTGCGGTGGGCGATCGACACCGCCGCCACTCCGGGACGCTGGGGCGATCTGTGGGGCGACACGCACTTCGCGGAGTCGCTGGCCCGCGCGCTGCGCAGGCTCGGCCAGCAGGTGACGATCGACCGCCGCGACACCCGGGAGCGGGCCAGCCGGGCCGAGGACGATGTGGTGCTGGCCCTGCGCGGACTCGAGATCGGCCCGCCGCAACCAGGAGCGATCAACCTGCTGTGGGTGATCTCGCACCCTGACGACGTGACCGCCGACGAGGCGGGCCGCTACGACGCCGTGTTCGCCGCCGGGCCCCGTTGGGCCCGCCAGCGTGCCGACGAGTGGGGGATTGCGATCACCCCACTGCTGCAATGCACCGACGTCGAGTTGTGCCACCCGGGCCGGGCCGAGGATGCGACACCCGGGACGGCGGGCAGGGTGTTGTTCATCGGCAACGCCCGGCGTGGCGCGCACCGTCCGCTGGTCGAGGCGGCGGCCGACGTGGCCGAGGTGGCGATCATCGGCACCGGCTGGGAGAACACGCCGCAGGCGGGCAGGCTGGTGGCGAAGTCGGTGCCCAACGCCGACGTGGGCGCCCACTACGCCGCGGCCCGGATCGTGCTCAACGACCATTGGGAGGACATGCGCCGAGCCGGCTTCGTCTCGAACCGGCTGTTCGACGCAGTAGCCTGCGGGGCGCGCGTGTTGAGCGACGAGATCGACGGCCTGACCGAACTCTTCGGCGCAAGCGTGGTCGCCTGCAACGCCGCGGGAGAAGTGGGGGCCCTCCTCGGTGCCGATCCGGATGAGCTCTGGCCCGACCGGACGCAGCGGCTCGCGACGGCCGAACGGATCCGTGTCGAGCATTCGTTCGACCGCCGCGCCGCGAGCCTGCTGGAGCACGCGGTGGCATTGCGAGAAGGCCGCGCCCGCGCGTCCGGACGGCTGTCGACTCCGGGCGCCCGCAGATGGTGGCAAGTCGGACGCCGCCGCGGCTGACACCGCAGTACGTCGTCCACGGTCTAGATCTTGGTGACCTTGCCGCCGCTCTGCTTGTAGATCGTCGCCGACTTGTTCTTGACGAACGAGTTGGTGACCGTCGCGAGCTTGCCCTTGGTCTTGACCAGGATGCCGTACTTGCGGTTGGCCTCGAAGGTGACCGACTTGGTGATCCGTCCGCTGGTGCCGCTGCCCGAGACCACCAGGCCGCTGGCCTTGTTGGCGCGGACCAGGTTGCCCGTGCCGCTGACCGTCAGCCTCGACTGGCCGGTCACCGTGATGCCCTCGGCTTTGCCGTCGGTCAGCCGGTTCTCGCTGTCCACCGACAGGGTGCCCTTGTCGGAGACCGAGATGTTGCTGCGCCCCGAGGTGGTGATCGTCGACCCCTGCAGGGTCGCGGAGCCCTTGGACGGCACGGACAGGCCGTGGCGGGAGGTTCCGCTGATGGTCACGCTGGCGAGTCGAACGTGGGTGCCGGAGCCGGAGGCCAGCACGCCGTTGTACCGGTTGTTGCTGACCACGCTGTCGCTGATCGTGGCCTTCACCCCAGCGGTGGTCCCCACGCCGTGCCGGCCGTTGCCGGACAGCGTGCTCCTGGCCAGGGTGATCTCGACCGAGCCGGTCAGCGACGCGCCGCACACCTTGTTCGACGACATGCTGGTGTTGGTCACGGTGGCTCGTGCCGAGGCGACGCCCAGGCCGTGCCCGACCTTGCCGGTGGTGGAGCCGGTCACGGCGAGGCCGTTGTTGTCGAGTGCGCTGTCGGTGATGGTGCCGCTCGCGCCGCTGGACAGCTGCAGGCCGTTGCGGCGGTTCTTCACCGCCCGGACGTTGGACGCGGTCAGCCTGGAGGCCTCGGCGACGTGGACGCCGTCGTTGGCATTGCCGGTGCTGGTCACGTCGGCCAGGGTGAGCTGGGTCCTGGCGTAGCCGACGATGCCGTTCTTCTTGGCGTTGCGGACGGTGACGTTCGCCACCCGCACCGTGGACGCCTTGGTGCCGATCACACTGGACGCCTTGCCGTCGGCGTCCCAGATGCCGCCGTAGACGCCGCCGTTGACGGCGTTGAACCAGAGCAGTTGATCGGCCGACTTGGAGAGCACCACCGTCGTTCCGGGATCGGCGACCAGGTAGACGTTGTTCGCGACCCTGATCTGCGCGGTGAGCTTGACGGTTCCGGCGGGGAGGGAGACGACTCGAGGCTGGCTGGCGCTCGCCGCGGACTTGGTGGCGGCGGCCAGTTCGGCGGTGATGTCACCGGTGTGGTTGATCCGCATCACCTGGTAACGTCCGCCGACGGCGAGTGCTGAGGTGGCCTCGCGGAGGTCGACGGCGTGCGCGGCCGGTGCGATCGCGAAGCTGGCAAGAGTGGCTGTGGTGGCGGCGAGCACGGTGATGATGCGCCGCTGCGGGGTTCCTGGCATTTCGGTTGGAGACTTCCTGGGTCGGCTGATCCTGAATCCCCCATGTATTTCCCCCGAAGGCAGCAGTATAGCGTCTCTCGACGACCGCTCGCATCGTCCCCGGATGAGGCGGATACACAGCCAGCTGAACGCGGATGCGTCAGTCGATGGTTCCCTCACCGGTCCGGGTCAGTCGGAGCTCGGCCCGGTCGTCCCGGGTGCCGAGGCTGACGCGGACGGCACCGTTGTGGGCACTCTCGGCCGCGGCGTCCGGCGGACGACGCAGCCACCGGGCGGTGCCGCCGGTCGGGGTGAGGAAGCCCAGCCGCACCGTGAAGGCGCCGTCGGGCAGCGCGTCCAGCGGCACCGCCAGTTCGCCGGTGTGCTGCCGCGGATCGTCGTCGTCGGCGTGCAGCGTCACCGGCCATTCGCCGATCGGGTCGCCGTCCTGCAGGGGTCGCGCCACCACGCCGTCCAGAGCGGTGTCCAGGTGGCTGGCTCCCTGGATCCGCAGCCGAACCCTGAGCCGCAGGCAGGTCGCGTCGACGCTGAGCTGGTCGGCCCAGGCCCGGGTGGCCCCGGTGCGGACCAGTTGCCGGATGGCGTCGCTGCTGTCGGGCAGGTCCAGATAGAGGTCGCCGCGGTGCGCCCGCAGTCGGCCGACCCGGGCGTCCAGGTCGAGGAAGCTGGGCAGGTCGTCCTCGAGCATCGTCACGTAGGCCGCGCGCTGGTCGGCACCCGTGGTCGCCTGCTCGATGACCGCCGGGTCGATCCGCTCGACCACCGTCTTCGTCCGGCGGAAGAACTCGGGCAGCCGCTCGGTGGGCAGCGTGCCCGGCGCACGCCGGGCGAAGCCCTGGAAGCTGCGCACGATGAACGCGTCGAGCAGCGGACGGCGGGCCGGGAGCAGCCCTTCGCGCATGCCGGCCAGCATTTCGATCACCTTCAGGTGATCCCAGTAGTTGTCCAGCCGGGTGAAGTGGCTGTCCATCACCGAGCCGCCCTCGGCCCGCTTGCGGTAGCGGTGCACCACGTCGCCGACCAGGGCGAAACGCGGCACGCGGAGCATGGCCGGCACGTTGACCACGGTGTCCTGATGGTGGATGCCCTCGGCGAACCGCAGACCTGAACGGCGCAGCCATCGGGTCGAGTACAGCTTGTTGCAGGTGCGGGCGTCGTGCGCCAGCAGCGGGACGTCCTCGATGGCGACGTCACGGATGCTGCCGGCCTCGAAATAGGGCGTCCACAGCCACGTCCGGGACTGCGGGAACTGCTCGGTGGCACCCACCGCGAGGTCGCGTCCGTGGCGAGCGGCGGCGCCGCTGAGCAGCTCGATGGCGCGGGGCGTCAACTCGTCGTCGCCGTCCAGGAACAGCACCTGCTGGGTGCGGACCAGGTCGAGCCCGTTGTTGCGGGCCGCCCCGGCCCCCGGACCGCCGTTGGCTTGGTGGACGACCGCGATGCGGGGGTGCGCGGCTGCGTACTCGTCGGCGAGCCGTCCGGTGTCGTCGGTGCTGCCGTCGTCGACAACCAGGATGCGGCAGCGATCCCACCAGGTCTGCGCCAGTACGGAATCGAGGCAGCGTGCCAGGTAGCGCTGGACGTTGTGCGCCGGGACGACGATCGTGACGCCGGGTTCCAGCCGTCGCAGCAGATTGCCTAGCCGGGCCATCTCACCTGCTCCTTCTCGCCGCACGAGCCAGGTCGGCAGTGGCACGGGCCAGCCGTCGCAGCCGGCGCCGGACGCCGGCAGCGACCCGACGGACGGGATGCGGTGGCGGGGAGGGCCGCTTGCGCCGGAACTGAGCATCGGCGTGGGCTTCGGCGATCAGCCGATAGAGCGCTTGGGCGTCGGGAGCCGGGTCGATCGTGCCCATGCGTTCCACCAGATCGGCGCCGAGCCCGGTGGCCTGCTCGCTGGCCTGTCGCAGCACCCGGTGGATCACCGCGCCGATCTGCCGGGCGACTTCGGGTTCGAAGCGGCGTCCGTGTACCAGCCGGAGCATCTCGACGGCGCAGACGAAATAGCCGCGGGCCGCCACCGCACGACTCGCCGTGCCCATGATCGAATGCGGACGGAGACGACGACCGTACAGCCGTGCCGGCAGGTGTGCGGCGCGGCCGGCGGCGAGCATCACCCGGAACGTGAACAGGTTGTCCTCATGGGAGATGCCGGGCCGGAAACGGATGTCGTTCGCCTCGATGACGCTGCGGCGCACCAGATAGAGGCAGGCGCTCGCCCGATAGTGCCGTCGTGCGTTCATCCGGGCCAGCAACCCGGGTCCGCTCGAGGTCTCCCGGTAGTCGCCGGGGCGCTGGTAGAAGGTGGCCATCCGCTGCCACCGGCGGTCTCCCACCCCTGGGTCCCGGATGGACTCGGCGTCGAAGGCGAGGAGGTCGAGCTGTTCGGCGTCGGCGTGGCCGACCAGCTCGGCGAGGCCGTCGAAGCGCCAGAAGTCGTCGCTGTCGACAAAGCACAGATAGCGGCCGCGGGCGATTCCGAGTGCCGCGTTGCGCGCCTGGGACTGCCCCGCGTGCGACAGGGCCAAGACCCGGACGCGGGGCTCGGATGCGGCGATCCGGGCCAGCAGGGTGCCGCTGGCGTCGGTGGATCCGTCGTCGGCGCAGATGATCTCGATGTCGACGCCCGACTGCCGCAGCACGCTGTCCAGGCAGTCCCGCAGGTAGGCCTCGGTGTTGTGCACCGGAATGATGACGCTGACGTCGGGGCGGGGGACGCCATCGGCGTCGGCAAGTCCGCTGGTGGGCGAGGTGGGCGACGCGGGCGTCGGCGTGGCAGCGTCCGGCCCGGGGGCGCCGTCCGGGCCCGGATCGATCACCGCGAGCAGGGCGGAGTGTGCCTGCGCCCGCGCCGACGCCGCCTGCTGCTGGGCCTGCTGTAGCCGCTGGAAGATCAGCTCGGTCGTGCTGCGCTCCAGGATGTCGGCCACCAGCGCGGGGTAGTCGCGGCGCAGGAAGTAGTCGTCGGCCCGCCCGGTGACCCCGAGCCGTGGCAGCACGTCCTCGCGGAGAGCTTCGTGGACGGTGGCGAACGACTCGGCCGTGCCGGCCTTGCGCAGAGCGGTGAGGCTGACCTCCACCACCAGATTCGTGAAGGCGCGCTCAAGTGCCGGCCAGCGTCCGATCCGCTCCAGCTCGCCACGAATGGCGGTCAGCGCGTCGACGAAATCGAGAGGCGACTCGTGCAGCGTGGATTGAAGACTGGTGCCGTGCCCGACCCGATAGTCGATGCCGTAGGTCTGGATGTAACTGATTCGCTCCGCGTGCGCCAACGCGAGCGCAGTGAAGTAGAGGTCATTGGTGCGCCTCAGCTCCTGAAACCGCAAGTTAGTGCCAGTAACAAACTCTGTCCGGAAGAGCTTGTTCCAAGGCGCCGGGTTGACCGCGAGAAAAAGGTTGTCACCCAGCGCGCTCGGGGCGAGCGGGGTGCGCCGCGGAAAGTGTCTCAGTCTCACTCCCCATTCCACCGGCGAGACATCGCCGGTGGAATCGTCCGCGATTCTGAATCTGGTTAAGACTATGTCGGCAGAGTCGGCCACCGCTTTCTCGTGCAGTTCCTCCAGCAGCGTGGGGGCAAACCGGTCATCGCTGTCGAGAAAGGCGAGATAGTCGCCAGTGGCTACTGCCAGGCCGGCATTGCGGGCGGCACCGGCACTGCCGATCGCGGGACCGGTGAGCCGTCGGACGCGGGCGTCCAGCGCGGCGACCTCGTCGATGATGGCGGCAGTGGCGTCTGTCGACCCGTCGTCGACAACGATGATCTCGAGGTCGGTCAGCGTCTGGGCGGTGAGGCAGCCCAGACACTCCCGGAGTTGTCGTTCCCCGTTGTGTACGGGAACGATCACAGACACAGCGGGCATGGAGCGGTTCCCTCGGGGGGTCGGCGAACGCGGGTCTTCGCAGCCTACCGTGAGTGGGACGTCCCGCTCCGGCCCAGCCCGCGAGGTGTCGCGCTGGACCGCTGCCGACCACCGGCACCGCGACCCGAGGCACCGTGCCGGGTGGTCGTGACAATGGCATTTACCTATAGACTCGATCCATCTCCTCACATCGCCGGTGGAGGATTCTGGCCGGAAGGGTTTGTGCGAATGCGAATGATTCGGAGCATTGCGGCGGTCGCCGTCGGATTGGTGTTGACGGTGGCGGCGCTGGTGGCGCCGGCAGGGGTGAGTCAGGCCGCCGCGGCGGGAAAGCTGACGCTGAGTGCGGGTCGTACCATCACCGCTCAGTTCTCCGGAACGAAGCTCGACAAGAATCGTGTCGTGAATCTCCAGCGCTCGTCGGACGGACAGGCTTGGACCACTGTCAAGTCGGTGAAGATGAGTTCGAAGGGTGCGGTCAACTTCGGCATCGTCGCCAGCGACGCCGGCTATTACCGAGCCGTCGCCAAGGAGTTCAGCTACAAGGAGAAGAATAAGAAGAAGGCCAGCTCCGAGGTCGTGGGCGAGACTCGGCAGCTGGCCGCGCCGTCGTTCGCCGACGAGTTCACGGCCGGGCCGTTGTCCGAGACGTGGCGAAGCCGCGATGAGGTTGGCTATCAGGCCAATGGCCGGCTGTGCTCGGCACCAGTCAGTGGCAACACGTCGGTTTCCGGCGGCTCCGCCGTGCTGAAGATGACCAACGTCGGTGCGAGCGAGGCCAAGACTGCCACCGCTGGCGCCAAGAATCGGCAGAAGGCCGACAACGCGTCCGCGGTGAAAAAGGCCGACAGCGCGGTGAGCAAGGCTGAGGCGGCCCTCGTCAAGGCGAAGGCGATGAAGAGCAACACCACGAGCCAGAAGAAGAAGCGCAGTGCCGCGATCAAGAAGGCAGAGGCTTCGCTGAAGAAGGCGAAGGCGGTTCGTTCCGCACTGACCCCGGGCTGCCCCGGTGGCGTCTACCACAACGCGATGATCACCACCCAGGGCAGCGGTGAGTCGTTCACCGCCGGAACGGTCGTGGCCAAGGTGAAGTTCGTCGAGGGCCAGGGCGCGCATGCCGGCATCTGGCTGCAGGCGGGCAACCGTCAGGAGATCGACATCATCGAGGCGTACGGCTACGGGCGCGGCGTGACGAATGTGATCCACCGGCTGAGCGGTTCCACGCTGAAGAAGGATCCCAAGGTCGACAAGGATGCCTATGTCGCGGTCAGCACGGTGAAGAGCAAGAGCTGGTGGTCCAAGTGGCACACGGTGGCCGTCAGCTTCGACGACAGCACGATCGCGTTCTACCTCGATGGGGCGAAGACCCGGCAGCTGAAGGGGATGAAGGCGGCCGACTACCAGCTGGTGCTGAGCGTGTTGAGCTCCGACTGGGAGACCTATCGGGTGAAGAAGCCCGATGCGCGGCCCGGGTCCGGGGTGAAGAAGTCCGCGGTGAAGAAGCAGAAGAGCCTGCCGTCGATGTCGGTGGACTGGATCCGCGTCTGGAAGAAGGCCTGAGCCGTGCGGATGCGCATTGTGGCCGTGGCACTGGCCGGCGCGGTGCTGGTCGGCTGCACGGGTCAGACCACGCCGCCGAGTGCTCCGATGTCGCCCGCCCCGACCACGGCCAGCAGCCAACCTGAGCCGTCCGGGACGCCGACACCGCAGCAGTCGTCGCCGACCGGGCGGATCTCACAGGATGCGGCGGCCGCGCTGGAGGTGTCCCCGGTCGACTACGGAGATTCGACCCTGGTCCGCGCGACTTTCGGCGCCAGCCAGCGGGCCAAGGGCCGACCGGTCGCCCTGCAGCGACAGACCGACTCGGGCTGGCAGCAGGTGGCGTCGGCGAAGATGACGGGAGCCGGCTCAGCCGAGTTCCTGGCGCCGGGCACGGGCGGCACCTTTCGTGCCGTCGCACTCCCCACGGCCAAAACCCGCGACGCGGTGGCGACACCGACCGCGAAGGCCGCCGACCAGTGGAATCGGGTGCTGAACAGCGGGTTCGACGGATCGTCACTGCCTCGACCCTGGGACTACCGGCTCACCGACATCTACGACGCGGGTGGCCGTTGGTGCTCGGCTCCCCGTAAGAGCAACGTCGAGGTGGCCGACGGCATCATCACGCTGTCCATGTCCAAGGCGTCCAAGGCCGTCACCGCCCGGGTCAACGCCAGCGCCAAGCGCAAGCAGGCGCAGGCAGGTCAGAAGACCGCGGGTTGCCCCGAGGGCGTCTTCGACAACGCGATGGTGAGCACCCAGGACCGATTCACGATTCCGTCCGGCATGGTGGCGGCCCGGGTCAAGTTCCCCCGTGCGCCCGGTGCGCACGCCTCGGTCTGGCTGCAATCGGACGCCGCCCAGGAAATCGACATGATCGAGACCTTCGGCTACGGCCGGGGCATCACCAACGTGATCCACGTCAGGGGCACCAAACACCCGGCCGACGGCACCCAGTCCTATGTCGCCACCGACCTGGTGGCCGACCCGCAGTGGTGGGACGCCTGGCATACGGTGTCGGTGGAATGGGACCGCAGCGGCGTGCAGTTCCGGCTGGACGGCAAGCTCACCCGCGAACTGAAGGTCGCACTGGCTCCGGCGAACTACTACGTCGTGATCAGCCTGCTCAGCTCCGACTGGGAAACCTACCGGTTGACCAAGCCCGACGCTCGGCCGGGCTCAGGCGTCGACGCGGCTTCGGTGCCCAAGCCCAAGCTGCCGCTCACGATGGACGTCGACTGGGTCCGGGCCTGGCGCACCCGATAGGGATGTCATCCCGGGACCGGGGACCTCGTCGCTCGGGAGGCAGTTCCGTCAGGCTGGGCTCGGCCCGCCACCTCGTCGGTCGGGATGCATTCTCGTCATCCCGGGCTCGACCCGGGATCTCCTGAGTCGGCGTGGTCGAACCCCACCACCGCCGGTCGAGCGTGTCGAGACGCTGCCGGCGGAGCCGCCGTCACTCCCAGCGGCTCGGCACCGGGTAGTAGTTGTCGAAGAAGTCGCGCAGGGCGGCATCGTTCGCGCGCTGGACCGCGGGGTCTTCCGCGCCCGAGTCGTTGATGCACAGGCACTGCAGGTTGCGGCGGCGCAGCCACAGTTCCAGGGTCTTCCAGGCGTCCACCGACCCCAGGTCGAGGTAGCCGTAGCGGATCCGGCTCGGTGCCGCCTGACCGTTCGCCATCGCGTAGTAGCCGTCCAGCGAGCTGGTCAGGGCGTGGTCGGCGACGCTGCGGAACCGCGACCGCATCACGGTGTCGAACAGCGCGGGCTGTTCCTGCTCGAACTGCTCCATCACCGAGCGGATGTGCGGCTGAGGGGTGTGCCACAGCTTGTGGGTGATGGTGCGGCCGAACTCGCGCTCCAGGAACGCCCGGTTGTTCTTGGCCGCAGCACTGACCGCGAGGTCGTCCTCGTTGCGCGGGGCCGGGTCGATGACTGCGACCCGCGAGATGAACATCTTGATCAGCCCCGCGCCGTTGAAGAAGTGCTCGGGCCGCACCGGCGCCCCGAACAGCATGTCGTCGTTGAGGTAGAGGTAGTGCTCGGCCAGGCCGTCGATGTGGTGCAGTTGCGACTCGATGGCATGCGAGTTGAACACCGGCAGGGCGTCCGGATCGGCGAAGATCTCGCGATGGTCGACGATCCGCAGCCGATCGTCAGGTTTCAGCCACTCCGGGGTCTGGCCGTCTGTGACGATCCAGATGCGGCGCACCCAGCTGGCGAACATCTCGACCGACCGCAGCGAGTAACGCAACTCGTCGCGGTTGGCGAACCTGGCGTCGATGGCTGCGTCGCTGCTGTACCGGGCCTCGGACGGCAGCCCGAGCGCGTCCGCCTTGCGGGTCAGCCAGGCCGGATCGTTACCGTCCACCCAGGTGTAGACCAGGTCGATTGGCTCGACCATGCTCAGCAGGTGAGGGGGCGTCGCGGGCAGCCGGTGGCCCTCATGTTGTGATTGCGCCCACTGATCGGCGTCGATGTAGTCGAGCACACCGTTGGACGTGGGGGCGATGATCGTGCCCGGCGGCAACTGGCTGCCACCCGAACGGCGGGTCGGGGCGTCGGTGACACTCCAGAACTCGATCAGCACACCCAGTTCCGAATCGGTCAGCGGGATGCCCGCCGGAGACAGCAGATTGCGCGAGATCAGCACGCCGTCCGCGCCGCCGGCTCGCTGCTGCCGCACCGGACGAGCGGGTCCGATCAGACCCGAGCGCACGCGTGCCGCCCACCAGGGACGCCCCGCGAAGCTGTCGGCGATCGCAACCAGCGCCCGGTCGGCGTCCGGGGCGCGCACCGCGATCCGGGGATCCGGGAGACTCCCGGTGTCGAGCACGACATGGTCGACACCGGCGCTGTCGAGAAGCTCCGACAGCCGGCCTTGCAGGTCGTCGAGGTAGGCCCAGGTGTCGAAGCGGTCCACCACTTCGTGCGGCGCCCGCCAGGCTTGCGGCCAGCGCTGCCACAGCCAGTCGTCGGCGTGCCGGCGGCGGCGCTGCAGGTGGGCCCGGAGCGTTCGGAGCGGTCGGCGAAGACGATCGGTGAGGGTCACGGTGCCGTCCGCTCGAACGGGCTGGGTACCGGGAAGTACTCGGCCAGGAAGTCGGTCACCCGGGCACCGTCGACCGGCTGTTGGTAGGGGCCCGCGTCGTTGATGCAGAAGCAGTCGAAGTTGCGGCGGGCGAGCAGGCTGTCCAGGTATTCGTCGGCCAGCGGAGAACCGATGTCGACATAGCGGAAGGACATCGTGGTTGTCACCGCCTGGCCGTGCGCGTAGGCCCAGTAGTGGCCGAGTTCAGAACTGAGTGACAGGTCGTCCGCGCTGCGGAAACGAGACGCGGCGACCTGCGCCACCCGGTCGGGATGGCGGGCTTCGAAGCCGGCCAGCGAGCTGCGGCGATGGGCGTGCGGAATGTGCTGCACCCGATTGGTCACCGTGCGGCCGAGATCGGCGGACAGCAGAGCCCGGTTGTTGCGGGCGGCCAGCATCGCGCCGTTCAACCGTCCAGGCTTGTCCTGGCGGTCGATCGCGACCGGCGCAAGGGTGAATTTGGCGAGGCCGGTGCCGGTGAAGAAGGTTTCCGGGCGGATCGGGCGTCCGATGAACACGTCGTCGTTGAGGTACAGGAAGTGTTCCGCCAGCCCGTCGATGTGATGCAGCTGCGATTCGATGGCATGCGAGTTGAACGTGGGCAGCACGCTCGGGTCGCTGAAAATATCGCGGTGCGACACCATGGTGAGCCGTGGATCGTCTGCCAGCCAGGACGGACGTTGGTCGTCGGTGACCAGCCATATTCTGCGGTACCAACCGGCGTAGGAACAGAGCGAACGCAGCGAGTAGCGAAGCTCGTCGCGGCTCTCGGTCCGGCCGCCGTGCAATGCGTCGGTGGATAGCCCGTTGGGTGTCGGCTCGACGCTGGCGCGGCGCTGCCGCCAAGCCGGATCGCGGTCGTCGACCCAGGTGTAGACGATGTCGATGGGCTCGGTGATGTGCAACAGATGCGGCGGCGACGCAGGTCGTAGCCGGCGCTTCGGGTCGTCCTGGGCCTGCTGCCACAGGTCTGCGGTGAGATAGCCGGCCAGCGGGTTGCGGGCGGGAGCCAGCCGGGTACCGGGGCTGTGCAGGCCGCCGTCCGGGCGTTCCGTCCCGGCCTCGGCGAGTTCCCAGAACTGGAGGCTGACACCGCACCGCGCGTCGGTGATCGGCTCGCCGTTCGGGGCGGCGAGCAGCCGGAACAGGGTGAGCCGGGTGGCGTCGACCGATCGGCTGCGTCGGAACTCGGACACCTTGAATGTGCGCTTGCGGGGCCCCGTGATCCACCACTGGGCGATCGTCGGGTCGGCGGCGAGCGCGGCCAGGGCACTGGAGCGTGCTTCAGCGGGAATGGCGAGGATGCTGCGGCCGTCGTTGTCCAGCCGGACGACCTCGATACCGGCCCGGGTCAGGGCCACCGTGGCGGCTTCGGCGATGGCGGAGATCGTGGCCCAGAAGTCGAATTGCTGTACCGGCTCGGGGGTGCCGTCGATGGATTGGCGGCGCAGCGTCGCTACCTGATCGCTGACCCGGTGAAGGCGGCGCCGAGGAATCGGTTCGAGACCGCGTCCGACCGCCGTGAACCGACGGGAAAGGCGGTGCCGCAGGGATCTGTACGGCCTCCGCATACCACCAACCTAGTCGCGTCCTGGGGGGAACCCATTGAGTATGTCACACGCTCAAGTGCCGCACCGACGGCCTTCATCGGCCTTTCAGCATCCGCCATTGCTTCTCAGGATCGGGTGTAGAACTCGAGGGCGATGTGGTCGGGGACACGGCACGTGACCATGTCCCCGCGTAGATCGCGGTACCGGCAGACCGAACGGTTGAGGTCGCCGACGCTGAGCGTCACGGGGGTGGATGCCGCCGAACCGGGGGAGCGGTCATCAGGCCAGCGAACGACCCACGGCGTCGCCGCGCAACTGATCCCCGGCGCTACTAGACGATGTTCTGATATCGACCCCAGAGTGGCTGGCGAACGCCCGGATTGGAGCGGCGTGCCTGCTGCATGTTGTGACGCGTGCTGCCCACTCTGGGGTCGATATCAGACTCAGTTCCGCTGTCCGGCGGGCTCTCCCTCGACCGGATGGGCACCCGGCGTGAGGTCGAGGCGGCGCAGCAGTTGCGCGTTGGCCGCCACCACCAGGGTGGACGCCGACATCAGCAGGGCGCCGATCGCCATCGGCATGCTGATCCCGATCGGGGCAAGCACGCCGGCCGCCAGCGGCACGGTGACCAGGTTGTAGCCGGCCGCCCACCACAGGTTCTGCCGCATCTTCCGGTAGCTGGCCCGGGAGAGGTCGATCACCGAGATCACCGAACGCGGATCGTCTCCGGCCAGCACGACGCCCGCCGACCCGATCGCGACGTCCGTGCCGGCACCGATCGCCAGCCCGACATCAGCCTGGGCCAGTGCGGGGGCGTCATTCACCCCGTCGCCGACCATCGCCACCTTGTTACCGGCACGCTGCAGCCGGACGATCTCGGACGCCTTGTCCTCGGGCCGCACCTGCGCGATGACCGTGTCGATGCCCAGCTCGCGACCCACCTGATCGGCGACGGCGCGGGCATCGCCGGTGAGCAGCACCACCGAGACGCCCCGGTCATGCAGCTGCCGGACCGCTTCGGCAGACTCGGGGCGGATCTCGTCGGCGAGGCTGAGCCGTCCGATCACCCGGCTGTCGCGCAGCACATGCAGCACGATCGCGCCGTCGTCCGAATCCGAGGTGGTCAGCGGGGACGCTCCGGTTTCCTCCAGGAGCCTCGGCCCACCGATCTGCACGGTGCGTCCGTCGATCGTGGCCGACACGCCCAGCGCGGGCGCGGAGCGGAAGCCGGAACTGGCCGGGAGGCGGAGACCTCGCTCGTCGGCGGCGCGGACGATCGCCCGGGCCAACGGGTGCTCGCTGTCGGACTCCGCGGACGCCGCCAGCGCCAACACACCGTCTTCGTCCAGGTCGGCATCGGCTGCGACCATGACGTCGATCAGGCCGGGCTGACCCTTGGTCAGGGTGCCGGTCTTGTCGAACACGACGGTGTCGACCTCGCGCATCGACTCCAGCGCCAACCGATCGGTGATCAGCACGCCGGCCCGGGCCGCCCGCTCGGTCGCGATCGCCACCACCAGGGGAATCGCCAGGCCCAGGGCGTGCGGGCAGGCGATCACCAGCACCGTGATGGCACGCAGCACCGCGTCGTCCGGGTAGCCGAGAGCGGCCCACACGATGGCGGTCAACGCCGCCGTGCCGAGTGCGAACCAGAACAGCCACCCGGCCGCGCGGTCCGCCAGCCGCTGGGCCCGTGAACTCGACGCCTGTGCCTGGGCGACCAGGCGTTGGATGCCGGCCAGGGTGGTGTCGTCGCCGGTCGCGGTCACCTCGACCCGGATGGCTGAGTCTGTCGAGATGGTGCCGGCGGCGACCCGGTCGCCGATGGTGCGGCGTACCGTCCGCGATTCGCCGGTCACCATCGACTCGTCCAGTTCAGCCTCGCCGTCGACGATCCGTCCGTCGGCCGGCACGCTGGCGCCCGGCCGGACCAGCACGATGTCGCCCACACCGAGTTCGGACGGCGCGACCGTGACGATGTCATCGCCACGAACCACGTCGGCCTGATCGGGCAGCAGTGCTGCCAGCGAATCCAGGGCGCTGGTGGTCTGGGCGAGTGATCGCATCTCCACCCAGTGGCCGAGCAGCATGATCACGATCAGCAGCGCCAGCTCCCACCAGAACTCCAGCGAGTGGTCGAGGATGCCGAGCGTGGCACCCCAGCTGGCCGCGAACGCGACGGTGATCGCCAAGCCGACCAGCAGCATCATCCCGGGCTGCCGGGACCGGATCTCGTCCACCGCGCCGGTCAGGAACGGACGTCCGCCCCAGACGTACATCACCGTGCCGAGGACCGGCGCCACCCAGGCCAGGACGCCGCTGGGCGCCGGGTAGCCGACCAGCATCGCGAACATGGGGGAGAGCGCCACCACGGGCAGCGAGAGGACGAGCATCACCCAGAACAGCCGCCGGAAATGCTCGGCGTGGCCCGCATGGCCGCCGTGGCCGGAGTGGTCACCGTGTCCGACATGACCGCTGTGATCA
>NZ_JAPUED010000145.1:19713-26838 GCF_027492755.1 Micropruina sp. | reverse complement strand
CGCATGGCCGCCGTGGCCGGAGTGGTCACCGTGTCCGACATGACCGCTGTGATCAAGATGATCGCCGTGTCCGACATGACCGCTGTGATCAGAGTGGTCACCGTGTCCGACATGACCGCTGTGATCAGAGTGATCGCCGTGCCCGGCGTGTCCGTTGTGAGAGCCGTCCTCCAGGTGGTGGTCGTGCACCTGCTGAAGGCTCTCGCTCGTGCGATCCGTCGCTCCCGGGTCCGAGTCACGGGTGTGGTCGTGTGCCGAATGGTTCGTCATGATGCCTCCTGTATACCCCCTAGGGGTATCAGATACAACCAGTTCAGTCCGTGAATATTCCGCAGAGCTACCGCGATCGCGGCTGGAACGTGCTCGACTTGCTAGGTGACCGGCTTGGCGGGCGAGCGCCTCAGGTAGGCAGTCTCCTTGAGAGCTTCGTAGTGCTCCGGCGAAACGATGGCGACCGGCTGACAATCCGCTCGGGTGATCGCAACTGCTATTCCTCTCGGAGCATGCGTGCCGCGTCATACCTACTCGCGGCGCCCATCTTCTGGCGTACCGAGACGACGTAGTTGGCGACGGTCTTCTCGCTCACGCCGAGCCGTCCTGCAATCGTCCGGTTGCTGAGGCCGTGGGTGAGCATCTCTGCTACCTCGCGCTCCCGCGTCGTGAAACCGTGGCGAGAGATTGCCTCATGGGTGTGCGGAATGGGCGGCATGGCTACGCCGGAGCCGAGCACACGGGCACCACATTTGGCTGCTTCGATCGCGGCCAGTATCTGCTCAGGCGCGGCATCCTTCAACACGTAGCCATCGACACCAGCCTCTAGCGCCTGGGCGATCGTGCTCTCATCGTCGTACATGGTGACGGCGACGATGCGGACGTGAGGGTACTCGGTGCGTATCGACGCTGCCACCCTCGCGCCATGCAGTTCGGGAAGGCCCATATCGAGCACCACGAGTTCCGGTCGTAGCTCCCGCACGGCGGTGAGTGCCTCGGTGCCGCTCGCGGCCTCGCCCACCACCTCGTGCCCGGTTGTCTCCAACAGAAAGGCCAGCCCTCTCCGGAAGACCGGATGGTCGTCGACGATCAGGATGCGCGTCATGGGTCTTCCTCGTACGGAACTGGTAGGTCAGCACGCACCTGCGTCCCGCCCTGTGGAGAGGTGTCGATGCGCAGAGCACCGCCGAGTTCCTGTACTCGAAGCCGCAGCGAACCGAGCCCGATGCCCGCGCCAACTTCTCGGGGGAGGCCGCGCCCGTCGTCCTCGATCTGCACAGTCAGCGAGTGACTGTTCCGAACAATCCGCACGATGCAATGCGAGGCTCTCGCATGCCTGCGCACATTCGTCACTGACTCCTGCACGATACGCAGAACGGCGACCTCGACGGCTGCTGGAAGGATTAGAGGTTCGTCGGGTGCGCAAACCTCGATGTGCAGTTCATCGTCAGAGCGGGCGCGGTCGCGTACGGCTGCTATCAGACCACGGTTGGCGAGCACGGGCGGGAGTAGGCCGTGAGCGAGGGCGCGGGTCTGCGCGATCGCGGCCTCCACATCGCCGATGAGCGCGGTCGAAGCCCTGATCTCGGCGGCATCGGAGGATGATCGAGCCTGAAGGATTCGGGCTAAACCTGTCGCCGTCAGGCGGAGCCCCACGAGAGTGGGAGCAAGGTCGTCATGCAGATCGCGACGTAGACGTTTGCGTTCCTCCTCGTGCGCGATCACCAACGCTGCGCGGGCATCGACCAGGGCGGTCACCGTACGCGCGGCATGCAGAGCAGGTGCTGCACGCGTCGCAAGGTTCTCGACAATCGCGAGATCTGTTTTCGTCAGGTTCGACTCTGCGGGTCTCGGGGCGATTTCGAGTTCCGCTATCGCCTCACCCGCGTAGCAGACCGGAACTGAGGCGACAATCGTCGCGTCTGGTTCTCCCGCCGTTGCGGATCGCAGACCATCGCCGGTCACTTTCGCGGCCTTGGTGCCCAGAGCAGCCCGCACGGTGTCGGCGAGAAGTTGAGGGGCGTCTTCGGCGCGATGCTCCGATGCCAGGGCGTGGCGGATGAGCTTGGTCGCTGCCTCTGGCGAGAGTCGACCGTGGAATACGAACGCGGAGGACAGCCGGCCGCCGAGTCGCCACAGCGGGAAGGCAAGGATGAGCGTGAGAAGTGCCGCGACCCAAGCTCCACTCGGATTCGGCAGAAATCGGGTGACGAGCCCGATTCCACAAGCGAGAGGCAGTGCGCAGATAGCTCCCTGGATCGTGCGGAACAGTGCGACATCTACTGGCGCAAGTCGAGGGCGGAGCAGTCCGAGTGCCAGTCCCACCGGGCCCGCGAGCACCAGCGACGACGCCAGCACGAGCGTCACCGGGCCGAGCTGGCTCACGGTGGTATTGGCGGCGAACGACGCCAGCACGAGTGTGGGCATACCGATGAACGTGACTATCGCGCCAAGCAGCGCCCAGCGCACCTGCTCGCGTTCGACTGTCGACAGGCGGCGCCGGTAGCGGATCACCAGCACGGGTGCGAAGCACAGGACGGCGAGGTTCGCGAGCTGCGCAGGGAGCGGGACGACGCCGTCCTCCGCCCTGACCACAACCGCGAAAGCGAGGCTCCACACCAACATCGGCACGAGAGGCAGGAGCAACCATCGTGGGCGAACTCGTCCGTCGGGGTAGGCGACAAAGGCGAGGGCGTAGCCTGCCACTTGCAGCCCGCCGTCCCAGGTCGCACCCGCGGGCAGCCAGGGCGAGATGCCGACTCCCGCGAGCACAAGGGCGACGGCTAACGCCGCAGGCCACACGCGTCGTTGTCGTAAAGCGAGCCACGTCAGCAGGGCGATAAGCATGACGACGATCGCCGTGGTACCAACCGCGGCGATCGCCTCGATTGGATCAGCTGCCATCAGTAGCAGTCTGACCCATCCTGCCCGCTCGACGGTAGAGGACGATCGTCAGCAACATGAAGATCGGCACGTAGAGGAACTGGGCAGGAAAGAATGCGGCCGACATTTCAGCCAGGGCAATCAACATTCCTGCAACAGCCACAGTGATACCGACACCGGTGCCGATGGTGCTTAAGCCCGTACGGGAAAGCCCATAGAGAATCAGCCAGCCGGCGAAACTGCATCCGGCCAGTATGAGCGGTCCACCGTTCGCAATGTTTACTGCCCACAGTGCCGCGGTTTGAGCACCTGAATCTGCCCCGGTGTGGGTCAGGTTCGCCGAGGCGAGGCTGTACATTGCGCGCGCTCCCGCGCCGCTGAGTAGGAAGCCGGCGCCTCCGATGACGCCGAGCGCGCGGCCGAGAGGGCTAGTCGGGAGATTCAAGACAAGTAGAAGCACGCCGATGCCGATAAGAAAAAATATGACTCCTCCGGAAATTCCCCACCACTCATTCTGTGGAACTTCGGAGGGGCTCGGGTATACGGATGTATTGCTACCGATGATGGCCTCTACCACAGCGCGGAAAGTGGGTAGCAACGTGTATCCGACGAGTGCGAGTAACGCCCCGAGTGCGGCGCGGCGTAAGTCGGTACTCGCTCTATCGGGCGAGATGAGAGTAGTGGCATCAGCCATGGGGGCCTCCTTCATCCAGCGCCATCAAACACAGCCTTCTTCCCAGGACGACAGTGCAGTTTCCTCCCGACTTTGAGAGCCTGCTCACGGCTGCGGACCTCGCCCACGAGCGCTCCGACGATGAGAACCGCTGACTCGCGAACCAGGGCTCAACACGCGGGGGGCACCGACGACGAGCAGTGTCGTCCACCGGTTGGCGGGACCGTCGCGACCATCGTCATCGAAGCAACGGCGTGAAGTGCTTTCGAGGTCACTTGGGCGAACGCGGTCCCTCCTGCATCCCGCGAGTGGCGACGCGGACGGCGGTGCCGACGCTGATGACGACGAACAGCACACGCGGCAGGGACCGAGCGCGCTTGACGACGCTGGTGGTGGGGCACGACGGTTCCCGCCGAGGCGTGTGCAGCCCATCGCAGTCGAGCTGCAACGCCGGATCGCGGAATCTGGAACTCGGCGCCGACTGCCGCAGGCCCTCAACTTGAGCAATGACGGTCGGTGGGGCGGGCGGGGCTCGAACCCGCGACCCAGGGATTATGAGTCCCCTGCTCTAACCAGCTGAGCTACCGCCCCAATCGGCGGACGGGGACCGCCGATGGTCTTTGGCTACGCCCTGCGTCTGCGGCTCACCTCGACCGGGCCAAAGTGTATCGGAGCGACCTCTTCGCCCGGGAAGCCTGGCGCCAACGCCGACCTGACCAGTGCAACCTGAACGCGGACCGACGCGAGCCTGACTCAGCACTGGTCTTACAGCTCTGTTAACTATTTGGGTAATTGCCTCCTCAAAGTCGGTGCTTCGGCAATAGGGTGAGCCTCAGTTGAGCGGCGAGAGCTCTACGACAAGGGAGAACAAAGGCATGACCCAACTGGAAGCCGCGGCCGACCTCTCGGCGGTCAAGGAACGGACCACGCGAGAGATCGAGGGTTTGCGCGAGCAACTGCTGAGCATCAGCCGCACGATCCACGCGAATCCGGAGCTGTCGTGGAAGGAGTACAAGGCAGCGGCACTCGTCGCCGACACGATGCGTGAGGCAGGGTTCGACGTCGAGCTCGGTGCCTACGGTGTCGAAACGGCCGTCGAGGCCGTCTACGGCGACGGCGATCTCACGGTGATCATCTGCGCCGAGTACGACGCCTTGCCGGGCGTCGGACACGCCTGCGGGCACAACGTGATCTGTGCCGCCGGCGTGGGCGCCGCGCTGGGCCTGGCGAAGGTGGCGGACGACGCGGGCCTGCGCGTCGTGCTGCTCGGCACCCCGGCCGAAGAGCACGGCGGCGGCAAGGTCTCCCTACTGGAGGCCGGCGCTTTCGAGCAGGCCGACTTCTCGATGATGGTGCACGGCATGACCGCGACACCGGAGATGACCGGCGACAGCCACAGTGCGCGCGGCATGTCCTCCACCGCGGTGGACCGTTTCGAGGTGACCTACACCGGCCTGACCGCGCACGCCGCGGCCGTTCCCGAGTTGGGCATCAACGCGTCCAACGCGGCGGTGCTCGCGCTGAACGCGTTCGCGATGCTGCGCCAGCATCTGCCCAAGGAGACCAACCTGAACGCGTTCATCTCGCACGGCGGTGAGGCGACCAACATCATTCCCGACCGGACTGTCGTCCAGGTCGAGTTGCGGGCCTACGACCTGGAGGTCTGGCGCGAGATGAAGAAGAAGGTGCTGCGCTGCTTCGAAGCGGGCGCGATCGCGACCGGCTGCACCTGGGAGTGGGCGCCGACCGAGCATCCGTACGCACCGGTGCTCAGCGACGAGGTCCTCGCCGGCCTGTGGGACGTCAACTTCGCCGCCCGCGGACGCACGATCGACACCGAGGTCCGGCTCGGCGGCGGGTCGACGGACATGGGCAACGTGTCCCAGGTCGTGCCGGCGATCCATCCGCTGGTCACCTTCCGTGGCGCGGACGCGCCGCCGCACAACCCGGCGTTCACCGCGATCGCGGTGAGCCCCGCGGCTGACGAGGCGCTGATGGACGGCGCAGTCAGCATGGCCGCCACCGTTCTCGATGTGGCGCTCACTCCGGAACTGCGGGCCGACTTCAAGGCTCGCAAAGCCGCCCGTCCCGCCGGTGCCACCCAGGCCGAATTCTCCTCCTGAGCACCGGCCGGGTCGCACCCCCCGAACTGAAAGGTCCCCGATGTCCACCACACCAGAAGCCACGGACGCGACCGGGGCACCACCACGCACCTTCGACATCTCTCTCAAAGACAAAGGGCTGTGGCTGCTGTTCGGGCTCATCGTCGTCCTCGCCGCCATCGCTCAGTTCATCGGCCCGCTGACAGTGCCTCTCGGCAGCGTCTCGCTCATGCTGCTGCCGATGATCTGGGCACTGTTGATGGGCGTGCTCATCTCGGGGCAGACCTGGCGGCCGTTGCCGATCGACCTGCAGCACACCGCGAACGCCATCATGAGCGTGGCCGTCCTGGTGCTCTGTGCCCGACTCGGCCTGACCCTCGGCCAGCAGCTGCCGGCGTTGTTCGCGGCGGGACCGGCGCTGCTGCTGCAGGAACTGGGCAACGTGTTCGGCTCGCTGCTGCTCGCCCTGCCGCTGGCGGTGCTGCTGCGGATGGGTCCGGCCACCGTCGGAGCCACCTTCTCGATCGACCGTGAGCCCTCGTTCGCCATGGTCACGTCACGTTTCGGCGCCGACTCCCCGCAGTACCGGGGCGTGCTGTCGATGTACGTGTTCGGGTCGATCTTCGGCGCGATCGTGGTCAGTCTGGTCGCCTCGATCATCTCCTCGCTGGGCATCTTCCGCTGGGAGGCGCTGGCGATGGGATCCGGTGTGGGGTCGGGCTCGATGATGGCCGCCGGCATCGCCTCGGTGAGCGCGGCGCACCCCGTGTTCGCCGACACCATCGCGGCGCTCGCCACCACGGCCAACCTGATCGCCGCGATTGTGGGCGTCCCGCTCACGTTGTGGATCTCACTGCCGGTGGCGGACCGGTTCTACAAGTTCCTGACCCGCAACCAGAAGGAGGTTGTGAAGCAGGAATCGACCGGGAAGCTCAATGCGCTCGCCAGCGTGCTGGACGTGCCCAAGGTCAACCTGAACCCGGCGACCAGCCTGCTGATCCTGACCGTCGCGGGACTGGTGACGGCCAGCATCGTGAAGAAGGGGTTCTCCTTCGACATGGTGATCACCTACGCACTGATCGTGGCGATGGTCGGTGTTGCCATCTGGCTGTCCGGCCTGACCAACGGCAAGGTGCCGGCGCTGATCACCGTGATCCTGATCGGCACCTACATCACCTCGCCGTGGTTCCCCTACGCGGGCTGGGTCCTGCACACCGCCGAATCGGTGGACTACCTCTCGGTGATCACGCTGATGCTTGCCGTTGCCGGTCTCAGCATCGGCAAGGATCTGCCGATGCTGCGGCAGATCGGCTGGAAGATCCTGCCCGTGGGCTTCGTAGTGATCGCCGCCACCTTCCTCGCGTCGACGGTCATCGCGCAGGTCGTGCTCGGCATCCTGCACCGGTAGGCCGCAGTTCCGGTGCAGGTCGGAGATCCCGGGGCAAGCCCGCGATGACGTCGGATGGACTCTCGCCC
>NZ_JAPUED010000145.1:0-19613 GCF_027492755.1 Micropruina sp. | reverse complement strand
TGCAGGTCGGAGATCCCGGGGCAAGCCCGCGATGACGTCGGATGGACTCTCGCCCCGTCATCCCTGCGGACGCCGGGATCTCCGCCGAGGTTCAGTCGAACAGCGCTTTGCCGATGTAACTACCGGTTGCCGGACCCGGAGGGACTGCGAACACCGCTGAACCGATGTGCCGGATGTACTCGTTCAACAGATCGAAACGACCCAGCTTGTTCTGCAGGTCGACGAAATGCTGCGGGTCGTTCTGGTAGCTGATGAACAGCAGGCCGGCGTCCAGCAGGCCCTGATTGTTGAGCCCGTCGGTGTAGTTGTAGCCGCGGCGCAGGATCTTCACGCCGCTGTTGTTCTCGGGTGCGGCCAGGGCGATGTGTGAGGTGGGGTCGATCACCTGGGCACCCTCGACCTGCTTCGCGAAGTCGGGGGTGTCGAACTCCCGCTCGCCGGTGAGCGGGGCGCCCTCGTCCTTGGTGCGGCCGAAGATCCGCTGCTGATCCGAGATTCTGTCGAAATCCCAGGTCTCGATGGTCATCGCGATCTTGCGGACCACCTGGTAGGTGCCGCCGGTCATCCAGTCGGCGTCCTTCAACCAGACGTACTGGTCGTAGTCGGCGTCGCTCACCACATTGCGGGTGCCGTCCTTGAACCCCATCAGGTTCCGTGGGGTTTCCTGCCCGGGGCCGGCGCTGGCCCGTCCGAAACCCATCACCACCCAATGGGTGTGTGCCGTGGTGGTCACCATGCGCGCCAGGTTGCGGATGGCGTGATAGGCCACCTGCGGGTCGTCGGCGCAGGCCTGCAGGGACAGGTCGCCGCCGGAGAGTTCGGGCTGCAGCACGTCACCGGGAATTCGGGGCAGGTCCTTGAGCAGCGCCGGCCGCTTGTGTGCCAGGTCGAAGCGCTTGTCGAAGACACCGGGGCCGAGGCCGACGGTGACCGTGAGGGACGCCGGCGCCAGCCCATGCGCCTCACCGGTGTCGGTCGCGACGGCGTCCGGGCGTTCGGGTTCGATGGTGCCGATCGCCTTGCCCTGGGTGAGCTGCGCGATCGCCGCGCTCCACCGGGCCAGCAGCACCTGGAGATCCTGCCGGGTCGCACCCCGGTTCAGGTTGAAGGTCATGAACACCGCGTGTCGCTGCGGCGGCGTCCGGATTCCGGCCTGATTCGGCTGGTCGTAGAACGGCACGCGCCGGGTCAGGTCGACCGAATCGGTGACGTCGGACGCCGACGCCGATGGCGTCGCACCGGCGGCACGCGCGTTGCCGCCCATGAACGCGGCGGTGACTCCCGCGCCGACGACGGCCCCACCTGCGGCCGTCGCGGCACCGCCGGCGATCAGCCGCCGGCGCGACACCCCGCCGGCGGGTGCGGGGTCGGACGGGGCGGGCGACGGCCCGGGGGAGCCGGCGGCGAAACCCGAAGGATCGAGATTCGATTCCTCAGTCATGGTCTCCGCTCCGTTCCGCCCGGGCCGCCGCAGCCGCTGTCGCTCACTTGGCGGTGGCGACCTTCTCGGCGATCTTCTGCATCGGCTGCTGCAGGGCGAGCACGGCCTGGCTCAACTCCTTGCGGTGCTTCTCGCGATTCGCCGCCGTCCAGGGCAGATACCCTCC
Source organism: Micropruina sp. (assembly GCF_027492755.1). Taxonomy (GTDB): domain Bacteria; phylum Actinomycetota; class Actinomycetes; order Propionibacteriales; family Propionibacteriaceae; genus Micropruina. The sequence continues at coordinate 18,006 of NZ_JAPUED010000145.1, read as the reverse complement.
GGGCGCCGTCTTGTCGCGCAGCTCGGCCAAGGCGTCGTCCACGTTACCGAACTGGGTGACGACCTGGTTCATCAGGTCGGGGTCGATCTTCTCCAGCCCCGGCTGCAGGTAGGCGAACGCCTGCCGGGCACCCTCCATGTTGGAGTGGAAATCGACCAGGTCGGTGTGGCTGAAGGCCTCCTCCTCGCCGGTGATCTTGCCCGACTGCACCTCTTCGAGCAGCGCCGCGGCGCCGTTGGCGAGGTCCTCGGGCTTGAACTCGAGGGTCTTCACCACGTCGACGAGCTTGCCGACGTTGGTGTCCAGGTCGGCGGCGTACTTCTTGGTGCCGTCGCTGATCTTGCCGGCCTTCCACAGGTCGCGCTCGACGGCGTGGAAGCCCGACCAGCCGACCTTCTCGTCCAGGTTGGAGGCCCGCATGTCGATCAGGTAGTCGAGGTTGCCCTTGTTGTCGTCGACCTTGAAGCCGGGCATCACGAAGCCCTCGACGTCGGACTCGATCTTCTCGTAGAACGGACGAGCGGCCAGGTAGGCGGCCTGCGCCTTGGCCACGTCACCGGAGTCGACGGCGGCCTTCAGGTCGGCAACGGCCGCCTTCAGCCCGTCGGCCTGGGTGCCGACCCAGGTGCCGTAGTCCTTGGTTCCCTGGTTCAGCAGCGTCGCGGTGCTGCCGGTCGGCGCCGCGGCGGCCTCGCCGGTCACCGTGAAGGGCTGCGTCTGTGGAGTCGCGCCGAGGCAGTACAGCGTGTACTGGCCGCCGTTCATCGTGATGGTGAAGGGCGACGGCGGCAGCCCGGGAGCGAGATTCTCCTTCTCGCCGAGGATCTTCAGTTCGCTCTGGATCTCGACCTCGGTGATCGCGGTCGAGCTGACGTTCTCGACGGTGAAGGTGACCGGGCCCGCGGGCGCCGAGCCGAAATCGGCGGTGCACTTATCGCCGTCCTCGCCGCCGGTCAGCGTCACTTTCACTTGGGCGACCCCGTCCACCACCGGTGCGGAACCGTCGGCCGGGGCGGACGCCGTCGCGCTGGTCGAGGCGGCCGGCGTGCTGCCGGCACATCCGCTCAGCCCGGCGGCCAGGGCCAGGACGGCGCCCAGCCCCGCCGCGGCGTGGGTTCTATGAGACATTGAGATTCCTCCTTGATTCGGATTCGGATGCCGCGACCGCGTGGTCGGGCTGAGGCAGCCGGCGGCGTGAGCGCTCGGCCAGGATCACGGTGATGAGGGCCGCGAGCAGCAGCAGGGCCGGGAACACGCGTCCCCAGAAGGTGCGCTCGACGCCCTGGGTGCGCAGGGTGAGGGCGGCCTGCTCGGCGACTTGGACGCGGGCAGCGTCGACGCTCAAAGACCCGGAACCCAGTTGGGTGCCGTTGGGCAACGTTCCGGACAGGGTGAGTGTGCGCGGGTTGGCCAGTCCGCCGCCGCTGAGCGTCGCGGTCGTGGTGTCGGTCTGGGTGAAGTCCAGCACCTCGCCGGCCACCAGCCACAGTTGTCGCTCGCCACCGTGCGCCCAGTTCACGTTGAACGGTCCTTTGGCGACGACGGGATTGATGCCTAGGGGCAGCCGGCCGCCGTTGAGCGCGGCCAGGTCATCAAGGGTCAGTGTGGACGGCAGTGCCCCGACCCCGGTGGGGTCCATCGCCTGCCGATAGGCGACGGCGTCCGGGACGGTGCGGTGCGGGCCGGCCACCCCATCGGTGAGCGGCATGGTCGACTCGCTCGCCCCCACGGTGACGGTCACCCGGTCGCCCTCGACTCGGACGCTCCCGGCGGTCTGGCCGCTGGAGTCGACCAGCGTCGCAGCGCCGAGGCTGGGAATCTGCGCCGGGCCGATGGCGAGGAACAGCGCCACGGCGGCGACGGCGAGCGCTCCGGCGATGCCGAACCGCAGCCGCACGGCGCCGAAGGCGTCCGGACGCCACTTCTTCGGCCAATAGACGTAGATCGCCATCGGGATGACGTAGCCGAACCAGCCGACCACCTGGATCACCCGCGGGTCCGGCGGAATGCCCAGCACGCCGGTGAACAACGCGCCCTGGACGGACCCCGGGGGAGCCAGCCAGGACAGGTCGACGGTGGGAGCCTGGCCGGCGTCGATCCAGCCGGCGCCGTGCATCTTGCCCAGGGTGCTGACCACCAGTCCGGCGGCGACCAGCAGCAGGAAGATGCTGGTGAACCGGAAGAAGCGGCCGAGGTTGAGCCGCATGCCGCCGGTGTAGAGGCCGTAGCCGATGACCGCTGCGGTCAGGATGCCGAGGATCGCGCCGGTGGCGGCCAGCCCCGCGTTGGTGGACGCCGAAAAGGTGGCCAGCAGGAAGACGGAGGTCTCGAAGCCCTCTTTCAGCACCGCCAGGAACGCCATCACCACCAGGGCACGTCCGGTACCTGCGCCGAGCGCCTCCGTCGCGGAGCTTTCCAGATGCCGCTTGAGGCCGCCCGCGTTGCTGTTCATCCACAGCAACATGCCGGTGACGAAGACGATGGCGATGACGCCGATGACCGCCTCCATGCCCTCCTGGGCGGCCTGCGGCAGGCTCGTCTCGACCATGCGCAGCCCGACACCCACGCCGAGGCTGAGCAGGATGGCCGCGCCGACGCCGATCATCATCGGCGTCAGGGAGCGTCCGTTGCGGCGCAGGAAGGCGGCGATGATGCCGACGATCAGGGCTGCTTCGAGCCCCTCACGCAAACCGATGATGAAGGTAGCCAGCACGTTTGCCGTCCGCGAGTTCGTCCGATGAGCCGTTCATGGCCCGGAATCCCCAGGTCTGGTGACGGTGGTTAGCTTTGCCTAACCTAAGGCAGCGTAGTACGGGTGAACCGGCCCCGAGCGCCGTTCCGCATTCGGGATGAGGTGATCGAGCTCACCGCCAGCGGCCGTCGGTCGGCACCACCATCGGGGTGCCGGACGCCGGGTCGTCGATCACCAGGCAGTTCAGCTCGAACACCTCACGGACCAGGTCGACGGTCAGCACCTGCGCGGGCGGGCCGGCTGCGATCAGCCGTCCGGCCTTCATCACGATCAGGTGACTGGCGTAGCGAGCGGCCTGATTGAGGTCGTGCAGCACGGCCACGATCGTGGTGCCGTCACGGTGCAGCCGGGCGAACAGGTCGAGCATCTCGATCTGGTGGGTGAGGTCGAGATAGGTGGTGGGCTCGTCGAGCAGCAGCACCGGGGTCTGCTGGGCGATCGCCATCGCGGCCCACACCCGCTGCCGCTGGCCGCCGGACAGTTCGGCGACCTCACGGGTGGCGAGCTGGGCGACGTTGGTGGCGGTCATCGCTCCGCGCACCGCCTCTTCATCGGCCGGCGTCCATTGCCGGACCAGCTTCTGGTACGGGAATCGGCCGCGGCTGACCAGGTCGACCACGGTGATCCCCTCGGGGGCGATCGAGGACTGGGGCAGCAGACCCACCTGACGGGCGAATTCCTTGGGCTTGTAAGTGTCGAGGCTCTGGCCGTCCAGGGTGACCCGGCCGTTCGCCGGGCGCAGCAACCGGGACAGGGATCGCAGCAGGGTGCTCTTGCCGCAGGCGTTGGGCCCGATGATCACGGTGAACTCCTGGTCGGGGATGTCCACGCTCAACTCGGTGCTCACCACCCGCTGGTCGTAGCGCAGCGTGACGTTCTCGGCGCGGAGCCGGGGTGCCCGCAACGGCTCCGGAGTGGGCAGGGTGCTCATCGGTTCCTCGCTTCCTGGACCAGCAATGTCAGCAGATAGACGCCGCCGAGCACGACGGTGACGATGCCCACCGGTACGTCGACCGGCAGGACGTGTTGGGCGATCAGGTCGGCGCCGAGCATCAACAGCGCACCGACCGCGGCGGACGACACCAGCGGAATCCCGGCGCTGCGGGCCAGCCGGCGGGCCACCTGTGGCGCGGCGAGCGCGACGAAGGCGATCGGACCGGTGCTGGCGGTCACGATGGCCACCAGAGCGACGGCGAACAGCACCAGACCCACCCGGACGCGCTCGACCGCGACCCCGTGACCCGCGGCGGCGTCGTCACCCAGTTCCAGCTGCCGCAGCCCCGGCACCAGCAGCAGGCCGGGGGTGCAGAGCAGCAGGCCGACGATCGCCGGAATCAGCGTCGGCCAGCCGAGCAGGGAGAGCGAACCCGCACCCCAGATGGCGGCCGCCATCGCCACCTCCTGCTGGGCCCGGAGCAGCAGGAACAGGTTGGCGGCATGCAGCATGGCGGTCACCGCGATGCCGACGATGATCAGCCGGAAGCCCTGCATGCCGCGCCGGTAGGCGAGCAGATAGACCACCACCGCGGTGAGCAGTCCGCCGACCAGCGCGCCCGCGGACGCCGACACCGCGCCCGCTCCCACCACGGTCAGCGCGACCAGGGCACCGGTGTAGGCGCCGGTGGCGAAACCGATCACGTCCGGTGAGCCCAGCGGGTTGCGGGTCAGCGACTGGAAGACAGCGCCCGACACCGCAAGGGCGCTGCCGAACACCAGCGCGCCCAGGACGCGGGGCAGCCGCCAGTCCCGCACCACGGTCGAGGTGAAGCTGCCATCGGTGGCGAACAGGGCTTGGACGACCTCACCGGGGCTCAGCGGGAGGTCGCCGAGACCGAGTGCAACGACGGCGAGCGCGAGTGCGATGACGGTCACGACGGTGGTGACGACCAGGCCACGGGCGGGCGACCAGCCACCGATCAGCGGCACCGGAACGCTGCCGGCGCGCGGATTGAGGGGCCGGATCGGGTCGTCGACGAGAGTGGTCACAGTTCGCTCGCCTTCCGCTGGCGGACCAGGAAGATCAGCACCGGCGCCCCTACCAGCGCGGTCACGATGCCGGCCGGCAGTTCGCCGGAATCCAGCACGACACGTCCGATCACATCGGCGATCAGCAGCAGCGACGGTGCGGCCAGTGCCGAATAGCCGATGATCCAGCGCTGATCCGGGCCGACGATCCAGCGGACGGCGTGCGGCACCATCAGCCCGACGAAGGCGATCGGGCCGGCCAGCGCGGTCGCCGTCCCGGCGAGCAGCATCACTGCGGTGACGGCGAAGATCCGGGTGCGCATCACGTTGGCGCCCAGTGCGGAGGCCAGATCGTCACCGAGCGCGATCGCGTTCAGTGAGGACGCGATCGCCAACGCGATGCCGAGGCCGAGGAGGACGAACGGCGTGGCTGGGGCGAGCAGGCTGAGGTCGCGGTCGAGCAGGGAGCCGGATTCCCACGAGGTCATCACCGCGAACCGTTCGCGGTCGGTGAGGACGACCGCGCGGGTGATCCCGGCCAGCACGGCGCCGAGTGCGACGCCGGCCAGGATCAGCCGGACGGGACTGGCGCCACCGCGTCCGAGTGAGCCGATCAGGTAGACCAGCACCGAGGCGCCGAAGGCTCCGACGTAGGCGAGGGCGAGGGTGCCGAAGGCTCCGGAGATGCCGGCCAGCCCGGTCCCCATGGCCAGGGCGAAGGCGGCGCCGGCATTGACGCCGAGAATGCCCGGATCGGCCAGCGGGTTGCGGGTGACGGCTTGGATGAGCGCCCCGGCGACACCCAGGGCGGCGCCAGCGACGATTGCGATCAGCGTGCGCGGCATGCGCAGGTCGGTGACCACCACCGCGTTCTGCCCGGTGTTCTGGCCGAGCAGGATCTGCAATACCTCCAGCGGCGGAATGGCGCGCGCGCCGACGGCGAGACTGGCGATCACCGCGAGGCCGAGGACGACAAACAGGGCCAACAGCCCGACGGCACGGACGGCGGGGGAGCGTCGCTCACCAACCGGTGCGGGCGGGGCGCCAGGGTGCGGACGGAGAGCGGTCACGGGAGGAGATCCTAGGCTAGCCTTACCTAACTTCCTACTGGTGTGATCGGCGCGCCGATCATGCCCGTCCCACTCGACCGAGCGAAGGAAACTTCATGCGTCTACGAGCACTCGCGGCAGCTGTCGCGGCGACCCTGCTGGCCGGCCTCGCCGCCTGCTCCTCGCCCGCACAGCCGGCTGCACCCACGACCAGCCCCACGGTGGCCGCTTCCACCGGCGAAGCGTTCCCGGCGACGATATCGACCAAGTTCGGCGATGTCACCGTGAGCGCGAAGCCGACCCGGGTGGTGGCCCTGGGCTGGGGTGACGCGGAGACGGCGCTGGCGCTCGGTGTTCAGCCGGTGGGCGCGTCCGACTGGCTCGGTTTCGGCGGCGAGGGCGTCGGTCCGTGGGCGAAGGGCATGTACACCACGGCGCCCGAGATCATCGGCACTCTGGAGCCGTCGTTCGAGAAGATCGCCAGCCTCAAGCCCGACCTGATCCTCGACGTGAAGAGCTCCGGCGACCAGGCCCGCTACGACCGGTTGAAGTCGATCGCGCCGACCATCGGCGTCCCGACCGGCGGTGACAGCTACCTGACCAGCCAGGAGCAGCAGGTGACGATGATTGCCACCGCGCTGGGTGAGAAGGCGAAGGGCGAGGCCCTGCTCAAGGAGGTCTCCGACGCATTTGCCGCAGCGGCGTCCGCCCATCCGGACTGGAAGGGCAAGACGATGACTGCCGCGACCAAGACCGCGGACGGCTGGGGCGCCTACATCGAGGGCAGCGAACGGGTCACCTTCATGCAGAACCTCGGCTTCACCCAGAACCCGAAGATCGCCGCGATGAAGCCGGACGCCACCGGCTTCTCGGTGAAGATCTCCCCGGAGAAGCTGGACGACATCGACGCCGACGTGATCGTCGCCTTCCCGATCTTCATCGAAACCTCCAAGCTGACCGGTGATGCCGCCTGGAAGGCCGTGCCCGCGGTCAAGGCGGGGCACGCCGTGGTGATCGACGGCGACCTGGCTCAGGCCTACTCCCTGGGCACCACCATCGCCACCAAGTACGCCATCGAGAACCTGGTGCCCAAGCTGGAATCCGCACTGAAGTAGTCCTCCGCCGGCCGGCGTCCACCCCCACCCAAACGCTCGCCGAACTATTTGCCGCTCGCTGAACTCCGCGAGCGCTGGATAGTTCGGCGAGCGTTTGGCGTCGGACGCCGTCGCGTCCGCTTGCTCGCGGCGAGCAGACCCGGGAGAGTCCTGCCATGAGGTTCCTCTTCCTGGGCGCGGGCGCGATCGGCACCTACGTCGGGGGCAGCCTGGCTGCCGCCGGCGAAGACGTCAGCTTCATCGAACGTCCCGACACCGCCGAAGTCATCGCCTCGCGCGGGTTGAAGGTGCACACCGCGGACGCCACCCGCCTGGTCACCAACGTGACGATGTACGGCAGCGCCGGCGAGGCGCTGGCCGCCGGACCGTACGACATCGGCGTGTTCGCGCTGAAGTCGTTCGACACTCAGACCGCGCTGGACGAACTGGTCGCCACCGGGCACGAGGTGCCCAGCATCCTGTCGCTGCAGAACGGCGTCGACAACGAACCGACGATCGCCGCGACGCTCGGCGCCGACCGGGTGCTGGCCGGCACCGTCGCGACCGCGGTGAGCAAGCCGGGCATCGGCGAAGTCGTCGAGGAGAAGCATCGCGGCATCGGGGTGGCGATGGGTCATCGGCTGAGCGAACCCCTGGTGGCTGCGCTGGAGAAGGCCGGGCTGTCCGGACGCCTGTTCGCCGACGCCGGCGCGATGAAGTGGTCGAAGCTGCTGACCAACCTGACCGGCAACGCCACGTCCGCGATCCTCGACCGCACGGTCGCCGAACTGTTCTCCGACAAGCGCACCTACCGGCTCGAGGTGGCGGTGCTGCGGGAATGCCTGGCGGTGATGAAGGCCCTCGGCCACGGCGTCGTCGACCTGCCCGGCACGCCGGTGCGCGCCCTGGCGCTAGCCACCCGCTTGCCGCGCTTCGTCGCCCAGCCGGCGCTGACCAAGGCGCTCGGCGCGGGACGCGGCGACAAGATGCCCAGCTTCCACATCGACCTGCACGGCGGCCGCGGCCGCACCGAGGTGTCCTTCCTGAACGGGGCCGTCGCCCGGTACGGCGCCCAGGTCGGCGTCCCCACCCCGGTGAACGCCCTGCTCACCTCGACCCTGGAAGCACTGACCGCCGGCGAGGCCGACATCGAGACCTACCGGCACAACCCGGACTCCCTACTAACCCGCCTCCGCTGACCGGGGACGGTTCTCCTTCGTGCGAATCTCGCAGATCGGGGACGGTTCTCGCACGTTCGAGAATCGCAGATCGAGGGACGGTTCTTCCGCGTTCGAAAATCGCACGTCGGAGAACCGTCCCCGGAAGTGCGAACGAGGCACCGCTGGCTGAGCTTGTAGTAACCCTCGGACGGATCTCGACAAGCTCGAATCAACAGAGGGGTCAGCCGAGGACTTTGATGACGTCGGCGACCAGTTGTTCGGTGCGGATGTCGTCGGCGGCGGGGGAGAAGCCGAGGCGGACGACCACCAGCTTCTCGGACGGCACCACGTACAGCCGCTGGCCGTCGTGACCGCTCGCCCAGTAGGCGTCCCGGGGGAGTCGCTGGTCGATCACCGAGCCGGACGCCGTCCGGTTCGTCCACCAGCCGGCGGCGTAGTTCGGGTCCTCCGCGGACGGCGGAGTGACCACGGTGGTGGTCTGCCGCATCCAGCCCTCTGGGAGCAGCCGGCGTCCGTTCCAGACACCATCGGCACGGGCGAACTCGCCGATCGTCGCCCAGTCACGCGGCGTCGCCCACAGGTATGAGCTGCAGACCGGCGTGCCGGTGGCGTCCGCCTCCCACACCGCCGAGGACACGCCGAGCGATGCCAACAACGCGGCTCGCGGCAGGTCGGCTCCTTGCCCGGTGCGGTCGCGCAGCACACTGCACAGCAGGTTGGTCGAACCCGACGAGTACTGCTGGGTTGAGCCGACCGGGTGAACCAGCGGTTGGGAGGCCACGAAGGACGCCATGTCGGGCTGGTCGTAGAGCATCGCGGTGATCGTCGTGCCCAGGTCGTAGGTCTCGTCCCAAGCGAGCCCGCTGCGCATCCGCAGCAGGTCCTCGACGGTGATCCGCGCCCGGTCGTCGCTCCATTCGGGCCGCAGCCGGTCGTCCGACAACGCCAGCTTGCGTTCGCCGACCAGGACGCCGGTGAGCAGGCTGGTCACGCTCTTCGCCATCGACCAGCCCAACTGCGGGGTGTCGGCGGTGAAGCCGGGCGCATAGCGTTCCGCGACGATCCGGCCGTCCCGGACGACCACGACGCCGCGGGTGCCGAGTCGCTCCCGCGCGTCCTGATCGAGATCGTCGCCGAAGGCGCCGGCCAGGGCCGCCTCGAGCGCCGGAGTGAGCCGCGGCGTCGCCGGTCCGGCCAACGGATTCGCGGCCGTGGTGATCGGCGTGGCAGCTCCGAACGACGGACGCCCCGGCGCCAGCGTGCAGCCGAAGTCGTCCACTGCCCACGCCTGCTGCGCGGCCAGCACGCCCAACACGGATGCCCGGTAGCCGCCGCCGTCCTGCCCGATCCGTAGATAGGGCACCAGCGGGTTGGGCGGCAGGTCCTCGGTCATCGGACGGTGCGCGATCACGTCCAGCGCACATGCGTTGTGCGCGGCATAGCCGGTGCCGGTGCGCAGCAAGGGCCTCAGGTACCAGTACCCGGCCGTGGCCGCGACCACGACGACCACCAGAAGGCCGACGACCACCCGGACCCAGATCCGACGCTTCCCCCGCATGGCCCGAGGGTATTCCTTCCCTCGCTGGGTCGCGTTCGTCGAGCTTGTCGAGACCTCTGCCGCAGTGGTTTCGACAAGCTCAACCAGCGGTGGTCGACAAGCTCAAACCAGCGGTGGCCGACAAGCTCGATCAACGGGGTGGGTCAGCCCAGCAGCTGCATGATCACCCGGCCGACCGCCTCGTCCTGTGGGCCTTCGGTGAGCCGGAAGCCGGCGCCGACCAGGCTCGGATGCCCCTCGGCGATGGCGTACCCGTGACCCGCCCAGGCCAGCATCGGCAGATCGTTCGGCATGTCACCGAAGGCGGCCACCTCGGCCGGGTCGACGCCCAGCTCCGCGGACAACGCGGCCAGCCCGAACGCCTTCGTCACCCCCGGTGCACTGATCTCGAGCAGTCCGTAGTCACCCAGGTGGGAATGGGTCATGGTCAGCCGTTCACCGACCACCGAGCGACCACGTGCGGCCAGGGCGTCGCTGTCCAGTTCGTGGTGGAACGCGCAAAGCTTCAGCACCGGTTCGGAGATCGCGGCCAGCTCCGCCAGGGGCGCCTCGGTCAGCCAATCGCCCTTCTCACGCTGCAGTCCGGGCTCGCACCCGAACCGCTCACCCCACTCGAAGGCGAACACCGTGCCCGGAATCGCGGCCCGCAGGTCGTCGGCGACTTCCAGCGCCACCTGCGGGTCGAGCCCGTGCACGACCGTGTGCCGCCGGGTGGCCAGATCGAATCGGCCGGCGCCGTTGCTCACCACCACCTCGGGGTACAGGCCGGGCAGCCCGTCCAGGACGTCCAGCCACCGGGAGGGACGGCCGGTCGCGACCACCACAGGTACACCGCGATCGGCGGCGAGAGTGAGCGCCTCACGGTTCACCACCGACACCTCACCGAGCGGGTCGACGAAGGTGCCGTCCAGATCGGTGACGATCAGCCGAACGGTCATAGTCGCGAGTTGGGCGTCGGAGACCCGCCCGCGGAGCGCGACGCCGAGGGCGAGCCAGACTGCGGCGAGGGCGAACCCGATTGCGGGGACGGCGAGCCCGACTGCGGGGACGGGGAACCCGACTGCGGCGAGGGTGAGCCCGACTGCGGCGAGGGGGAACTCGACTGGGGTGGCGGGGATCCGGTCGGCGGCACCGGCGGCGGGGGGCTCTGCTGCGGCGACTGCTGGAAGATCAGGATCGCGATCAGGATCGCCAGCGCCGCCAGCAGCAGCATCAGCAGCCAGGACGCCAGGATCGACACCCAGCCGGCGCGGTCACCGCGTCCGGGCCAGGGCAGCGGCCAGAGCCGCGCGACACCCGGCCCGGTCCGGTCGATCCAGTGCAGCCGGTAGTCGGGGCCGGCCGGCGTGCCCTGCAGCGGCAGTCGAGCCAGTTGCACCTCGTCGAGAATCCGGGACGCCTCGGCGATGGCCGCCGGTGAGCCGTCGTAGGCGAGCGCGACCCAGGGCGCCAGCGGCGCGTCGTCGGGGTCGACCGGATCGTCGTCCTCATGCCGGTACTTGCCGCCGAGGCGCCCCTCGTCCTGGCCGTGGCCGCCGCGGGCGACCACGGTGTCGATGTGCAGCTCGTTCACCACGCCGGCCAGCCGGTCGCGGGCCGCGGCATCGTTCGACGCGCCCTCGGACAGCAGGATCAGCATGACCGGCGTGTTCGCCTCGTCGTGCCCGGCGAACGCGATTCCGGACGGCGCGACCACCAGCCGCGCGTCCAGCCAGAAATCGCCTACCTTGGGCGGGTCCTCGGCGAGCAGCGGGGTCAGTGGGACCGCGCCCGACGACTGCGGGTCGCCGGGTGCCGGGTTCTGCTGCTCGGACATCGGCTCCCATCTCATCACACCCGCCCAACCGACGGTGTGGGGGGCGGGACGGCTCCCATTCTGCCCGATCCCGGGGGCCCCTTCGACCCGGGCGGACGGCCCCCGCGCGCAGTGCTCCGAGGGCACGGAGGCCCTGCACCACGAGCCACCTTCCGGACGCCCGCCCGGCACACAGAGAGGTGACAGCCCTGCCCGGTAAGGTGGCCTGCGAACCGGCGGGCCGCGCCCGCCCCAGGCGTATTCGGCGAGCAGGAGACACGCGTGTCCAATCCGACCCAGGCCCCCGGTCAGCAGCCGCAGGGAAATCCGGCCACCCGCGAGGCCGCCCGCCTGCTCGGTGAGGCGATCGCCCAGGTGCAGCGGGTGATCGTCGGCCAGGAACACATGGTCGAACAACTGATGGTCGGCCTGCTGGCGAAGGGGCATGTGCTGCTCGAGGGCGTCCCGGGCGTGGCCAAGACGCTCGCCGTGCGCAGCTTCGCCACTGTCGTCGGCGGCGAATTCTCCCGCATCCAGTTCACCCCCGACCTGGTGCCGTCCGACATCGTCGGCACCCGGATCTACTCGGCGCGGCAGGAGAAGTTCGACATCGCGCTCGGCCCGGTGTTCGTGAACTTCGTCCTCGCCGACGAGATCAACCGTGCGCCGGCCAAGGTGCAGTCGGCGATGCTCGAGCTGATGGCCGAGCGGCAGGTCTCGATCGGCGGCACCACCTACCCGGTGCCGAAGCCGTTCATCGTGATCGCCACCCAGAACCCGATCGAATCCGAGGGCGTCTACCCGCTGCCCGAGGCGCAGCGCGACCGCTTCCTGCTCAAGGTCGACGTGCCGTACCCGCGCGGCAACGAGGAGTTCGAGATCCTGCGCCGGATGAGCGTGCAGCCGCCCGAGCCGACCAACATTCTGAGCCCCGACAAGATCCGCGAACTGCAGGATCAGGCGTCCAACGTCTTCGTGCACAACCTGGTCGCCGAGTACATCGTCCGGCTGGTACTGGCGACCCGGACGCCGGCCGAGTTCGGCATGCCCGACCTGACTCCGGTGATCCAGATCGGCTGCTCGCCCCGCGCCACCCTGGGCCTGGTCGCGGCCGCCCGCGCGCTGGCCCTGATCCACGGACGTGACTACGTGCTGCCCACCGACGTCCAGGCCGTCGCCAAGGACGTCATGTCGCACCGGCTGGTGCTCGGCTTCGACGCCGTGGCCGACAACATCGCGCCCGCCCAGGTGGTCGAACGGATCGTCGCCATGGTGCCGCCGCCCACCCCGGTGTGGAACCAGCAGCAGCGTGACCAGGCGCACGGACAGCACCGGCACAACCCGAGCTACCAGAACTGACGAGGCCGTTGTCTCAGCACATGCAGTTCGAACCACCCGCCGACGACCTCGGCGTGGTGGAGTCGGTGCTGCGCGAACCGACCCGCGCCACCCTGCCGCTGCACAAACTCGCACCCGAGGCGGCACTGCGCCGGCTGGAGTTGACCGTCGTCCGGCGGCTGGAGGGCTTCCTGCACGGCGATCACCGCGGCCTGATGCCCGGCCCCGGCTCGGAGACCAACGATGCGCGCGTCTACGTGCCCGGCCAGGACGACGTCCGCAAGATCGACTGGGCGGTGACCGCTCGCACCCAGACGCCGCACGTCCGCGACACCATCGCCGACCGGGAACTCGAGGTGTGGGCGCTGCTCGACGTCACCCCGTCGATGAACTGGGGCACCGAGGGCGTCACCAAGCGTGACCTCGGCATCGCCGCCGTCGCCACCATCGGCTTCCTGTCGCAGCGGATGGGTGATCGGTTCGGCGGCCTGGTGATGCGTCCGGACGCGATCAAACGGCTCCCTGCGCGCTCGGGCCGGACGGCGCTGTACGGGCTGCTGCGCCGGATGCTCGACGAGCCGATCGTGCCCGACCACAGCACCGGGCCGTACACCCTGGCCGCCGGGGTGGAACAACTCACCCGGCTGCAGCGTCGCCGCGGCATGCGGATCGTGATCTCCGACTTCCTGTCGGCCGGCGATTCCGAACTCGACCCGAACGTCGAACCCGACTGGGAGCGGCCGATGCGGCGGCTGGCGATCCGCAACCAGGTGCTCGCCGTCGAGGTGATCGACAAGCGCGAGATCGAGTTCCCCGACGTGGGCGACATCCTGATCCGCGACCCCGAGACAGACTTCCAGCGTTACGTGAACACCAGCGACGCGGGCGCCCGGGCCCGGATGGACGCGGCGTCCGCCGCCCAGCGGGAACGGATCCGGATCGCGCTGCGCCGGGCCGGGGTCGCGCACATCCAGTTGCGTACCGATAGAGACTGGGTGCAGGACATCGCCCGTTTCGTGCTCGCCTACCGCCGGGTGGCAGGCATGTTGCACCAACCACCGCAGGGGGTGAGCAAGTGAATCTCGATCAGATGTTCCTGAACCCGGAGCGTCTGTGGTGGCTGCTGCTCATCCCGGTGCTGGTCGCCGCATACATCTACCTGACCCGGCGCCGGAACCGCACCGGGATGCGCTTCACCAACACCTCGATCCTGGGTGCGGTGGTGCCGGTGCAGTCGCAGTGGCGGCGGCATCTCGCGGTCGCCCTGTCGCTGCTCAGCCTGGTGGCGCTGACCATCGCCTGGTCGCGTCCGAGCGGTGTCGACAGGGTCCCGCGCGAGCGGGCCACCATCGTGCTGGTGCTCGACGTCTCGCAGTCGATGGCGGCCACCGATGTGAAGCCGAACCGGCTGGACGCCGCCAAGACCGAAGCCAAGCGGTTCGTCGCGTCGATCCCGGCCACCTACAACGTGGCGCTGGTCAGCCTGTCCGGCGCGCCGGCGTCCCGGCTGCCACCGACGACCGACCGCGGGCAGATCAACCGCGCCATCGACGCCCTCACCCTGCAGGACTCCACCGCCATCGGCGACGCGATCAATGTGGCGATGTCCACGCTGCAGTCGGCTCCGAAGGCGGCGGACGGCTCCATTCCGCCGGGCGCGATCGTGCTGCTCTCCGACGGCCAGAACACCGCCGGCCGGTCGCCCACCCAGGAGGCCGCAGCGGCGGGCAAGGCCAAGGTGCCGATCTACACGATCGCCTACGGCACCGAGAACGGCTACGTCGACCTGGACAACAAGCGCGAGAAGGTGCCGCCGGACAAGGCGTTGCTGCAGCGCATCGCCAGCCTGACCAACGGGCAGGCCTACGCCGCGGAATCCGCCGGCGATCTGGACACGGTTTATAAGAACATCCGCAGCGAGGTCGGCTACGAAGAGGTGCGGAAGGAGATCACCGCCACCTGGGCCGGCTACGGCCTGGCGTTCGCGGTGGTCGCCGCACTCGCGGCCGTGTCGCTCGGGGCGAGGTGGCCATGATGATGCTTCCGATGATCTCGTTCATGGAACCGGACCGGCTGTGGTGGCTGGCGCTGATCCCGTTCCTGGTGGTGCTGTACCTGGTGCTGCTGCACCGCAAGAGCAGCCGCAGCCGCACCACCGGCATCTCGAACCTGAACAAGGTGCTGCCCAAACAGCAGGCCTGGAAGCGGCACATCGCCGTCGGGGCAGCGGTTTTGTCGCTGGCAGCGCTCAACGTGGCGTTCGCCAAGCCGAGTGACGAGGTCGATGTGCCGCGCGACCGGGCCACCATCGTGCTGGCCATCGACGTCTCGCGTTCGATGATCGCCGAAGACGTGGCTCCGAACCGGCTGGACGCCGCCAAGGCCGCGGCGACGGACTTCCTGGGCATGCTGCCGCCCCGGTTCAACGTGGCGCTGGTGGCTTTCGCGGGCTCGGCGTCCATCGTGGTGGCTCCGACCACCGACCGCGGGCTGGTCTCGCGGGCGATCGAGGGGCTGCAGGTCGCGCCGTCCACCGCGATCGGTGAAGGCATCTTCTCCTCCCTGGACGCCCTGGTGCTGGCCCCGGTCGACCCGGATCATCCCGACGACCCGGCACCCGGCGCGATCGTGTTGTTGTCCGACGGCTTCACCAACATCGGACGCAAGTCGGCCACCGCGGCGCAGGCCGCGAAGGAACGCAAGATTCCCATCTACACGATCGCCTACGGCACCGCGGACGGCTACGTCGTCGACGGCGGACGCCGTGAGCCCGTCCCGGTCAATCACGAGGAACTGCAGCGGGTCGCCGACATCTCCGGCGGCAAGAAGTTCGCCGCCGGCTCGTCCGGAGAGCTCAAGGACGTGTACGCCACGATCGCGAAGGCCATCGGTTATGTGAAGGAAGAGCAGGAGGTGACCGAGATCTACACCGGTTACGCCTTCGGCTTCGCCATCCTCGCCGCCATCGCGGTGATTTCGCTGGGCGCTCGCTGGCCCTGACGCGGCCCCGTTGGTCGAGCTTGTTCCATCTCGCTGGTCAGCCTGCTGAGCGACCGTTGGTCGAGCTTGTCGAGACCCCTGCCGCCTCACAACCGTTGGTCGAGCTTGTCGAGACCTCTGCCGCCTCATAACCGTCATCCCAGCGCAGCCCGTGACCCCGGCGCACCCTCGTCATCCCGGCCGCACCCTCGTCATCCCGGCGAACGCCGGGATCTCCGCCGCCCACGGCTAGTTCGGACCCCTACCGGCCCTCGAAGTTGGCCGGCGAACCGCTCAGGTAGCTCTCCATCGCCCGCCGGGCGTCCGACGTCTTGGCGAGCATCGCCACCACCGGATGGAGCCGTCCGGACGCCCCACGCGGGTCGGTGAGCGCCAGCCGCGCGTTGGCCAATGTGGCCTGGACGGCGAGCGGTGCCTGCCTCGCGATCCGCTCCGCGAGAGCCATCGCGGCGTCGAACTGCTCGCCGTCGGCAACGACCTGTTGAACGAGCCCGATCCGGTACGCCGCGGCCGCATCGAAGTAGTCACCGGTGAGCAGCCAGCGCATGGCGTCGCCCCAGCCGAGCCGGGGGAGTCGCACGGTGGCGCCGCCGAACGCCATGATCCCGCGGGCCACCTCGAGTTGGGCGAACCGGGTGCCGGCGGCGGCCACCACGACGTCCGCGGCGAGGGCGAGTTCGACGCCGAGGGTGAGACAGGTGCCCTGCACGGCGACGACGACCGGTTTGGACACCGGTTCGGTGACGATGCCCCAGGGATCGATCATTCCGGGTGGCAGCAGTTCAGCTGAGCCGGACGTGATCGCGGGCGCCACGTCGGCCAGGTCGAGACCAGCGGTGAAGTGCTCGCCCACGGCATGCAGGACTCCGACGCGCAGCGAGGCATCGGTGTGCAGCACCGTGTAGGCCTCGGCCAATGCGTGCAGCATGGCCAGATCGGCAGCATTCCGCTTCTCGGGGCGATTAAGTCCGATCGTCAGAACGTGTCCCTGTCGCTCTACCAGCACCCGATCGCTCATTGCGTCATCCAATCGGGCCGCGGCGGGTTTGTCACCGGCCAAGAACAGGCAGCGAGCGGAATCAGCTATGTGCGGGCTTCTTCGTTGGCCTTGTCGTTCGCCTTCTGCAGCGCGTCGACCAACTCGTCCTTGGTCATCGTCGAGCGGCCCTGAATATCCAGCCGGCGCGCCAGGTTGAGCAGGTGTTCCTTGGTGGCGTTGGCGTCGACGCCGCCCGCGCTCTCACTCTTGGGGTGGGGACCGCCCTCCTCGGCGCGCGCGTCCGAGGGTCCACGCTTCTCCTTGCGCTCCCAGTGGTCGCCGACCTTCTCGTAGGAGTGCTTCAGCGACGCGTAGGCCGCCGCACTGGCCCGCCCCTCGTCGCCGTCGTAGGTCTCCATCGCGGAGTCGTAGGTCTTCGCGAAGGTCCGACGAGCCTTCTTCGACGATCGCCGGACGGGGCCCGGCAGGTCGGACTTCTTCACCTTGCCGCTCTTCGTGGTTTTCGGCATATCTCCACCCTGCCTCGCGGATTCGTCGCCGAGCACGCCCGAAGAGGTGGATTCGTGGTGACTCGCGGTTGGTTCCGCCGTGGCCGGTAAGGCAGAATAGAGCCACTCCGACGACCGAGTGATGCAGGGGAAGGCAGCTACTCGGCGAAGGAGAAAGACCATGGCGAAAACCCATGGGGTGGTGCAGATCCACTCTGCGCCGTCCGCGTTGTGCCCGCATGTCGAATGGGCCGTGGGCGGCGTGGTCGGCGTACCCGTGCATCTCGACTGGACGCCGCAGCCCGCTGAGCGGGCGTCCTATCGTGCCGAGTTCTGCTGGACCGGCCCGATTGGTACCTCGGCGAAACTGACCAGCGCCCTGAAGGGCTGGCAGCGGCTGCGCTTCGAGATCACCGAGGACGGCACGGCGGCGTCTGAGGCCGTCCGGTACTCCTACACCCCGGCGCTCGGCGTCTTCCACGCCACCGTCGGCCTGCACGGCGACATCATGATCAACGAGGAGCGGCTCAAGGCCGCCATGGCCCGGGACGCCCTGGGCCGCCGCAACCTGCGCGACGCCGTCAACGACCTGATCGGCACCGCCTGGGACGACGAACTCGAGGTCTTCCGCCAGGCCGGCGAGGGTGGCGCCGACGTCCGCTGGCTGCACCAGGTCGTCTGACCGCCCACGTCCGGGCGTCCACCCGACAAAACCCTCCCTAACTATCTCTGCCCTCCCACATGCGGGAGGGCAGAGATAGTTAGGGAGGGCCCTACGGGACGGGG
>NZ_JAPUED010000144.1:6603-9472 GCF_027492755.1 Micropruina sp. | reverse complement strand
GAGAGCACCCGGGCCGGCTTGTCGACGTCGTCGCCGGTGAACAGGAACGAGCCCAGAATCTTGCGGGCATCGGTCGGCGTCATGTCCTCGGGCGCCGCGGTCATCATGTTCTCCAGCACGCTGCGCGAGACGTCCAGGGTCTCGTGCTCCTGCGCGTAGTAGCCCAGCCGCAAGCCGTGACCCGGCTGCACCTCGCCGGTATCGGACGGCTCCATGCCGGCCAGGATGCGCAGCAGCGTGGTCTTGCCAGCACCGTTCAGGCCCAGGATGACCACCCGGGAGCCCTTGTCGATGGCCAGGTTGACGTCGGTGAACACCTCCAGCGACCCGTAGCTCTTGGACAGTTCCTCGCCGCGCAGCGGCACCTTGCCGCACGGCGCCGGTGTCGGGAACCGGATCTTCGCCACCCGGTCGGACGCCCGTTCGCCCTCCACCGACGCCAGCAGTTTCTGCGCCCGCTTGGCCATGTTCTGCGCGGCGACCGCCTTGGTGGCCTTGGCCCGCATCTTGTCGGCCTGGGCCAGCAGTTGCTCGGCCTTCCGCTCGGCGTTGAGCCGTTCCCGCTTGCGGCGCTTCTCGTCGGTCTCGCGCTGCAGCAGGTAGCGCTTCCAGTCCATCGCGTACTGGTCGAGTTCGGCGCGGTTGGCGTCCAGGTGGAACACCTTGGTGACGATCGCCTCGAGCAGCCCGACGTCGTGCGAGATCAGGATCACCCCGCCGGGGTAGGCCTTCAGGTAGTCGCGCAGCCAGACGATCGAGTCGGCGTCCAGGTGGTTGGTCGGCTCGTCGAGCAGCAGGTTGTCGGCGCCCGAGAACAGGATCCGGGCCAGTTCGACGCGTCGCCGCTGACCGCCGGACAGGGTGCGCAGCGGTTGACCGAGGACCCGGTCGGGCAGCCCCAGGTTGGCGGCGATCCGGGCCGCCTCGGACTCGGCTGCGTAGCCACCGGCCGCGGCCAGTTCGGCCTCAGCCTGAGCGTACGACCGCATGGCGGCGTCCTGGGCCTCGCCGGTCTCGGTGGCCATCTCCATCGAATAGCGAGCCAGCCGGGCCAGCACCGAGTCGAGCCCCCGCGCAGAAAGAATGCGGTCCTTGGCGAGGGTGTCCAGGTCACCGGTGCGCGGATCCTGCGGCAGGTAGCCGATCTGTCCCGACCGGGTGATCTGGCCCGCCGCGGGCAGCGCTTCGCCGGCCAGGATCTTGGTCAGCGTGGTCTTGCCGGCGCCGTTGCGGCCCACCAGCCCGACCTTGTCGCCGGCCGAGACCTGGAACGACGACGGCGCCAACAGCAGCCTGGCGCCCGCCCGGACTTCGACTTCCCTCGCAACTAGCACGAGGGACCACTCTACCGGGCGGGGTCGAGACTCACGGAATCACAGACTTCGCTGGTCGAGCTTGTCGAGACCCCAGATTCTGCGGTTGCTGACAAGGGGTTTCGACAAGCTCAACCAACGACCGGTTTCGACAAGCTCAACCAACGACCGGTTTCGACAAGCTCAACCGGCGGTGGTCGCTACACGCGGGACTGCTGCTGCGCCTTGCCCTTGACGATCTTCACGATCGTGCCGGGTGCGTGCGAGTCCGGGTCCCCCATGGTGGCGGCCCAGACGCTGCCGCCCGGTCCGGTCTCGACGGCGACGACACCGGGCAACGAGACCAGCGTGGAGCGCTTGCCGTGGCTGATCGTGGTGATCTTGCCACCGAAGAACTCCGCGACATACAGCTCACCGCGCTTGCCGATCGCCAGGTTGGTGGCGCCCAGGAAGCCGGACGCGACCACGCTCACCCTGCCGTTGCGCGGGTTGACCCGATACACCTTGCCCCGGGCACCGAGCGCCGGGGTTTCCGGGCCGCCCGGCAGGGTGGTGACGTAGAGGTAGCCGTCCCGGCCGACCTCGACATCGGTCGGCACCGACTCGAACGCGTAGGTGACGCCCAGGAAGCAGTCCGGCAGGCCCAGCGCCGCGGCGCTGGCCTTGTCGAAGGTGAACGGCTGCGGCGGCAAGACCGCGAGCGTGCTCACCTTGCCCCTCGAGGACACCGAGAACAGCGCGTTGGCGCCGGCGTCGGCGACCACCCAGCGGTTCTTCAACGCAGCGACCGAATAGGCGTGGGAGTCGACCTCGCCTTTGTAACTGACCGGGAACTGCATGGCCTTGAGGGCGTCCGAGACACACTGGCTCGGGTTCTTCACCCCGTAGCGATAGACCTTGTCCGGGTTGTACTTGGTCTCGTAGGCATGGGTGTCGGCGTAGATCCGGGTGCCCATCGGACCCCACAGGTGCAGACCGCTCGCGGTGTTCTCGAAGGTTTCCTCGTTGGTCACCGTGGTGGTGAAAGCGAGCCATCGGCCGTTGCGAGAGGTCGCGACGCCGGACGCCCCCGGCTGTTTCGCGGCGATGGTGGCGATCGAGCCGTCCTTCTTCAGCCGTCCGACCAGGTTGAGGCCGCCGTCCGCGACCCTGACGGTGCGCCCCCGGATGTCGAGGTTGAACGGCGCGGCCAGCGCCGACGACTTGATCACCGGCTTGGCGGCGGGCTCAGGTCCGGCGGTCGCGACGCCCGGGACCACCAGCAGCAGACTCGCCGACACACCGCCGACGGCCATCACGAACGTACGGGTGCGCATGTCTCCCCCTTCATGCCCGGCTGATCCGAGCGAATCGGACGCGCGGCGGCGGAGTCCCCCCGTCACGCCGGCCGCCCGTTGAGCCTCCTCCAGGCCCCGTCGTCATCCTGTGTGCCTGCTGTGTCCCGGGTCAACGATTCACTTCGGCCGACCGCTACGCACAATTGCGGAGCGGTTCTTCGTCATCCGGGGCGCGACCCTTCGTCATCCCGGGCTCGCCCCGGGATCTCCTAGAGCCGG
>NZ_JAPUED010000144.1:0-6503 GCF_027492755.1 Micropruina sp. | reverse complement strand
GAAGAGCCGGGCGGGGGAAGAACCGGCGCTAACGGGTAGGGCCGGGCGGCCGCGTAGGGCCGGGGTTCAGGACAGGCCGGACAGCGGTGGGCGGTCCGGGGTGATGGTCCGCGCGACCCGCTCGAACACGGTGCGCAGCACGGCTTGCTCGTCGGGGGTCATCAGGTCGAGGAAGTTGGCGCGCACGGTGCGGACATGGCCGGGGGCCGCCCCTTGGATGCGGGACATCCCTTCTTCGGTGATCGCCACCAGGGTGCCGCGTCCGTCGTCGGCGGCCGGGCTGCGGGTGACCAGTCCACGGCTCTCCATCCGGCGCAACTGGTGCGCCAGCCGGCTGCTCTCCCAGCCGATCCATTCCCGCAGCCGACCGACCCGGACGCCGCTGCCGTCGCCGCCGCTCAAACCGACCAGTACCGCATAGTCGGCATGCGAGAGGGCACAGCCGGCGAGGTCGGCCGAGATCACCCGATCGAGGTCCTGCTGCGCCAGGATGAAGTTCTGCCACAGGGCTTGCTCATCCTGGGACAACCAACGCACATCATCCACAGCCGAGATCGTAGGCCACCAGGCCCTTCCTTCCCCAGGGGCCATCCCGCTCAGCGGGCTGATCGGGAGGGTCAATCCTCCTTGACAGGCCGCCCGCGGCGCGGCAACGGTCCGGCGTCGCGGGGCAGCCGTCCGCTCCGCTTCAGCGCCTCGCGGAGCAGCATCTCGACGTGGGCGTTCAGCGAGCGCAGATCGTCGGCCGCCCACCGGGCGAGGGCCTCGTGCACGGCAGGGTCCAGCCGCAACAGGACGGGCTTCCGCTCCGCCCGCCTGCTGCGGCCGCCCGCTGACGCGGTCTCGTCGGTCGGCTCGGACATCGCCTCAGGTATACAGCGATCCGGCATTCACCACGGGGGTGGCCGAACTCGAGCCGCACAACACCACCAGCAGGTTGGAGACCATCGCGGCCTTGCGCTCCTCGTCCAGCGCCACGACGTCCTGCATCTCCAGCTGCCGCAGCGCGCCCTGCACCATGCTGACCGCGCCCTCGACGATCTGCTCGCGGGCCGCGACCACCGCCGCCGCCTGCTGCCGCTGCAACATCGCGTGGGCGATCTCCGGGGCGTAGGCCAGGCTGGAGATCCGGGCCTCGACGACCTCGAGGCCGGCGATCGCGATCCGCGCCGCCACCTCTTCGGCCAGTTCCTTGGCGACCACGTCGGTGGAACCGCGCAACGACTCCTCACCGGGCGCGGCGTTGTCGTAGGGGTGGCTGCTGGCCACGTGCCGCAGCGCCGCCTCGGACTGGACGGCGACGAAGGCGGTGAACTCCTCGACCGCGAAGACCGCCTTGGCCGTGTCCGCCACCTGCCAGACGATGATGCCGGCGATGTTCACCGGGTTGCCGTCGGCGTCGTTGACCTTGAGTTCGTTGGTTTCGAAGTTGCGCACCTTCACCGACACCTTGCGCCGGGTGACCAGCGGCAGCGTCATCTGCAGGCCGTCGGAACGCAGGGTGCCGATGTAGCGTCCGAACAACTGCACCACCCGGGTCTCGCCCGGCCCGACGACCGTGAGCGCGCTGCCCAGTACCGAGGCCAGGAACCAGAGCAGAACGGCGAGGATCACGCCGCCCGGGTTCTCCCGCTCCTCGGCCAGTGCCCAGCCGACGGTCATCGCAGAGAACGCCCCGCCCAGGACCAGGGCCAGCACCACGGCCAGCCCGATCAGCCCGTTGACCGACCAGGCGCGCCGCTCAGCCACATCGACCCGCGCCCCGGCGTGCCCGACCGGCACCCCGGCGGGCTCGACGTCCGGAGCCGCCTGTTCACCCCTACCCATCATCGGGTCTTCGTCATGTTCACGCATCGCCGACACCTCCTCTAATCCGATATCTAATTGATATCAGATTAGAGGGTCAGCGGGCCAGGGCTGATACGTCGCTCAGGGATGGGCTCGTCCAAGCCCTCCATCGTCATCCCGGAACTTGAGCCGAGATCTCTCCCGCCGGAGATCCCGGGTCGCAGCCCGAGATGACGTGCATGATCAGCACTTCCCTAAGAAGTCCACCGGGCTCGAGGCCCCGACAAGCTCGACCAGCGACGAGCTCAGACGTTGTAGCCGATCGCGCGCAGCTGCTCGCGTCCTTCTTCGGTGATGTTCTCCAGGGTCCACGGCGGCAGCCACACCCAGTTGATCGCCACCGAGTTCACCAGTCCGTCGAGCGCCATCTCGGTGTCGAACTCGAGCCGGTCGGTGAGCGGGCAGGTGGGCGAGGTGAGCGTCATGTCGATGGTGCAGTTGTTGTCGTCGTCGAGGTGGATGCCGTACACCAGCCCCAGATCGACCACGTTCACCATCAGCTCGGGGTCGACCACATCGCGCATCGCCTCGGTCAGGTCCTCCAAGCTCGGACGGGCCGACGGGGGCGCGGTGCTGTCCGGGAAGGTGTCGTCCACCAGGTCGGACGGACGCATTTCGGTCATCGTGACTCCTTTTCGTTCGCCAACGCCTGAGCGGCGGCGTCCTTGAACGCCGACCAGCCCAGCAGGGCACATTTCACTCGGGCAGGGAACTTGGCCACCCCGATGAACGCGATCGCGTCCTCGAGGCGGTCCTCGTCGGGTTCCATCTCGCCGCGGCTGTGCATCATCTCGGTGAAGTCCTCGTGCAACGCCAGGGCTTCGTCGACGGTGCGGCCGATCACCAGGTCGGACATCACCGAGGTGGACGCCTGCGAGATCGAGCAGCCGACGCCCTCGTAGGAGACATCGGTGATCCGGTCGCCGTCCAGCGCGACCCGCAGCATCACCTCGTCGCCGCAGGACGGGTTGACGTGCGTCACCTGCGCCCCGTACGGCTCACGCAGGCCGCTGTGATGCTTCTCGCGGTAGTGGTCCAGGATGATCTCCTGGTACATCGCCTCGACGCTCACGCCACCCTCCCGAAGAAGTCCCTGGTGTAGTCCAGCGCGTCGACCAGCTGGTCGATCTCGGACCGCAGGGTGTACAGGTAGAACGACGCCCGGGTGGAGGCGGTTATTCCCAGCCGCTCGTGCAGCGGGCGGGCGCAGTGGTGGCCACCCCGGACGGCGACGCCGCGCGAATCGAGGAACGTCATCACGTCGTGCGGATGGATGTCCAGCCCGTCGGCGGTGCGCAGGGTGAACGAGACCGCTCCCCCGCGTCCCTCCGGACCGATGGAGGTGGTGCCGAGGATGCGCACCCCTTCGATCTGGCCCAGTGACTCCAGCGCGTAGCCGGTGATGTCGCGCTCATGCGCAGCCACGTCGGCCATGCCGAGTTCGTGCAGGTAGTCGGCGGCGACACCCAGCGCCACCGCTTCGGCGATCGGCGGGGTGCCGGCCTCGAATCGATACGGCGGCGGGGCGTAGGTCGAGCCGGTCATCTTCACGATCTCGATCATCTCGCCGCCGCCGAGGAACGGCGGCATCTCGGCGAGCAGGTCGTAGCGGCCCCACAGCGCCCCGATGCCGGTCGGCCCGACCATCTTGTGCCCGGTGAAGGCGACCAGGTCGGCGCCCAGTTCGGCCACCGACGTGGTGAGCTGTGGCACCGCCTGCGAGCCGTCCACCACCATCACCGCGCCGACGGCGTGCGCCTGCGCGGCGATCTGGCTGATCGGGTTGATGGTGCCCAGCACGTTCGAGGCCCAGGTCAGCGAGACGATCCTGGTGTTGCCGTTGATCAGGTTCTCGGCGGACGCCTTGGCCAGGTCGAGCCGTCCGTCCTCGGTGATGTCGAACCAGCGCAGCGTCGCCCCGGTACGGGCACAGAGCAGCTGCCAGGGCACGATGTTGGAGTGGTGCTCCATCACCGAGATGACCACCTCGTCACCGGGCTTCAACCCGGCACCCAGCGAGTGGGCGGCCAGGTTGAGCGCCTCGGAGGCGTTCTTGGTGAACACCACCTCTTCGGCGCGCGCCGCGCCGATGAAGGCGGCCACCTTCTCGCGGCCGCCCTCGTACGCGGCGGACGCCTCGGCACCCAGCACGTGCATGGCCCGGGCCACGTTCGCGTTGTGCCGCTCGTAGTGGTCGACCAGCGCGTCGATCACCACCTGCGGTTTCTGCGAGGTGTTGGCCGAGTCGAGGTAGGCCAGCGGATACTCCCCCACCCGACGGTCCAGGATGGGGAAGTCTCCGCGAATCAGTTCGACGTCGTAGCTCACGACTCTCTCCTGTCTCGGCACTGCGCCGAGTCGCCTCAGTTGGCGGCGGCCGCGGCCTTGACGAACCGCTCGTAGCCCTCGACCTCGAGGTTCTCGGCCAGCTCGGGGCCGCCCTCCTCGGCGATCCGGCCGTCCACGAAGACGTGCACGAAGTCGGGCTTGATGTAGTTCAGGATCCGCGTGTAGTGGGTGATCAGCAGCACGCCGCGGTCGCCCTGGGCGTGGTACCGGTTGACCCCCTCGGAGACGATCCGCAGCGCGTCGATGTCGAGGCCGGAGTCGGTCTCGTCCAGGATCGCGAAACCGGGGTTGAGCAGCTCCAGCTGGACGATCTCGTTGCGCTTCTTCTCACCGCCGGAGAAGCCCTCGTTGAGGGAACGGGCCGCGAAGGTCTGGTCGAGGCCGAGCCGGTCGAGTGCGGCGTTGACGTCCTTGACCCAGGTGCGCACCTTGGGCGCCTCGCCGTCCAGGGCGGTCTTGGCGGTGCGCAGGAAGTTGGTCACCGAGACGCCGGGCACCTCGATCGGGTACTGCATGGCCAGGAACAGGCCGGCGCGGGCCCGCTCGTCGACGGTGAGCTCGGTCAGCTCGACGTCGTCGAGCTTCACCGAGCCGCCGGTGATGGTGTACTTCGGATGACCCGCGATGGCGTAGGCCAGGGTCGACTTGCCGGAGCCGTTCGGGCCCATGATGGCGTGCACCTCGCCGGAACGAACGGTGAGGTTGACCCCCTTGAGGATCTCCTTGGGGCCGGTTTCGGTCTGGACGTCGACGCGCAGATCGGTGATGGACAGAGTGGACATTCGGTTTCAGTTCTCCTGATTGATCGGGTTGTCGATGTCGACGTAGATGTCGGTGCCGTCCAGCCGCACGGGATAGACGGGCACGGGTGCGGTGGCAGGCAGCTCCAGCGGGACGCCGGTGCGCAGGTCGAAGCGGGAACCGTGCATGTAGCACTCCAGCGTGCAGCCGTCGACGTCACCCTCGCTGAGCGGGACCTCGGCATGACTGCAGACGTCCTGGATCGCGAAGACGCCCTCGTCGGTGTTCACCACGGCCACCTCGGCGTCGCCGCCGAGGTCGACCGCGATGACGGAACCGACGGGGATCTCATCGATGGTGGCGGCATGCCGAAAGGTCATGCGTAGGCCCCCATGGTGACCGAGAGCTCGCGCTCCACGGCCGCCATCATGTGCTCCTCGACCTCGGGCACGCCGATCCGGCGGACGATGTCGGCGAAGAAGCCGCGCACCACCAGACGGCGGGCCTCGGCCTCGGGAATGCCGCGCGAGCGCAGGTAGAACAGCTGCTCGTCGTCGAACCGGCCGGTGGTCGAGGAGTGCCCGGCACCCTCGATCTCGCCGGTCTCGATCTCCAGGTTCGGCACCGAGTCGGCACGGCAGCCGTCGGTGAGCACCAGGTTCTTGTTCGACTCGTAGGTGGAGATCTTCTCGGCCACCTTGCGGATCAGCACGTCGCCGATCCACACCGCCCGTGCGCCCTCGCCCTGCAGGGCGCCGCGGTAGTCGACGTTGCTGTGGGTGTGCGGGGCGTTGTGGTCGACGAAGAGCCGGTGCTCGATGTGCTGGCCGGCGTCCACGAAGTAGAGGCCGAACTGCTCCAGCGAGCCGCCCGGGCCGGCGAACTTGGCGGTCTCGGCCAGCCGGACGACCTTGCCGCCCAGGCTCACGGTCACCGTGCGCACCTGGGCGTCCCGGCCGACCAGCACGCTGTGGTGGCCGCCGTGGACGGCCTCGGCGTCCCAGTCCTGGATCGAGACGAAGTTGACCTGGGCGCCGTCGCCGACGATCAGGTCGGTCTTGTCGGCCAGGGTGGCGGTGCCGGTGTAGCGCAGCACGATGGTCGCCTTGGCGTAGGCGCCGACGGTGATCACCAGGTGCTCGGCCACCGACGAGCCGGCGATGCCGGCGCCGTTGACCACGATCGGGTCGGTCAGCTCCAGGCCGGCGGGCACGGTGAGCCGCGCGGCGTAGGAGGCGTTGGCCGCGGCCAGCGCCGACACCCGGTCGATCGGGGCCTCGACGGCCAGCTCACGGGCCTCCGCCAGGCTGATCGGGTCGAAGGACACCCCCGCGGGCAGGTCGGTCACCCACTCCAGGTTCTCGCCGGTCGGGCCGCCGTCGGCCAGCAGGCCGCGCATGGCGCGCAGCGGGCTGAACCGCCACACCTCCTCGCGTCCACTGGGCAGCGGGTGGTCGGCGAGCTCCCACGACGGGGTGGGATGCAGGTGCGACTCGATGGCCTCCACGGCCTCCATCACGGGTGCGGCCATCAGCCGACGGCTCCTTCCATCTGCAGTTCGATCA